>JBGGME010000394.1:0-17445 GCA_041288195.1 Hyphomicrobiaceae bacterium
GCCAAGAAGCTGCCCGCGGGCGTCGAGCTCAAGCAGTTCGGCGATGCCGAGGTCATGGGCGAGGTGTTCGAGAGCTTCGCCAAGGCCATGGGCGCCGGCATCATGATGGTCTATGCGGTGCTGGTGCTGCTGTTCGGCAGCTTCCTGCAACCCATCACCATCCTGTTCTCGCTGCCGCTGTCGATCGGCGGCGCCATCGTGGCGCTGGCGATCACCCACAAGCCGATCAGCCTGCCGGTCGTGATCGGCATCCTCATGCTGATGGGCATCGTCACCAAGAACGCCATCATGCTGGTCGACTTCGCGGTCGAGGAGATGAAGCGCGGCATCGCCCGCACCGAGGCCATCGTCGATGCGGGCAGAAAGCGCGCACGGCCCATCATCATGACCACCATCGCCATGGTGGGCGGCATGCTGCCGTCCGCCTACGGCATGGGCTCGGGCGGCGAGTTCCGCGCACCGATGGCGATCGCGGTGATCGGCGGCCTGATCTCCTCGACGCTGCTGTCGCTGGTGTTCGTGCCGGCGGTGTTCGCCGTGATGGACGACGTCGCCCACCTCGGCTGGCGCATCTTCTCCCGCTTCGTGGGGCCCACGGGGGAGGCGAGCGTCACGCCACCAGCGGCCGATGCGCATCGCCTGCCGGCACCAGCTGAATAACGAGCCGTTCCCAGAGAATTCGAACCTCGGTGGTGGCCGGACGTCGGCCTCGGCTGGCGCAAGCAAGCGCCGGAATGACACGCCGATATTTCAGTATATATTGATCCCGATTGTTCGCCTGCACTTGCCGCTAAGTTTCCAGGGGATGCACATAGCGGAGGCAAGCCCGATGATCGCAATCGAAAGCTCTCCACAGCGCCTGCTCCTGCGCTCAGGCTCAACGTCAATCCTTCTCGACAAAGCCGCCGGCACGGCAGTCTTGCAGCGCAAGCTGTTGTTCTGGGCGAGAAAGCCGCTAGAGCGCCAGATCTCGTCGATCACGCAAGCAAGGGTCAATACCGACGTTGATCCGGCGTCCAAGGCCGAGATCTGCAGCACGATGTTGATCCTGCGGGAGGGGGGCGGCTGGACGCTGTCGGCCCGAGACAAGCAAGACGCGACTGCGGCCGCAGCTGCAGTTCGCGAATTTCTCGGCCTTCCAGCGGCTTGACCGTTGAATACGGATCGGTTTGCCCGAGCCGTGTTTCCAATCTCGAGCTCGGGCGCTACCGATCACACATCCTACTTCCCGAACCTGGCCTCCAGCGCGGCGATGTCGGCTGACGCGAGCAGGCGCAGGCGCTGGCCGCGGGTGAGGACCAGGAGCTTGGCGTTCTCCTCGAGCTCCTCAGCGTTGAACACGGCGTCCTCGAAGGTCTTGCCCGCCACCACGAAGCCGTGGTTGGCCATCAGCACGGCGCGGTTTTTGCCGGCCATGGCGCGCACGGCCTCGGCCAGCTCATCGCTGCCGGGCGGATGATAGGGCACCATCGGCACGCGGCCGACGCGCATCATCAGATAGGGCGTGATCGGCGCCATGGCGTCCTGCGGGTCCGTATCGGCGAGGCAGGACAGCACGGTGGCGTAGGTCGAGTGCAGGTGCACGATCGCGCCGGCATCGGCGCGCTCGCGGTAGATGCCCAGATGCAGCGGCGCCTCCTTGGAGGGCTTGTCGCCGCCGACGTGCTTGCCGGCCAGCGTGACCTTGGAGAGACGCGCAGGGTCGAGGCGGCCGAGGCAGCTGTTGGTCGGGCTCACCAGCACATTGGCGTCGAGGCGGGCGGAGACGTTGCCGGCGCTGCCGTGGGCAAGGCCGCGCTCGAACAGGCTGCGGCAGAGGTCGACGATCTGGTCGCGCAGCTCGGCTTCGTCGGTCATGCGATCAGGGTCCAGGCCCGGGTGAAGAAATCGTCCTTGCCGAAGTTGCCGGATTTGAGCGCCAGCGCGATCGCCGGCCCGTCGACCACGCGCGTCCAGGGCGCGCCGGGGTCGATCTCGGGGCCAATGGCGAGCGCGCGGGCGCCGAGTGCGGCCACAACCGCGCCCGAGGTCTCCCCGCCCGCGACGATGAGGCGGGTGGTATCGCGCTTGACCGCGATGGCTGCGATCTCCGCCATCGCCTCCTCGACCAGGGCGCCGGCCTTGGCGATGCCGAGCGCCTCCTGCGCCTTGCGCACGGCGGCGGGCTCGGCCGTGGCGTAGACGAGGGCCGGCTTGTCTGCCGGCTGCTCGGCGAGCCAGCGGGCAGCGCCGGAGGCATCCTGCGTTCCGGCGGCGAGGCGCAGCGGCTCGAGCTTGAGGGCGGGCAGGCCGGCGGCGATGGCGTGGGCCACCTGGCGCCGTGTCGCCTCCGAGCAGCTGCCCGACAGCACCAGGCACCGGCCCTTGGCGATCGCTGCCATCGGCGTCGCTTGGCCCTCGGCGGCGTGGATGCCGAAGTTGGCGGGGAGGCCCATGGCGATCCCCGATCCGCCGGTGACCAGCGGCGCGCCGGCCAGCGCCTTGCCGAGCGACACGAGGTGCTGATCGAGGATCGCATCGGTGACGACGAACGGCCGGCCCTCAGCAGCCTCCCTGGCGATGGCCTTGCGGATGGCGTCAGGCCCCTGCTCGATGACGGCAAGCGGCACGAGGCCGACGCCGCGCCTCGTCTGCCGGCCGAGCACGCGCACGAGGTCGGAGTCGCGCATGGGGGTCAGCGGGTGGTCGCGCATCGAGCTTTCACTGAGCAGCCGGCTGCCGACGAACAGGTGCCCCTGGTAGATGCCGCGGCCGTTGGCGGGGAAGGCCGGGCAGAAGATGGCGGAGGGCGCCTTCAGCTCGTCCATCAGCGCGTCGGCGACGGGGCCGATGTTGCCGGCGTCGGTGGAGTCGAAGGTCGAGCAGTACTTGAACAGTATCTGCCTGGCGCCGCGCGCGCGCAGAGCGCGGGCGCTGGCGAGCGACATGGCCACGGCCTCGGCGGCCGGGCACGTGCGCGACTTGAGGGAGACGACCACCGCGTCGGCTTCCGGCAGCGCCTCGGCGGACGCAGGCGCGCCGATCGCCTGCACCACGCTCATGCCGGCGCGCTGCAGCATCAGGGCGACGTCGGTTGCGCCGGTCAGATCGTCCGCTACGACGCCGATGAGCATGGGGCCTATCCGTGGAGCTTGAATTGCGGATGCGACCGGGAAGGTACGCGAGGCGCGCAAGCGCGCCAAGCGGGTGCTGGGGCTGCGGGCAACGGGTTTCAGGGATCGGGGATTGGAGGGCTGCCGCAGCTCGCGCGATGCCGCTAGTGTGAGGACATGGCCCGATACGACTTCAATGCGCAACGCCTCTACGTCGAGGCCGACCTGGCGGCGGGGGCAACCGTTGCCTGCAGCCCCGGCCAGGCCAACTACCTGCGCAACGTGCTGCGGCTGAAGGCCGGCGATGCGATCCTCGCGTTCAATGGGCGCGATGGCGAGTGGCGGGCCGAGCTGGCAGAAGCCGGCAAGCGGGGCGCGGCCCTGCACATCGGCGACAAGATGCGCGAGCAGGAGGGCGGGCCCGACATCGACTACCTGTTCGCGCCGCTGAAGCGGGCGCGCCTCGACTACATGGTGCAGAAGGCGGTCGAGATGGGCGTGGCGCGGCTGCGGCCCGTGCTGACCCGGCGCACGGTCGCGGAGCGGGTCAACATGGATCGGCTCGCGGCCAATGCCATCGAGGCTGCAGAACAGTGCGGCATCCTGCGCATCCCTAAGTTGCATGCACCCGAGAAGCTGGAGCATGTCATTGCCGGCTGGGACGCAGGCCGCGCACTCATTTTCTGCGACGAGGACAGCGGCGAGGCATGTCCGTTCACGGCGCTCGCACGCGTGGCGCCGGGCCCGCTTGCCGTGCTGATCGGGCCGGAGGGCGGCTTCGAGGCCAGCGAGCGCGAGCTTCTCTCGAGCCAGCCATTCGTCACGCGCATTTCACTGGGCCCCCGCATCCTGCGCGCCGATACCGCGGCCGTGGCCGCTCTCGCGCTTGTGAACGCCGCGCTCGGCGACTGGCGGTAACTGCTTGTGCGGCCCCTGCCTTTTCCATTAACAAGGGCCATGTCCGCTGGGCTCTCTGGCGGGATGCCCTTCGCCCGAGAGAACGGTTCAGCCTGATGTCCACCCGTGAGGACAGCGCGCCCGCCCCGACCGTCCGCACCCGCGATGAGCTCATCGCGTGGATCGCGGCGGGCTCCAAGCCGGCGGAGCGCTGGCGCATCGGCACCGAGCACGAGAAGTTCCTGTTCTACACCGACACGCTGCGTCCGGTGCCCTACGAGGGCCCGCGCGGCGTGCGTGCGCTGATGCAGGGCCTGATCGATCGCTTCGGCTGGCAGCCGATCATGGAGGGCGACAACATCATCGCGCTGAAGCGGCCGAGCGGAGAGACCGGCGTCGGCACGGTCTCCCTCGAGCCCGGCGGGCAGTTCGAGCTGTCGGGGGCGCCGCTGGCGACCGTGCACGAGGTGGGCGCCGAGACGCACGAGCACCTCGAGCAAGTGCGCGCGGCCGGCGGGCCGCTGGGCATCGGCTTCCTGGGCGTCGGCTTCTCGCCGGACTGGACGCTGGACGAGACGCCGCGCATGCCCAAGCAGCGCTACCAGGTGATGACGCGCTACATGCCGATGGTCGGCAAGCGCGGCCTCGACATGATGTACCGCACGGCCACGATCCAGGTGAACCTCGACTTCGCGGACGAGGCCGACATGGTCAAGAAGTTCCGCGTGTCGCTGGCGCTGCAGCCGATCGCTACCGCGATCTTCGCCTGCTCGCCGTTCACGGAAGGCAAGCCCAACGGCTTCCTGTCGATGCGCAGCGAGGTTTGGCGCGACACCGATCGCAACCGCACGGGCATGCTGCCCTTCGTGTTCGAGCCGGGCATGAGCTTCGAGCGCTATGCCGACTACGCGCTCGGCGTGCCGATGTACTTCGTCTACCGCGACGGGCGCTATATCGACGCGGCGGGTGCCTCGTTCGCCGATTTCCTGGCGGGACGCCTGCCGCAGCTGCCGGGCGAATACCCGACCGAGGACGACTGGTCGGATCACCTCACCACCCTGTTTCCCGAGGTGCGCATGAAGCGCTTCCTCGAGATGCGCGGCGCCGACGGCGGGCGCTGGCGGCGCATCTGCGCCCTGCCGGCATTCTGGACCGGCCTTCTCTACGACCCCACCTCGCTGGATGCCGCCTGGGACCTCGTCAAGGACTGGACGGCGGAGGAACGGCAGGGCCTGCGCAACGCGGTGCCAAAGTCTGCGCTCAAGACGCCGTTCCGGACGACGAGCGTGCTCGAGATCGCGCGGGCTGCGCTGGCGATCTCGCAGGCGGGCTTGGCGCGCCGCGCGCGCACCAACGGCAGGGGCGAGGACGAAGGCATCTTCCTCGAGCCGGTCGAGGCCATCCTGCGCAACGGCACCACGCCGGCCGAGGAGATCCTGATGCGCTACGAGCGCGACTGGGATCGCCAGACCGCCCCGCTCTACCGCGAGTATGCCTTCTGATTGCCGGGCCGCGGAGGCCGCCACCCCATGAGAATGCGCATTGCGTCGGACGTCGGCGGGACGTTCACCGACAGTATCGCCTACGATCCCGCCTCCCGCCGCATCAGCGTCTCCAAGGTGCCGACGACGCCGCAGGCGCGCGAGCTCGGTACCATCGACAGCCTGCGCCGCACGCTCAATGAGCTGGGTGCCGACGGCAGGGCGGTCGACTATGTCGGCCACGGCATGACGACGGCCACCAACGCCGTCATCCAGCGCACGGGCGCCAAGACCGCCTTCGTCACCAACCGCGGTTTCCGCGACCTGCTGCTGATCGGGCGACAGGACCGGCCGAGCCTGTTCGACATCGACGTGGTGCGTACGCCGCCGCTGGTGCCGCGGGAGCTGAGCTACGGCGTCGGCGGGCGCATGGACGAGCGCGGGCGCGAGGTCGAGCCGCTCGATACCGCGGCGCTGGAGCAGGCGGCGGCCGACATGGGCGCCCAGAGCGTGGAGGCGGTGGCGGTCGTGTTCCTGCACGCCTACGCCAATCCCACGCACGAGCGGGCCGCCAAGGCGTTGCTGGAGCGGGCCCTGCCCGGCGTGACGGTATGCATCTCGACCGACATCCTGCGCGAGTTCCGCGAGTTCGAGCGCGCCAGCACGACCGTGCTCAATGCGTTCCTGACGCCGGTCATAACCAGGTATCTGGGCTCGCTGTCGGAGCGGCTCGTGGACCGCGAAAACGGGCTCGGCGTCGCCCGCGACAAGCCGATCATGGTGATGGAGGCGTCGGGCGGGCTGATGACGGTGGAGTCGGCGCGCGCCAAGCCGGTGCACACCGTGCTGTCGGGCCCGGCGGGGGGCGTCGTTGCTGCCTCGCATTTTGCCGGGCTGATCGGCGCCGACAGCATCATCACCATGGATATCGGCGGCACCTCGACCGACATCTCGCTGATCCGCAACGGCCGGCCGGAGACGACGCGGAGCGCCAAGATCGGCCAGACCCCGATCCGGCTGCCGGTGATCGACATCAATGCCATCGGCGCGGGCGGCGGATCGATTGCCTGGATCGACGACGGCGGCGCGCTGCGTGTGGGGCCGATCAGCGCCGAGGCCGTTCCGGGGCCCGCCTGCTACGGCCACGGCGGCACGCGGCCGACGATCTCGGACGCCAACCTGGTGCTCGGGCGGCTCGGCGGGGAAACGAGGCTCGGCGGCAGGATGCGGCTCGACGCGGCTGCTGCGCATGCGGCGATCGAGACCCACGTGGCGCGTCCGCTCGGGCTCGACGTGGTGGCGGCCGCGGTCGGCGTGCTGCGGGTGGCGCACGCCAACATCGTGCGCGGCATCCGCGTGGTCTCGGTCGAGCGCGGGCACGACCCGCGCGGCTGCACGCTGGTGCCGTTCGGCGGCGCGGGGCCAATGCACGGCACGCCGGTGGCGCGCGAGCTCAACATGTCGCGGGTGGCAGTGCCACCGACGCCCGGCATCTTGTGCGCGCTGGGGCAGCTGCTCTCCGACCTGCGCCACGATCTGATCGAGACGCACATCTTCCGCTATGCGGCGGGCGAGGGCGGAAAGGCCGAGGCGATCGCGCGCCGGCTGATCGACGCCGGCCATCGCCTGCTGGAGGCGGACCGCGTGCCCGCGGACAAGCGCAGGGTCGAGGTGCGCGTCGAGGCCCGCTACGTCGGCCAGAGCTACGAGCTGCCGATCGCCTTCGCGGTCGAGACGCCGGGCGCGTGGGGGCGCCTGGCCGGAGACTTCCACACCGCCCACCGCGCCCGCTTCGGCCATGCGGACCCCGAGGCGCCGATCGAGATCGTCGGCTTCGGCGCCACCGCCGTCGGCAAGGTCGAGGCGCCGGAGCTGCCGAGGCTGCGCGAGGGCGAACGCACGCCGCCTGGCGAGGCCAGGCTAGGGGTCCGCCGCGTGTTCTTCGAGGGCCGCGATCCCGCAGATCGCGGCGGCTGGGCCGAGGCGCAGGTGCTGGCGCGCGAGGCGCTGCTCGCCGGCAACGAGATCGAGGGCCCGGCCATCATCGAGGAGGTGTCGGCGACCACGGTGCTCTATCCGGGCGATCGCACCCGCGTCGATGCGAGCGGCGTGCTGCTGGTGGAGTGCTCCCAATGACGTCACCCGCTCGCGCGTTCGACCCGATCACGCTCGAGGTGCTGCGCAACGCGCTCGAGGCCACCGCCCAGGAGATGGGCGCGGTTCTGAAGCTCACCTCGTTCTCGCCCAACATCAAGGAGCGCATGGACGCCTCCTGCGCCGTGTTCGATGCCAAGGCGCAGCTCGTGGCCCAGGCCGAGCACGTGCCGATCCATCTGGGCTCCATGCTGAAGGCCGTCGGGCCGACGGTGGCGGCGACAGGCAAGCTCGACCCGGGCGACGTGGTGATCGTCAACGATCCCTTCGTCGGCGGCGGGCACCTCCCCGACATCACGCTGATCGCGCCGGTGCATGCGGGCGGCAACCTGATCGGCTACGTGGCGACGCGCGCGCATCACTCCGACGTCGGCGGCATGGAGCCGGGCTCGATGCCCGGCAGGTCGACGGAGGTCTACCAGGAGGGCATCATCATCCCGCCGGTGCGGCTCTACGCCAGGGGCGAGCTCGTAGGCGACGTGATGCGCCTGATCATGGCGAACGTGCGCACGGCGACCGAGCGCCGCGGCGACCTCAACGCCCAGCTCGCCGCCATCCGCATCGGCGAGCGGCGCCTCGGCGAGCTCGCCGAGCGCTATGGCGTGGGCGTCCTCACCGAGGGGTTCGATGCGATCCTCGACTATGCCGAGCGGCGCATGCGCCGGCGCATCGCCGAGCTGCCGCCCGGCACCTACCTCGCCGAGGACTGCCTCGACGACGACGGCAGCAGCGACGAGCCCGTGCTCGTCAAGCTCAGGGTGGATGTGACGCGCGACAAGCTCGTGCTCGACTTCGCGGGCTCCTCGCCGCAGCGGCGCGGCAACATCAACGCCGTCGCGCCGATGACGCATTCGGCCTCGTTCTTCGCCATCAAGGTGCTGACCGACGCCACCATCCCTGCCAACGCCGGCATCCTGCGCCCCGTCGAGATCAAGATCCCCGCGGGCTCGTTCCTCGACGCGCAGCCGCCCGCCGCCGTGTGCGCCGGCAACACCGAGACCACGCAGCGCGTCGCCGACACGGTCTTGAAGGCCTTCGCCCAGCTCGCGCCCAACCGCATTCCCGCAGCGAGCCAGGGCACCATGAACCTGATCGGGGTCGGCGGCATCGATCCGCGCAACGGCCGGCCCTACACCTACATCGAGACCATCGCCGGCGGCCAGGGCGGGCGGCCCGGCGGCGACGGCATGGACGGCGTCCAATGCAACATGACCAACACCATGAACACGCCGGTGGAGGCGCTGGAGATCGCCTATCCGCTCAGGGTCGAGCGCTACGAGCTGCGCGAGGGCTCGGGCGGGAAGGGGCGGCATCGGGGCGGGCACGGCGTGGTGCGGTCGCTGAGAGTCATCGGCCACGAGGCCCGCGTATCTCTGCAGTCGGACCGACGCCGATTTCCGCCCTACGGTCTGGGCGGCGGCAGGGACGGTGCGACCGGGCGCAACTCGGTCACCGACCGGGATGGTAAATCGACGGACGTGCCGGGCAAGGTGTCGCTCAGTCTGCAATCGGGTGAGATCGTCACCGTCGAGACGCCGGGCGGCGGCGGCTGGGGCGCGCCGAAGGAATAGATGAATTTCGACTGCGGCAGCCTGCGGCTCGCAGCGCCGGCGAAATGGGCAGGCGCCGGTATTGCACCTCCGCGGTTCTTGAGAGATGCTAGCAACGCTGAGCACCGATCGGGTGCGTTGGGAGGGTTTCATATGCGTTTGCAACTGGCCGGAGCACTGCTTGCCGGCTCGATCGCTTTTGCTGGAAGCGCCCAGGCGCAGCAGCTCGAGAAGAAGGAGTTCAACGTCATCGGAACGTGGAACTTCCTGACCAACTGGCAACAACTCGAGCAGCCGTTCTGGACCAAGGAGCTGCCGGACGCCTCGGGCGGCAGCCTCAAGGGCAACATCAAGTCGGTGACCGAGGTCAACCTCAAGGGCACCGAGGTGCTGCGGCTGCTCAAGCAGGGCGTGTTCGATGTCGCCGCGGCGCTGCCGATCTACGTGGAGGACGGCGGAGCGATCATCGAGGCGGTCGACATCGCCGGCGTGGCACGGTCCTTCAAGATGAGCCGCGAGCTCACCGACATCTGGATGCCGGAGATGCAGAAGGTCATGAAGGAGCGCCACGGCTCGATGATCGTGGGCACGTTCACGTGGCCGGAGCAGAACTTCTATTGCAGGGGCGACATCAAGAGCGTCGAGGACCTGAAGGGCAAGAAGATCCGCGTGCAGGGCACCTCGCAGGCCGATCTCGCCAAGGCGTTCGGCGCCTCCGCGGTGACCATCGCGTTCGGCGAGGTCGTGCCGGCGCTCGAGAAGGGCGTGGTCGACTGCGGCATCACCGGCACGATGCCGGCCTACAAGGCGAAATGGCCCGAGGTGACGAACACGCTGTTCCGTCTGCCGGTGGGCTTCACGGTCGGCATCTGGGTGGTCAACATCAACTCCTGGGAGAAGCTGAAGCCCGAGACGCGTGCGTTCCTGGAGAAGCAGCTCAAGGCTCTCGAGGACAAGTCGTGGAAGGCAGTCGAGGCGGAGACCGAGGACGGCGTGCGCTGCACGACCGGTCAGGGCGGCCCCTGCCCGGCGGGTCCGCCCGGAAAGCTCAAGCTGGTGCTGCCCTCGGAGGCGGACCTCAAGGCACGCGACGCCGCGCTCAACGACATCGTCCTGAAGAGCTGGGCCAAGCGCTGCGGCGAGGCTTGCGCCGCGAAGTGGACCGATACGGTCGGCAAGAAGTACGGCCTGACCGCCAAGGCCGACTGAGCCAGCAACTTGGGGGGTGGGCCCGGAGCACAAGAGCGTCCGGGCCCTGATTGCATCTGATGAGCATGCTTTGGACCGCCGTCGCCGCGATCTCTCGCGTCGCGGTTTGGATGGGCGGCGCAATGCTCTTTGCGGCCGCGGCCATCGTCACCGCCGAGGTGCTGCTGCGCAAGGGCGTCGGCGCCATCCTGGGCACCGGCTTCGTCTTCTCCGGGTCGGACGAGATCTCCTCGTTCCTGTTTGCGGTGGGGACCAGCTGGTCGATGGCCTACGTGCTCGTCACGCGCGGGCATGTGCGCATCGACGCGCTCTACATCCACTTCGGCCCGAGAACACGCGCGCTCCTCGACCTTTTTTCGCTGCTGGTGCTCGGCATCTTCGCGGCCGCGCTGCTCGAGCGTTCCTGGGACGTGGCCTACACGAGCTACGCCGAGGGAATCCGTACCAATTCGCCGCAACGCCTGCCGCTGGCCTGGGCACAGCTCCCATGGTTCGCCGGCATCGCGCTGTTCTTTCTGGCGCTCGCGCTCGCATTCCTGCGTTCCCTCGCGGCCCTGCTGCGCGGCGACTATGCGACGGCGGCGGCCGTCGCCGGCGCAATCACGCAGGATGAGGAGATCGAGAGCGAGCTCGAGGGCCTCGGCATACAACGCGAGCAATCCGGGTCGGGGAGCAAGGGATGATCGCGACCACACTGCTGCTGCTTATCATCCTGCTGGCGCTCAGCGTACCGGTTGCGGCCGTGATGGGCGTGCTGGGGCTGGCGCTCAATCAGTTCTACGCGTCGATGCCGCTGCATCGCGCGATGGGCGAGATCCTCTGGAACTCGTCGAGCGAGTACATTCTGATCGCCATCCCGCTGTTCGTGATGCTGGGCGAGATCCTGCTGCGCTCGGGAATCGCCGAGCGCGTCTACAACGGCATCGCCCAGTGGCTGTCGTGGCTGCCCGGCGGCCTCATGCACGCCAACATCGGATCGTGCGCCATGTTCGCGGCGACCTCGGGTTCGAGCGTCGCCACCGCGGCGACCATCGGCACCGTCGCGATCCCCGAGATCAAGAAGCACAACTACAACGAGCCGCTGTTCCTCGGCACCATCGCGGCCGGCGGCACGCTCGGCATCCTCATCCCGCCTTCGATCAACTTCATCCTGTACGGGCTGCTGACCAACTCATCGGTGCCGCGGCTGTATCTCGCGGGCTTCCTGCCGGGCTTTATGCTCGCTGGTTTCTTCATGGTGATCGTGCTGTTCGCCTGCCTGATCGACCGCAAGAAGGGCGGCACGCCCATCGAGACGACCTGGGCCAACCGAATCCGCGTGCTGCCGAGCTTGATCCCACCCCTGTTCATCTTCATGGTGGTGGTCGGCTCGATCTATGCCGGTGTCGCGACGCCGACAGAGGCCGCCTCGCTCGGCGTTGTTGCTGCCCTCATCCTTGCTGCCTGGGAGCGCCGCGTATCGCTGTCGATGCTGCGCGCGGTTGCCGAGGGCACGATGCGCACGACCGCGATGATCATGCTCATCATCATGGCGGCGCAGTTCCTCAACTTCGTGCTGGCCGCCATCGGTCTGACGGACGGTCTCGGCAAGATCATCGAGGGCCTCGGTCTCGGGAAATACGGGACGATGGTCCTGATCGTCGTCTTCTATCTGATCCTCGGCTGCTTCATGGAGACCATCTCCATGATGATCCTGACGACCCCGTTCATCGCGCCGATCGTGTTCGCGCTCGGCTGGGACCCGATCTGGTGGGGCATCGTGCTGACCATCCTGATCGAGGCCGCGCTCATCACGCCTCCCGTCGGCCTCAACCTCTACGTCGTGCAGGGCATGCGCGGGCGCGGCTCCATCAACGAGGTGATCCGCGGCTCGCTGCCGTTCGTGTTCGCGATGCTCGTGCTGATCGCCCTGCTGATGGTGTATCCCGATGTCGCCCTGTGGCTGCCGCGCTATGTGATGGGTTGACGCGGGCAACCGGCCGCGGCGGCAATCTCTTGCGATGCGCGGAGGCTTGCGCTCTGATAGCCCCAACAAGAGCAAGATCGTTTCTGATCGAAGCGCATCGCTTCGATCATGAAACGTGAATCTTGCTCTAGAATCAAAGAATCGAGCAGGATTCACGCTTCGGCCTCTACGTCTCGATCGAGGCACAGTGACTCCATCCGAAGCGATCCTGCTCCAGGGCTGAGAAGATCATGAGCGAGATGCAGGGCACGGCGCGATTGGCCGTCGACATCGGCGGCACGTTCACCGACATCGTGCTGCTGGCAGGCAACGGGCGCCACGTCGCCAAGGTGCTCACCACGCCGAAGGCGCCGGAGCTGGCGGTGATCGAGGGCACGCGCGGCGTGCTGGATGCGGCGGGCCTCGGCTTCCGCGACGTCGGCGTGTTCGTGCACGGCACCACGCTCGCCACCAATGCCATCATCGAGCGCAAGGGCGCGAGGACCGCGCTGATCGCCACCGACGGCTTCCGCGACGTCATCGAGATCGCCGACGAGGGCCGCTTCGACCAGTACGACATCAACATCGTCAAGCCGGCGCCGCTGGTGCCGCGCGAGCTGAGATTCACGGTGCCCGAGCGCATCGACGTGCACGGCGCCGTGCGGCTTGCCCTGGATGAAGGCGCGGTGCGGGAGGCGGCAAAGCGGCTCGCGGGATTGAAGATCGAGGCGGTCGCGGTGGCGCTGATCCACGCCTACGCCAATCCCGCGCACGAGGAGCGGGTGGGCGCGATCCTGGG
This sequence comes from Hyphomicrobiaceae bacterium, assembly GCA_041288195.1. Lineage (GTDB taxonomy): Bacteria > Pseudomonadota > Alphaproteobacteria > Rhizobiales > Hyphomicrobiaceae > AWTP1-13. Next base: position 13,128 of record JBGGME010000394.1, read on the forward strand.
CGAGGTATGCCCGGGCATCAGCGTGACCCTGTCGTCGCAAGCCTGCCCCGAGGCGCGCGAGTACGAGCGTACCTCCACGGCCATTGCCAACGCCTACGTGCAGCCGCTGATGTCGGGCTACCTGCTGAGGCTCCGGCAGGCGCTCGCCGAGCTCGGCTACGGAGCCCCCATCCATCTCATGACCTCGGGCGGCAGCCTCGCGAGCCTGGAGACGGCCGCGCGCTTTCCTGTGCGCCTCATCGAATCGGGACCGGCCGGCGGCGCCATCCTGGCCGGGCGCATCGCGCTCGAGCGCGGCGAGAGGCGCATCCTGTCGTTCGACATGGGCGGCACCACCGCCAAGATCTGCCTGATCGACGACGGCGAGCCGCTCAAGGGCCGCGCCTTCGAGGTCGACCGGCAGTCGCGCTTCAAGAAGGGCAGCGGCTTTCCGGTGCGCATCCCCGTCATCGAGATGGTGGAGATCGGCGCCGGCGGCGGCTCGATCGCGCGCATCGATGCCCTGCAGCGCATCCAGGTCGGCCCCGACAGCGCCGGAGCCGAGCCGGGCCCCGCCTGCTACGGCCGCGGCGGCACCGAGCCGACGGTGACGGACGCCGACCTCGCCATCGGCAAGATCGATCCCGTGCGCTTCGCCGGCGGCAAGATCGCCGTCCATTCGGGCCCCGCCGAGGCGGCGCTGTCGGCCGGCATCGGCGCCAGGCTTTCCATGTCGGCGGAGCAGGCCGCTGTGGGCGTCGCCGAGATCGTCGATGAGAACATGGCGAACGCCGCACGCGTGCATGCCGTGGAGCGGGGCGCGGACATCGCCGAGCGCACGCTGGTGGCGTTCGGCGGCGCAGCGCCCCTGCATGCGAGCCGGCTCGCCGAGAAGCTCGGCATCGCGCGCGTCGTGGTGCCGCCCGATGCAGGTGTCGGCTCCGCGGTCGGGTTCCTGGCGGCGCCGGCGGCCTACGAGCTCGTGCGCTCGCGCTACATGCGGCTCTCCACCTTCGATGCGGATGCGGCCAACGCGCTGGTCGGCGCCATGCAGCAGGAGGCGGACTCCCACGCCCGCGCCGCGGCAGGTGGACGGGCGGTGTCGGTGCGCGCCTCGGCGTTCATGCGCTATGCCGGCCAGGGCCACGAGATCACGGTGGCGCTGCCAGGCCGCAAGCTGGCCGCGGGAGATGCGGCCACATTCCGCGCGGACTTCGAGCGCGAGTACACGCGCCTCTTCGCCCGCCACATCCCCAACGCCGAGATCGAGATCATGAGCTGGGTGGTGCTCGCCACCACGGCGACCGAGCCGCCGGCAAGGCTCGCTGCCACCGCGGCGAAGCCCGCGCCGAAGCCCGTCGGCGAGCGCTCCGTGTTCGACGCCGGCCTCGGCCGCCGCGTCACCGTGCCGATCTACGAGCGCGGAAGCCTGGCGCCCGGCGCGGTGCTGACGGGGCCAGCCCTCATCGTCGAGGACGGCACCTCCACCTACGTCTCGCCGCGCTTCGATGTGTCCGTGGATGCGGGCGAGGCGCTGATTCTGACGGCAAAATAGTCCCCTCTCCCCGTCGCGCCTCTTCAGCGCGAACGGGGAGAGGGTTAGGGTGAGGGGCAGCCCCAGAGGGGGCACCAGCCCCGAGGAGCCTATCCATGCGCGGCCCGCAGCCTTGGCGGACGAACCGCTCGCGCGTACTCAGATCGCAGCCGATCTCGGCCGAAGCGAAGGTCTGGTCCAGACTGCGCAATCGCCACCTCGCCGGCCTCAAGTTCGTCAGGCAGGCGCCCGTCGCGCCGTACTTCGTCGACTTTCTCTGTCGTGAGCATATGGTGGTGGTCGAGGTCGACGGTGGCACACACAGCACCGAGACCGAAGCGGCCGCCGATGCCAGGCGGGCGCAGCGGCTGCAACGGATGGGCTACCGGGTGTTCCCTGCCCACAACACCGACATCTACGAGAACATCGATTGCGTGCTGGACACGCTGCTCGCCTTCATCGCGGAGCGGGCGCCGTGAGGCCCCCGTCGCGTTTGCCGCTGCCCCTCACCCTAACCCTCTCCCCGCAAGCGGGGAGAGGGGAAGATCGGCGCTCATCGTCGAGGACGGGACCTCAACCTACGTCTCCCCGCGCTTCGACGTGACCGTGGATGCGGGCGAGGCGCTGGTTCTGACCGCGAATTAGATGGGGCTGCCAGCGCCGCTCACGGCCGCTGATAGATGATCCGCCCGGCGCGGATGGTGTAGGCGACCTTGGCGAGGTTGCGCACGTCGGCGATGGGGTCGCCGTCGATGACGGCGAGATCGGCGTCGAAGCCCGTCTCCACGCGTCCCTTCTTTTCCGCCTTGAAGTACGAGGCCGGACCGGTGGTGAGGGATGCGAGCACCTCGCCGGCCGGCAGCGCGCGGCGCATGAACTCGAGCTCCAGCGTCGTGTCGTAAAGCTGCGTGAAGCCCACGTCGGTGCCGAACAGCACGACACCGCCGTTGGCCGCGGAAGCCTTCAGCTGCGCAACGCCCGAGGCGACCAGCCGCTCGGTTATGGCAGGCTCGCGCACGACGTTGGTCCACAGCGCGAGCGTCGGCACGAGCGCGGTGCCCTGCGACTTGAACAGGCTGAGCTGCTCGGACGTGTAGCCCGGCTCGGTGGGAATCGTATGGGCGAGCACATTGACGCGCGCTGCAAGCACGGCGTCCACGCCTGCCCTGTTCTGCGGGTGGGCGAACACCATCTTGCCCTGCGCGTGCGCAACGTCGGTTGCGGCCTTGGCGATGGCGGCGTCCATATTCACGACGGGCTTGGCGCCCATGAAAGAGCCCGTGAATAGCTTCAAGCCATCGGCGCCCATTTGCATGTAGCCACCGGTCATCCGCGCCGCTTCTTCCGGTGTGGCGGCCATCGGCAGTTGCGCCTCGGGCGGCAGATAGACGGGATGGCCGCCCTTGGGGAAGAGGCTGCCGACGAGGAAGATGCGGGGGCCGCGGATCTCGCCCGCCTCGATGCGGCGGCGCAGCGGCACGGAGTTCGCCGGGTTCGAGCCGATGTCCCAGACGGTGGTGAAACCCCAGCGCGTCAGCATGTCCTGCATGTGCTTCTCGAGCGGGGCAGCCGGGCCGCCCGCCGCACTGTTCCACACAGGCTCGGTGAAGTGGACGTGGCTGTTCCAGAAACCGGCCACGATGGCCTTGCCGGCACAGTCGATGACGCGCGCATCCTTCGGGACCTGCACGTCGCTGCGAGGACCGATCGCGGTGATGACGCCGTCCGATGCCACGACCACCGCATCACGAATTGGGGCCGCCGTCGGCGAGGGGTAGACGGTGGCGCCGACGAGCGCGAGGGTGTCGGCAACGCCGGGAGACGCCGTCTGCGCGAGAAACATCAGACAAAGAAGCGCAAGGCGGACGAGAGTCTGGGGCATAGGTAGGGCCTCGAGCTTCCGGCGCCCATTGCTACATCATTGGCGTACTCCACGCACCACGAGAAGCGACGCTTCGTCAGTTTGCGGGGCCGGCGAGCCTGTGCGACGGTTCGCGGCTGCTTCAGGGAGACCCGCCCCCAAATGTCCAGGCCCATCGGCGATATCGCGCTGCAGATCATGTGGAACCGGCTGATTGCCGTGGTGGAGGAGCAGGCGCAGACGCTGTTGCGCACGGCCTTCTCCTCGATCGTGCGCGAGGCAGGTGATCTCTCCGCCGGCGTGTTCGATCGCAGAGGGCGCATGCTCGCCCAGGCGGTCACGGGCACGCCGGGCCACGTCAACTCCATGGCGGAATCGGTCAAGCACTTCATCGCCCACTTCGGTCTCGAGAGCATGAAGCCGGGCGACGCCTACATTACGAATGACCCGTGGATGGGCACCGGCCACCTCAACGACTTCGTCATCACGACGCCCTGCTTCCACAAGGGCAAGCTGATCGGCCTGTTCTCCTGCACCTCGCACCTGATGGACATCGGCGGCATCGGCTTCGGGCCCGACGGCACCGACGTGTTCATGGAGGGCCTCTACATCCCGTTCCTGAAGGTGCTCGAGGAGGGCAAGGTCAACGAGACGCTGATGGCGATGATCCGCGCGAACACGCGGCTGCCGATCGACACGGTGGGCGACGTCTACTCGCTGATGGCCTGCAACGATGTCGGCTGCCGGCGGCTCGTGGAGATGATGGAGGAGTTCGGCCTCGACGACCTCGACGATCTCGCCGCCCACATCTGCGACAAGAGCCGGGCGGCGGTGCTGGCCGAGATCGCCAAGCTGCCCAAGGGCTCGTGGTCGAACGCGATGACCACCGACGGCTTCGACGGGCCGATCACGCTGAAGGCGACCGTCACGGTCAGTGACAAGGG
>JBGGME010000395.1:0-4780 GCA_041288195.1 Hyphomicrobiaceae bacterium
ACCTCCTCCATGGCCTCCGCGCAGCGCACCAGCCGCTCGAACGGCATCTGCTTGAAGGCCTGGGCACCGAGCAGGCTCGAGACGCGTCCGCGCACGCTCTCGTCGAGGGCGGAGAGGCTCTTGGCCTCCTGCCGGCCGCTCATGAGGTCGTCGAGGCGCTCCCCGTCGATGACAAGGTAGACGGAGGGGCGGCTGAGCGTGAGCCTGGCATTGGCGGGAATCGTGTAGAGGATGGCGGGATCGCGCGCGCCCTCCTCGACGCTGAAGGCCGCGATGTGCTCGCCGCCGTCGTTGCTGACCATGGCGAGCCCGCCCTCGAGCAGCACGACGAGGTCGCCGTGGCGCGCCGGCACCGAATCGCCGGCTGCCCCCCTGGCGAGGCCCGGACGCTCGATCAGCGCGACGACGGCCTCCTCGGGCAGTCCCGCGAACAGGCGCGTGCGCCTGAGCTTGGTGGTTATGGGTTCCATGGTCCCCATTGCATAGCAAATGGCGCGTTGGCGTGGAATTGGGCGCATCGCCCGCTGTCATTCCCGCCAAGCGAAGCGCAGAGCGGGAATCCAGCGCCAAACTGCAAGCCCTGTGCGGCTGGATTCCCGCTTTCGCGCTCCGCGCTCGCGGGAATGACGGCCGCATAGATTCGCGTCAGCGGGAATGACGACCTCCCCCGCCTTGACCCCGAGACAGGCCGATGGTCTATCGCCCCATGCCTGTGCAACCCGATTCTGCGGGAGGCTCATGACCGACACCGTCCTCATCATCGATTTCGGCAGCCAGGTGACGCAGCTGATCGCCCGGCGCGTGCGCGAGCAGGGCGTCTACTCCGAGATCGTGCCCTTCAACCGCGCCGAGGACGCCCTCCAGCGGCTGCAACCCAAGGCCGTGATCCTGTCGGGCGGGCCCGCCAGCGTCACCGAGTTCGGCACCCCGCGCGCGCCCGACTGGGTGTTCAAGTCCGGCCTGCCCGTGCTCGGCATCTGCTACGGCGAGCAGGCGATGGTGGCGCAGATGGGCGGCGGGGTCGAAGGCGGCCACCACCGCGAGTTCGGCCGCGCCGAGCTCGACATCACCGCCGACAGCCCGCTGTTCGAGGGCTTCTGGACCAAGGGCGACCGCGACACCGTGTGGATGAGCCACGGCGATCGCGTCACCAGGCTGCCTGCCGGCTTCAAGGTGGTGGGCGTGTCGAAGGGCGCCCCGTTCGCGGCCATCGCCGATGAAAAGCGCAAGCTCTACGCGGTGCAGTTCCACCCCGAGGTGGCGCACACCCCGCGCGGCGGCCAGCTGATCGGCAACTTCGTGCGCCGCATCGCCGGCCTGCCGGGCGACTGGTCGATGGCGCACTTCAAGTCGGCCGAGATCGCCAAGATCAGGGCCCAGGTCGGCAAGGGCCGCGTCATCTGCGGCCTCTCCGGCGGCGTCGACAGCGCGGTGGCCGCCGTGCTGATCCACGAGGCGATCGGCTCACAGCTCACTTGCATCTTCGTCGACCACGGCCTGCTCAGGCTCAACGAGGCCAAGGAGGTCGTCACGCTGTTCCGCGGCGCCTTCAATATTCCCCTCGTGCATGTCGACGCCAGCAAGCGCTTCCTTACCGCGCTCGCCGGCAAGACCGACCCGGAGGCCAAGCGCAAGACCATCGGCGGGCTCTTCATCGACGTGTTCGAGGAGGAGGCCAGGAAGCTCGGCGGCGGCTCCTCTTCTGGCGCTTCGGGTGCCGACGCAGCACCCGCGCAGTTCCTGGCCCAGGGCACGCTCTACCCCGACGTGATCGAGAGCGTGTCGTTCACCGGCGGGCCCTCCGTCACCATCAAGTCGCACCACAACGTCGGCGGCCTGCCCGAGCGCATGAACCTCAAGCTGGTCGAGCCCCTGCGTGAGTTGTTCAAGGACGAGGTGCGCGCCCTGGGGCGCGAGCTGGGGCTGCCCGAGCATTTCATCTGGCGCCACCCGTTCCCCGGGCCGGGCCTCGCCATCCGCATATTGAGCGACGTGACGGAGGAGAAGCTCGACATCCTGCGCAAGGCCGACGCCGTGTTCCTCGACGAGATCCGCAAGGCCGGCCTCTACGACAAGATCTGGCAGGCCTTCGCCGTGCTGCTGCCCGTGCGCACGGTCGGCGTCATGGGCGACGCGCGCACCTACGACAACGTCTGCGCGCTCCGCGCCGTCACCTCCACCGACGGCATGACGGCGGATTTCTACCCCTTCCCCCACGACGTGCTCGGCCGCGCCGCCACCCGCATCATCAACGAGGTGAAAGGCATCAACCGCGTCGTCTACGACATAACCAGCAAGCCCCCCGGCACCATCGAGTGGGAGTGAGCGCACCGGGCCCTTCACCGGCAGGGAGATAGGCCGGAAACCACCAATGGGTGCGCGAATGCGTGAGCGGGAAAAGAGGTGGGTAAGGGTGAGGGCCCTTACTACAGAGGAAAAATCCGCTGTTGCGACCGCTTGCGAGGGCTTCGTCGCCACTACGCTCAAGCCGCGATTTCTGCCTGAGGTCCGTCCGACCCGGTTCAACTATCCCATCGATATTTTCGGCAAATGGCGGGGAAGCAAATACAGCTTCATCACGCGCTACCGCTCGGGGTTTCCAGACAATCTCGGGGAGGAGTTCGACTCGGCGTTCACGCGCCTCGACCATGTGGAAGAATCCCTCGTGGAAACCCAATTCGACGTGATGTGGCGTCGTCACACCGGGCAGTGGTGGCGCTTGCATGCGTCCGTCACGCTTGAAGAAGCCTTACGCCTCATTGCAACAGAGTCCCTTCTTCAACCGCATACATGAAGATGAAGGGCTCCGTTGAGCAGGTTAACTGGCCTCCGCCGAACTGACGCTTGTGGGACACGCATCAACGAAGTGAATGAATCAACCGCGTGGTAGAGGCGCGGTTGGCGATGGCCGTAACCCAGTACGCCGGTGCCGGCCCGTTCCTGTGAACACCCTAGCGGGCGCCCGCGGCACCGGTATGATGTCCATGGTTGGCATTGTCCCGGCGCGCTTCGCTGGGCATGACGCCAGGGGAACGTTGCGGGCGAAGGATCGGAGAGCCAGATGCCGCTCGACGCGAAGGCCGGGAAGACGCTCGCCAGATGGCACGAGATGGTGGCGGCGGAGGACCTCAGCCGCGTCGGCGAGCTGTGCGCGCCCGATGTCGTGTTCCGCTCGCCGGTGGCGTTCACGCCCTACAAGGGCGCAGAGCTGGTCGCGGCCTTCCTGCAGCAGGCGGTGCAGGCCTTCGACGATTTTCGCTACCATCGCACCTTCGCAGACGACGATCGCAGCGTCGTGCTCGAGTTCAGCGCCAGGGTCGGCGACAAGGACCTCAAGGGCATCGACATGATCCGCTTCGACGAGGCGGGAAGCATGGTCGAGTTCGAGGTCATGGTGCGGCCGGCGACGGCCCTGCAGGCGCTCGGCGCCGAGATGGCGCGGCGCATGACGCCGATACTCGCGGCATGGAAGAAGTAAAAGCCGACAAGGGAACCGAGGAAACGCGCATGACACAGGATGTCGAGATCAAGGTGCAGGACGGCGTGCAGGTCATCCGCCTCAACCGCGCCGACAAGAAGAACGCGCTCACCGGCGACATGTACGACGCCATGTCGGCGGCGCTCGATGCCGGCGAGAAGAGCAGCGACATCGCCGCACACGTGTTCCTGGGCTCGGGCGGCGTCTACAGCGCCGGCAACGACATCAACGACTTCATGCGCCGCTCGCGCGACGGCTCGCAGGACGTGGCGCCCTCGCAGATGTTCATCCAGCGTCTGCCCAAGGTGACGCGGCCGATGATCGCCGCCGTCGACGGGCTGGCGGTCGGCGTCGGCGTCACCATGCTGCTGCACTGCGACCTCGTGTACGCCACGCCGGCGGCGAGCTTCCGCACGCCGTTCGTCGACCTGGGTCTCGTGCAGGAGGCGGGATCGAGCCTGGTGGGCCCGACGCGCCTCGGCTACGGCCGCGCCTTCGAGCTGTTCGTGCTGGGCGAGGCCTGGGGCGCGGCGCGGGCGGCCGAGGCTGGCCTCGTCAATGCCGTCGTACCGGCAGCCGAGCTCGAGGCCAAGGCGCTTGCCGCGGCCAGGAAGCTGGCCGCCAAGCCGCGCGCGGCGCTGCTGTCGGCGCGCCGCCTGCTCAAGGGCGACCCGGCACTGATCGCCGATACGATCGCCAAGGAGGTGGCCGAGTACAAGGTGCTGATGCGGAGCCCGGAGGCCAAGGAGGCCTTCACGGCGTTCCTGGAGAAGCGCCCGCCGGATTTCGCCAAGGCCAGGCGCGGAGGCTGAGGGCGCAGCCACGCCGGCCTCTCGCGGCTCGAGGCTATTCGGCGGCCTCGAAGATCGACGAACGCGCCGAGAAGTCACGTCCACTAGTGCCGCCTGCTTGGGCGACGTGCCGGGCGATGACGGAGGCAACTTCCGGAGCGTGCGTCGAGATCAGGAAGTGCGCGGCTCCGGGCATCGTCACCAGCGAGGCGCCGTCCACCTGCGCGCTCACCAGCTCGTTGGCACGCTGCACGGCCGGATCGCTGTTCCCGCCCCGCATCACCAGGACGGGCAGATCGAGTGCGTTCAGGTCCGTCGGCGAGACGCGAAATCCGAACACGCTGGCCCAATCGAGCAGGTTGACGGGCGTCGTCTCCATTGCGTACGCGCGCACCCTGGCCGGCCAGGCGGCGAAGGTGCCGGCTCCACCGTAGAAGTCGATCATCGCCCCGATCGCCCCGGCATTCCCGCCGCGGAAGGACGCAAAATAGGCGTCGGTCATGTCCCGGAA
>JBGGME010000396.1:0-4866 GCA_041288195.1 Hyphomicrobiaceae bacterium
CCCTTGTAGCCACCTTTGGCCACGGCGTCGGTCCTCTTGCGATACGTGACCGCATGTCCGTTGTAGCCAAGCACACGTCGGACGAGGCGGCCGTCGACGTTGCGATTAACTCCCGTTTGCCACGAATCGACTTTCTGAGCCGTAAGCGCTCAGCCGACCACCGGTCATTCTCCGCTTGACGGAGGCGGGTTCAGGCGGCGACGCTTTGCGTCGCCGGTGGAGCGACGTTCCACGCCAGCAGGGCTTCGATCTCGGCGAGAGTCGTCGCCTTGGGCAGATCGGTGAACACGCGGCGCAGGTAGGCGTAAGGCTCGCAGCCGTTGGCCTTGGCAGTCTCAACGAGGCCGTAGAGGCGAGCAGAGGCCTCGGCTCCGGCCGGCGTGTCAGAGAACAACCATGCTTTTCTTCCGAGAACAAAAGGCCTGAGAGCATTCTCGCAGCGATTGTTGTCGACCTCGAGCCGTCCGTCGTCGAGTGAGCGCGCGAGCTGCGGCCACTGGTTGTCGAGGTAGGTCATGGCCTTGCCGGTGAGCATCTGCGGCGGTACGTGGCCTCGTTTGGCATCGAGCCAGCGTCTGAGCTCGTCCCAGATCGGCCGCGCCTGGCTGTCGCGCAGCTGCTTGCGTTGCTCAGGGCTCAGCTTGGCCTCGCGCGCGGCCTTCTCGATCCGGTAGATCTTCTGGATCAGCATCAGGCCTTCGAGCGCGAGCCCGCCGCGGCTGCCCACGGGCTGCGCCTTCAGCGCCTCGTCGAACTTGCGCCGCGCGTGTGCGAGACAGCCGACATGCACGACGCCTTCGCGTTTGCCGACGGCCTCATAGCCGCTGAAGCCGTCGCTCTGCAGATAGCCTTTGAAGTCTTGCGTCAGGCGCCAGGCCACCTTGCCCGAGCGCGACGGATCATAGTCGAACAGGATCACTGGCTTATCCGGCGGTCCGCCGCGCCGCACCCACATGCGCGAGTCCGATTGCGCCGCCCGCCCGTCCTCCTTAAGGACCTGGATCGTGGTCTCGTCCATCTGCAGCACGTCGTAACCGAGCTGCACCTCCTCGAGCAGGTTGATCAGGGGCACGATCAGTTCGCCCAGCCTGATCATCCAGGAAGCGAGCGTCGCGCGCGAGATCGTCAGGCCATATCGTGCCAGGATTGTCTCTTGCCGGTAGAGCGGCAGGCCATCGCCGTACTTCGCCATGGCGATCCAAGCGCACAGGCCGGGCGCGGCCAGGCTCTTGGGGATCGGCTGGGCGGGTAACGGCGCGACCATGATGGCGCGCGCCTCGCTCGCGGCGTTGGCATCAGCGTCAGCCGTATCCGCGTTAGCCTGCCGCCCCTCCACCGACGGAAACACGCCATCGCACTGGCGGCATGGCCCATATTTGAAGCGCACATGCTGCAGCACGACCGCCTTTGCCGGTACGATATCGGCCTGCTCGGTGACGATCTCGCCGATGCGCGGACGTGTCTGCCCGCTGCCGCATGGGCACAGCTTGTCGGCATCGGCAATGTCGTGCTCGATGCGCTGGCGCGGCAGGCGATCATCGAGCGGCTTGCGCTTGCCCCTCGCACGCTTGTGTGCGGGCACGGCGACCTCGTCGCCCTCGCCCGCCGGCGCCGCGGCGCCCAGAACCTCGGCCTCGTTGAACAGCTGAATTTGCGCGGCATCGGCCTTCTCGGAGCTCGCTCCGAACTGCTTGTGCCGCGCCAGCCGCAGCTCCTCTTTCAGCCGCTCGATCTCGAACGCCTGCTCGCGCACCAGCGACTTCAGTGTCGTCGGATCGTCCGGCAGATCGGCAGAACGTGGGGCAGCCTCGGGCATGGCCAGCACGCCATAGCTGATTTGCGCGTGGATGCGCCGCCACACGCCCAGCTTTGTTTTGCCCCTCGCCCTACAGCACCGTGCGGTATTCCAGCGCCCGATGCGGTTTGAGGTGCTTCAGATCGAGCCCATCAAGCAGCCACACCAACTGCTCCGGCGTCAGCCTCGCGACCGGCCCCGGCAGATGCGAGGGCCACTTGAACCTTTCCTCCTCCAGCCGCTTCAACCACAGGCAGAATCCGCTCCTCTCCCAGTAGAGAACCTTGATCTGGTTGCGGCGCTTGTTGGTGAAGCAGAACAGATTGCGGCTGAACGGGTCGTACTTGAGCGACGCCTCGATCAGCACCGACAGCCCGTTGATGCCCATTCGGAAGTCGACTGGGTCGAGACACACATTGATCGTCAGGTCTTCGCCCACCGGCGGCCGAACCGCCGTCATCCCACGCCGCCGTCTCCGATCCATCCCGTCGTGCCCCCGCACAGAACTCGGGCGCCAGCATCTCACGCTCGATGCTGCGGCGGCAGATGTCGTTCATGGAGCGGATACGCGTCCGGGAAGGGGGAACCACGTGGACCTGCTACGCTCTGCCGATCTTCGTGGTTGAGGTCGACCCCCTTAATCGCGCTCTCCGGGGCGCGTGACAATGACGGCGCAGCACAAGCCTGATCAATCAGTCGCGGGGGCGATCTCTGCTTCGTGTTCTAGCGGCGTCAGCATGTGGAGGGGCGTTTCTGTCTGATAGATCAATCCAGCGGGCGCGAACTCAATAGATGGCGCGCTGTCGATGCCGGCAATGGCATGTTCAAGCAAGACCGTGCCAAAGCCCTTGCCGGACGGTTTCAGGACAGTTGGCCCACCCGTCTCTTGCCAAAGGAATCGCAACTTAGTTGTCGAGCCGTTGGCGTGAATGTCCCACCGCACGGTCACCCTCCCAGTGGGACGAGAGAGTGCCCCGTGCTTTGCTGCGTTGGTGGCGAGTTCATGCACCACCAATGCGAATGACTGCGCGGCACTTGGTCTGAGCAGCACAGCCGGCCCGTCGATCGATATGGTGCCCGCAAACCCAGCCAGCTGGCCGCGCACGATATCCTCCAGCATCGCGCCCAGTCCTGACGCGTCCGTCAGCAGCCCATGAGCTTTCGACAAGGCATGCAAGCGTGAGAGGAACGCCTCTTGCGCTGGATCATTGTTGTGCCTGAAGGTGCCCGCTGCGATCGACTGGATAACGGCGAGAAGATTTTTGGTGCGGTGTAGAACTTCCCGCATGAGCATTTGCTGACGTTCCTCGGCCTGCCTGCTTGCAGTGATGTCCTCCCAGGAAATGACCAGCCCGCCGATCCGGCCCTGATTGTCCCGCCAGGGACGAATCTCGCGCTTCAACCAATAGGACGAACCATCCGCGCGGACGAGCTGGTCCGCGGCAAACTTCTCCGTTGCACCAGCCAGGCATCGCTTATGCGTCTCCCGCCAGGCCGCGGGTATTTCGGGAAAGACCTCATAATGGCTTCGGCCGGTAATATTGCCCGTCAGATTGAAATCTTTCATCCAGCGTTCGCTGACTGCGAGATAGCGCATCTCCCGGTCGAGCATGACCAACGCCGCCGGTGCGTGCTTTATGAACAAGCGCAGGCGTTCCTCGCCGGCCCGCAAATCCTCCAGCATGCTCCGGATTTCATCTTGCCGCCGCCGCGCCCGCAATCCCGACTTGATGGCGCTCATGAGAGACACGGCCGAGAGCGGCCGCTCCAACAGCGAGACGTTGCCCAATGATTCGAGAAGGCTGATGCGCCGAGCATCTTCCTTGGCGACAAAGTGGCTGTTGGAAATAACGATGAACGGAAAGTCCGACCACGGCGGCTGCTTGGCGACCCATTCCGTCAACTTTGCGAACTCGTTCCGAAACGCCTCTTCCGCAATCACCGCAACGCCCGCACCTTCGTCGAGCTTGCCGATCAGGTCAAAAACTCCCGCGCATGCGATGCCGCTCAGGCCGGCCGCGCGCAGCTGGTCGAGGGCCGCGGCCGCGTCCCGTCCTGTCGGTGCAAGGACCAGGACGCGCGAGCGAATGTCAGTCGCCTGCACCATTTTCGGAGCTGCTCATCAAGGGTTTGTGCTCGCCCAGGTAGGTTGGTGTCCCGGTAAAGATACCGCGGAACTGCTTGAGCGGGGGGCCAACTTGAAGGCCACCTTGCGCCAAGAGAAATTCTCGGATGGCGTATTCGTGTGCCCCGCTACGCTTCTTCACCACCGACAACGCTCGTCGCACCGTCCCGTCGGCTTCGAAATAGCGTAGCATAATCACCGTGTCGCTCAGATAGCTGATGTCCAAGGGTGACTGCATAGGCCCCATCAATCCGTGCTGTGCCAGAACGAGCAGCGTGACGACGCCGAGCTGGTTGAGATAACTCAGCAGCTCGTGCATTTGAAGGATCAGAAATTTTTCGCTGGGCATGGCGTTCAGGTAGCCATTGAGGCTGTCGATCACCACCACGCGGGCGTTCCGCTTTTCGACGGCGTCACGAACAAGCGCCGCAAATTCGCCCGGCGACATTTCAGCAGGATCGATCTGTTGAATTGCCAGGCGCCCAGAGTCGACATGCGTGCGAAGGGCGATCCCCAGGCTGTCCGCCCGGGCAAAGATGGTTCCCAGCCCTTCGTCAAATGCAAACAGGATCGCGTATTCGCCGCGCGCGGCTGCCGCGACCGCGTATGATAGGGCCACCGTCGATTTACCCACTCCGGCTCCGCCGATGAAGAGAGCGCTGGTTCCCCGATGAATCCCGCCGCCCAGGAGCGCGTCGAGGCCCTCGGACCCGCTGGATATGGGATCGCCGTGAAATTCCTTGTGGTGCTCGGCGGCGATGAGCCGAGGAAAAATAGAAAGGCCGCCTCGCTCAATTATGAAGTCATGATAGCCACCGCGGAATGCGATGCCGCGCATCTTGGTCACGCGCAACCTTCGTCTCTCGGCTCCGTACTCGAGCGCCAGCTGCTCGAGAAGGATGACGCCATGCGCGATTGAATGAAGCTGAAGATCATCGGCATGCGA
>JBGGME010000397.1:0-9087 GCA_041288195.1 Hyphomicrobiaceae bacterium
ATGATCGGCGAGGTGGCGAGGATCGCCGCCGCCGTGCCCCACGATCGGCTGGCGCTGCAGTGGGACGTCTGCCAGGAGGTGCTGGCGTGGGAGGGCTACTACGATAAGGGCCCGATCGATTTCCGCAAGGAGACGATCGACGTCCTGTCGGTGATCGGCGACGCGGTGCCTGCCGGCGTCGAGCTCGGCTATCACCTCTGCTACGGTAGCCCCGCCGACGAGCACCTGGTCCAGCCCAAAGACACCGGCATCATGGTGGACATGACCAACGCCATCGCCGCCGGCGTGAGGCGGCCGATCCAGTTCGTCCACATGCCGGTGCCCAAGAACCGCACCGACAATGCCTACTTCGCTCCGCTTGCAGGTCTGAAGCTGTCGAACACCGAGCTCTACCTCGGCCTCGTCCACCACGACGACGCCGAGGGCGACAAGGCGCGTCTCGCCGCCGCCCGGCGCCACGTGCGCGTCGACGGCATCAGCACCGAATGCGGCATGGCCCGCGGCGACCCCTCGCGCCTCCCCGGCCTCCTCGCCGCCCACGCGCACCTGGTCGAGGCCGCGAGCGCGAGCTAACGCCCCTCCCCCTCCAGGGGGAGGAGCCCTAATCTCTCGGCCGCTTGTCGATGACGCGGCGGGCCTTGCCCTGGCTGCGCTCGACACCGCCGGGATCGACGACGTTGATCTTCGCCGTGATGCCGATCAGTCCCTTGATGTGGTGGCCGAGCTCCGCGGCCGAGGCCTTGCGCGCTTCCTCGCCAACCGACGCGGGCGCAGCTTCCACCACAACCTCCGCCTCGTCCAACCGGCCCTCGCGGGTCAGCACGATCTGGTAGTGGGCGCTGAGCCCCTTCACCTTCAGGATCTGCTCCTCCACCTGCGTCGGGAACACGTTGACCCCGCGCACGATCAGCATGTCGTCGCTGCGGCCGGTGATGCGCGCCATGCGGCGCATGCTGCGCGCCGTGCCCGGCAGCAGGCGCGTGAGGTCGCGCGTGCGATAGCGGATCACGGGCATGCCGACCTTAGTCAGCGAGGTGAAGACCAGCTCGCCCTGTTCGCCATCGGGCAGCACCTTGCCGGTCACGGGGTCGACGATCTCGGGATAGAAGTGGTCCTCCCAGATGTGCAGGCCGTCCTTGGTCTCGACGCACTCGTTGGCGACGCCCGGCCCGATCACCTCGGACAGGCCGTAGATGTCGACAGCGTGCATATCGAAGGCCTGCTCGATCTCGGCGCGCATGGCGTTGGTCCAGGGCTCGGCGCCGAAGATACCGACCTTCAGCGAGGTCTTGCGCGGGTCGGACCCCAAGCGGCGGAACTCGTCGAGGATCGCCAGCATGTAGGAGGGCGTGACCGTGATGATGTCGGGCTCGAAGTCGGCGATCAGCTGCACCTGCCGCTCGGTCATGCCGCCGGACACGGGAATGGTGACGAGGCCGAGCCGCTCCGCTCCGTAGTGCAGTCCCAGGCCGCCGGTGAAGAGGCCGTAGCCGTACGCATTGTGCAGCTTCATGCCCGGCCGGCCGCCCGCGGCGCGGATCGAGCGCGCCACCACCTCGCTCCAGGTCTCGATGTCAGCCTTCGTGTAGCCAACCACCGTCGGCTTGCCGGTCGTGCCCGATGAGGCATGCACGCGCACGATCTGCTCGCGCGGCACCGCGAACATGCCGAAGGGATAGTTGGCCCGCAGATCGTCCTTGGCAGTGAACGGAAACTTGGCGAGATCGGCCAGCGTCGTGAGCTGGTCGGGATGCACGCCGGCGGCATCGAACGCCTTCCAGTAGTGGGGCACGTTGTCGTAGACGTGCCGCAGCGTGCGCTTGAGCCTCTCGAGCTGCAGCGCTGCGATCTCGTCCCGCGAGGCGATCTCGATGGGGTCGAGGTCCTCTCGGCGCGGAGTCAGGTCGAGCAAGGATCCTCCTGCAGCTAGCGGTCCTGCGGATCGCGCTCTGTGTGGCTTGCGAACGCGCGCAGCTGGCTCGCCTGCCTCTGCAGCTCGTCGACGCGCAGGTTGAGGACGTCGCGGATGCTGATCATGCCGACCAGGCGCCCACCTTCTTCGACCGGAAGGTGGCGTATGTTGCGCGCCAGCATCGTCGAGCCAACCGTTGCGGCGGTGTCCCGGGGCGTGCACGAGATCACGGTCTTGGTCATGAGCGCCGAAACCGGCAGCGCGTGCAGCTTGTCCTTGTGTGCCACCACGGCGTAGGCAACGTCGCGCTCCGAGATCATGCCCTCGATGGTCTGCCCATCGCTGCTCACGACGGCAGCGCCGATACGCTTCTCGCGCAGGCGCTGCGACAGCGTGGCAATCGTGTCTGAAGCTTGGACGGTGGTCACCCTGGAGCCCTTGACCGCCAGAATGTCGGCTACCTTCACGACGTCAGTCATAAGCTAGCACCCTCGATATCCGTAACGTCCGCCATCAGAATTCGCGCCCAATTGCCCTCAGTATCGGCGAATTGGAGCATGAAGCAACGTCAAACCCGATCGGCCCCTCACATCGTCGGATTGGCATACGCGCCGCCCAGCGCGTCGAGGCCGAAGGCGGAGCCGGCGATGTCGAAGTTGAACGAGAAATGCTGGGTAATGGCCATCAGGTCGCGCAGATGCCGCTGCAACGGATCACGCGTGTAGATGCCTTGCGCGCCGTAGCACGACCACAACACCTCGACCGCCTCGCGAGCCTGGCCGACGGCAAACGCCGACTGCGCCCGGTACCTGAGCTTCGTCGCCAGCTCCGGCACCTGGTTGCGCTCCGCCGCAGCCTGCAGCTCGATCGCCGACTGACGCAGGAGATGGCGAGCGGAATCGATCAAACAGCGCGCGCGGGCGAGCTTGATCTGCACGGCTTGGAAATCGGCGACCTTGGCACCGGTGTAGGTGCCGGCACGCTTCGCCATCGATGCCAGGAACATCTCATAGGCGCCCTCGGCCGCGCCAATCGCCGACGGCGCCAACGGATGGCTGGAGGCCGCCACGATCGGAATGCGAAAGAGCGGGCCGGTACTGAGCGCAGCGCCCGGATGCTCGAGACCTCCCCGGCAGCGCTGCAACGCCAGCGCCCGTCGCTCCGGCACGAACAGCTCCTTGACGGCCACGTCCTTGCTGCCCGTGGCTGCCATGCCCATGGCGTACCAGGTGTCGACGATCTCGTAGTCGGACTTCGGCACCAGGCACAGGCGCCAGTCGACCGCGGTCTTGCCGTCGTCGCCGAGCACAGTGACGGCCAGCATGTTCCAGTCCGAGTTGTCGACGCCGGAGGAGAACGGCCAGCGGCCGTTGACGATGTATCCGCCCTCGGCCTTGCGTGCTCGCCCGGCAGCCAGCGCGATCGACGAGGCGATCAGCGCATCCGGGTTGGCGTCCCACACCTCGTGCTGGGTCTCCGGGTCGTAGTAGCCGAGTATCCAATGGTGGCAGGCGAGGTTGCCGACGTTCCAGGCCGTCGATGCGCAGCCGCGCGCGAGCTCCGCCGGGATATCGACCACCGCCACGAAGTCGAGCTCCATGCCGCCGAACGCCTTCGGCTGATGGAAGCGGAACAGCCCCGTCTCGTGTAGCAGCTGCTCGGTGTCGCGGGTCAGAGAGCGCGCGTCCTCGG
This sequence comes from Hyphomicrobiaceae bacterium, assembly GCA_041288195.1. Lineage (GTDB taxonomy): Bacteria > Pseudomonadota > Alphaproteobacteria > Rhizobiales > Hyphomicrobiaceae > AWTP1-13. The sequence continues at coordinate 3,605 of JBGGME010000397.1, forward strand.
CTTGCTGCGCGCGTTCGCGCAGGATCGGCACGATCTTGCGCGCACGCCGCATGGCCTCCTCGTAGCCGACGCCCGAGAAGTCCCTGCGCGCCGGCTGCGGCAGAGTTCCAATCGCTGCGGTATTTCCAGCCGGCATGACCCCGCCTCAGGTTTCGGGCACGAGCGTTCCGGGTATTGAGCGCGTTGCGCCGCGGAACTCGGCGATCACCGTCCCGTCCTCCGCCTTAACCGTCACGTCGTAGATGCCGCTGCGCTCGCCCTTGTGCCGCTCGCGCGCCTCGGCGGTCAGGCGCATGCCGAGACGGCCGGGCGTCACGTATGAGATCTGGCAGTGCTGCGCGACGGTGCGCCGATTGTGGGAGCTCGAGGAGAACGCCAGCGCCGAGTCGGCGAGGGTGAAGATGTAGCCGCCGTGGCAGAGCCCGTGGCCGTTGACCATGTCGACGCCGACCGTCATGGACAGCACCGCGTGCCCCGGCCCCACCTTCTCGATCCGCATGCCGAGCGCCTGGCTTGCCTTGTCCTCGGCCCACAGGGCGTCCGCGCTCAGCCGCGCGATCTCGGCGGCATCATGCCTCATGCCTTTCTCCCGGTGTACTTGGGGGCCCGCTTCTCCAGGAAGGCGGCGATGCCCTCGCGGGCGTCGGGAGAGGCGCCGGCAAGGCGCTGGAAGTCGCGCTCGAGGTCGAGCTGCTGGGCGAGCGAGTTGGTCGAGGAGGCGGCGAGCGCGCGCTTGGCGAGCCCCAGCGCATAGGTCGGCGCGGCGGCAAGCTTGACCGCCACCGCAGAGACCTCCGCTTCCAGCTTGTCGTCGTCGACCACCTTCCAGATCAGCCCCCAAACCTCGGCCTTCTCTGCGCTCAAGGGCTCGGCCAGCAGCGCAAGCCCGCGGGCGCGCGCGGCGCCCACCAGGCGCGGCAGCACCCAGGTGCCGCCCGCGTCGGGGATCAGCCCGATGCGGGCGAAGGCCTGCAGGAAGCTCGCGCTGCGCGCCGCATACACGAGGTCGCAGGCCAGCGCGATGTTGGCCGCGGCGCCGGCAGCGATGCCGTTGACGGCGCAAATCACGGGTTTCTCCAGCGAGGTGAGGAGCTTGATCAGTGGATTGTAGGCCTTCTCCAGGCGACTGCCCGCATCGGGCGTGGCGGCGTCCGTCGGCCCTCCCACCTCGGCCAGGTCCTGGCCGGCCGAGAACGCGCGACCCGCGCCGGTCAACACGATCACGCGGCACTGCGGGTCGGCATTGGCCGCCTGCAGACCGGCGTTCAGCTCGGCGTGCATGGCAAGAGTGAAGGCGTTGAGCTTGTCGGGACGGTTGAGCGTCAGCCGCGTGACGCCGCCGCTCTGCGCTATCAGGACGGTTTCGCCGCTCACCTCGGGGTCCTCCCTCTCCGCCCACTATCGGCCCACTCTCGGGCTCTGGGCGCCGGCTTGGAATGCCGGGGCCGGTTGTCTATAGTGCCGCCGCAACAGAGCCCAGGGCAATCCTCTACAACGAATAAGCCGTCCCGGCGTCTGGCGCCGGTTCGCCCGGGCACAGCAGCGACGGCCGCAGACGTGGGCGGGAGGACGATCGAGCGACCAGCTGGGGAGCCTCGGACGCATGAAATGCAATTGGTGGCGCTGGCTTTGGGGCATCATTCCTCTGCTGGTGCTGAGCTGGGTAGCCGTACAGGCCGAGCTAGGCCGCATCGAGGGAGACTTGCGCGCGCGGGCGGCGCGGGCCCTGACGGACGGCGGCATGGGCTGGACGGAGGTTCGCTTCGAAGGCCGCGACGCGACCCTGCAGGGCCTCTCGGGCGACGAGACCGAGCCGGAAAAGGCCGCCAGCCTTCTCTCCGACGTCTGGGGCCTGAGGACAGTCGAGAACCGCATCGACCTCGCCCCCACAACCGAAAAATACGTGTGGACCGCAGGCCGCCGGGGCAATCGCATCCGCATCACTGGCCACGTCCCCAACCGGGCCACGCGCAAGATCATCCTGAGCGTGGCAAAGGCCAATTTCCCGACCTTCGAGGTGCTCGACCGCATGGAGACGACCCGCGGCGTTCCCTCCGTCGACACGTGGCTGGGAGGCGTGGGCTTCGCGCTGAAGCAGCTCGCCGCCCTGAAGCGTGGCGACGTCCGCCTCGACGGGCTCGGCATGTGGATCTCGGGCGAGACTGAGGACCTTGCCGCCTATCGCGCCGTCAAGTCGTCGCTCGCCAACAGCATGCCCAAGGGCGTCAGTCTGACGGAAGATCTCGTCACACCGCCGGTGGTGAGCCCCTTCACTTGGGCTGCGCGACTGGCTGATGGCCGCCTGGTATTGTCGGGATACGTGCCGAGCGAGGCGGCCCGCGCCGAGCTGCTCGCTGCCTCCAAGTCAAGCGTGAGAGGCGCCGTGATCGATCAGATGCAGCCGGGCGACGGCGCTCCCCAGGGGTGGAGTGCGGCTGCGGCAGCGAGCATTCGCGGGCTGGCGCAGATGTCCTCCGGCACCGCGGAGATCAAGGACACGGGCCTCACGATCTCCGGGCTCGCGACGGACGGCTCTGCGGCCGATGCCGCCCGCGCCGCATTGCGCGCCGCCCTGCCGGCGTCCATCAGGTTTACCGACCAGATCAAGGCCAAGGAGCCGCCTCCACCCCCGCCCCAACCGCCTGCCGAGCCGGCACCATCGGCCACACCGCCGCAGGCAAAGGAGGGCGAAACGCCGGGTGTGCCGGCGGCTACGGCCTCGCTGCCGGCGCCGATTCTTAGCCAGCCGCCGCCGGCACCCGCGACCCCGGCGCCACCCGAGAGCAAACCGGCTCCGACCCCTGCGCCCCCGCCAGAGGCCGCGGTCCGCAGCCCGCCTCAGACCGCGGTCGATATCAAGGCCAAGGCGTGTGAGGACCAGCTGCAGGGCCTGGTGCGAACCGGCCAGATCGCGTTCGAGTTCGCCAGCGCCGAGCTCGCTCCCGCGAGCCTCCCCACCCTCGACCGGCTGGCGCAGGCCGCCAAGACCTGCCCCGGCATGCAGATCGAGGTCGCCGGCCACGCCAGCAGCGAGGGCAGCGCGATCATGAACCAGCAGCTGTCGCTCAAGCGCGCCCGTTCCGTGGTAACCTACCTCGTAGAGGCGGGCGTCGATGCCGCGCAGCTGCAGCCTGTCGGCTACGGAGCATCGCGCCCGGTCGCGCCGAACGACGGCAACGAGAACATGGCGAAGAACCGGCGTATCGAGTTCACTGTGCGGGCCAACCCGCGCCAGGCCAACTAGGGACAAAGGCCTATGGACTACCTCGCCTACAAGCTGATCTGGTGGCTGGCGGCAGCGTTCGCTGTCGGTCTCGTCATCGGCTGGCTGTCTTGCAGCCGGCGGGTCGGCGACCAGTCGTAGGGATGCTGTGAAGGGGACGATGCCGCGCGCTCGAGCGCGCGGTGTGGGGGTCGAGTATGGTTGCACTGTTCGTGCAAACGCTGCTGCTCATGGCAGCGGCCTATTTCATCGGCGCAGCGCTCGCCTGCCTCATCCGGCGCAGTCTGTTCACTCCGGCGCTCGCGCCCCTGCCTGCCGCACGCACGGTCGAGCCGCTGCCCGAGGTGATGCAGCGCGCCCCCGGTGGATTTGCCCGCACTCCAGCACCCGAGCCGGTACCGAAGCCCGTGGCACCTGCGCCGAAACCGGCCCCGGGTCCCGCAGCGGCAGCAGTCGCGGCAGCCAAGGCCGAGCGCGCGCCGGCGCAGGACCTCAAGCGCATCCGGCTGATCGACGCCGGCATCGAGGCCGCGCTCAACAAGCTCGGCGTCGACCGCTACGAGCATATCGCGGCGTGGATGCAGCCCGAGGTGAAGCGCATCGGCGAGGCGCTGGGGCTCGGCGGCCGCATCAGCCAGGAGAACTGGATCGAGCAGGCGCAGGTGCTCGCAAAGGGTGGCGAGACCTACTTTGCCACGCGGCGCGCCAGAGGCGAGGCGGCAAGCGCGACGCCGACACCGGATGAGGGCGAGCGCCGCCCAATTCCGGGGCCGGCGATCTCACCGCGTCCCTCGACCGGTGGTGCAGCGGGCGTGGTTGCCGACGTCGCAATTGCGGCGGTCGCAGCTTCCACGCCTCGACCTGTGCCCGCTCCCGCGGCACCCTATGTTGCACCGGATGTCTCCGAGCGCGCGGCCTTCGCAACCCGGCCTGCGGCTGCGGCCGCCCCTGCCGCCGTATTGCCGAGGACAGTGCCCACTGCCCCGCTGCCGCCGGAGCCGGTGGTGCCGATCCGGCCGGCCGCACCCGCGACCCGCGACAACCTGCAGCGCATCAGCAGCATCGACGCAGAAGTCGAGAGCGCCCTCGTTACTCAGGGCGTCACCCGCTACTCGCAGATCGCCCACTGGTCGCCCGCCGACGTCGAGCGCTTCGAGAAGCTGCTCGGAATCGAAGGCCGCATCGGCCGCGAGAACTGGATCGAGCAGGCCCAGATCCTGAGCCGCGGCGGCGATACCAAGTTCTCGCGCCAGTACGACCATGGCACGCACACCCCGTCGCTGCCGGCCGTGGCTCCTGCAGCCGCGCCCCGCCCGGTCAAGCTCGCCGACGCCATCCAGGAGCACTCCGCCAAGGGAACCGGGGACGAGGCATCCGATGCCGGCCGCGCTGCCGCCCGGTCGGATATCGGCTCCCTGCGCTCCGTGCGCGCGGAGGTCTACCGCAGCGCCGAGCCTGACCAGGCCCAGCGCGGAACGGCGGACAGCAAGGTATTGCGCTCCGCGCCACGCGAGGACCTCAAGCGCATCCGCGGCGTCGGCGTGCTGATCGAGAACCGGCTCAACGCCATGGGCGTCGTCGCCTACGAGCAGATCGCCAACTGGACCGCCGCCGACATCGATCGCGTAAGCCAGTCCCTCGACTTCAAGGGCCGTATCGAGCGCGAGAACTGGGTCGAGCAGGCGCGCATCCTGGCCTCCGGCGGCGCCACCGAGTTCTCGCGCCGGGTGGATCGCGGCGAGATGGACACCGGCCGCTACAAGCGGTGAAATGCATCAAAGTGCGTAGGTTGGGTTACGCGCGGACGAGACCGGCGACATTTGCGCTCGACGCCAAATCCGCGCGTAACCCAACACCCGCACGTTTTGACCAATGTTGGGTTACGCGCGGAGCGACGTTGGTCTTGCAATCTCATCCCATGTGCCCGCGCTAACCCAACCTACGACCTCGGACACATGAGCCGCCGCACCAAGAATATCCTCTTCATCATGTGCGACCAGCTGCGGTGGGACTATCTGTCCTGCTACGGCCATCCGCGGCTCGCCACTCCCAACATCGACAAGCTGGCGGCCAGGGGCGTGCGTTTCACGCGCGCCTACGTGCAGTCGCCGGTGTGTGGCTCCTCGCGCATGAGCTTCTATACGGGGCGCTACGTGCAGTCGCACGGCGCCACGTGGAACGGCGTGCCCCTCAAGGTCGGCGAGATGACGCTCGGCGACTACCTGCGCCCGCTCGGGGTCGACTGCGTGCTGGTCGGCAA
>JBGGME010000398.1:0-6707 GCA_041288195.1 Hyphomicrobiaceae bacterium
ACCTTCGGCGAGATGGAGCCAGATGCCAAGCATGCGATCTCCCACCGCGCCCGCGCGTTCAGCCTGTTTGCCGGAGCCTGCCTCGGCGGCGGCGCCGCGGACTGACATGGACGCCGGCTTCGGTGTCTACGTGCATTGGCCGTTCTGCGCCTCCAAGTGCCCCTACTGCGACTTCAACAGCCATGTGCGCGCGGGAGGCATCGACGAGCCACGCTTCCTCGCCGCCTACCTGCGCGAGCTGCGCCACTGGGCCGAGCTTGTGCCGGGGAGAAGCGTGGGCAGCATCTTCTTCGGCGGCGGCACGCCGTCGCTGATGTCGGCGACGACGGTGGCAGCCATTCTGGATGAAATCGCCCGACTCTGGCGGATCGAGCCCGGCGCCGAGATCACGCTCGAGGCCAACCCGTCGAGCGTGGAGGCGGCGCGCTTTCGCGACTACCGCCGCGCCGGCATCAACCGCGTGTCGCTCGGCGTGCAATCCCTCGACGATGCCGATCTGCGGAAATTGGGCCGTCTGCACAGCGCGGGGGAGGCGGTGGCTGCGATCGGTGTTTCACGTGAAACATTCGAGCGCGCCTCCTTCGATCTCATCTACGCGCGTCCTGGGCAGTCGGTCGCGGCCTGGGAGGACGAGCTTGCAGGCGCCCTGAGGCTCGCGGGCCGCCACCTCTCCCTCTACCAGCTCACCATCGAGCAGGGCACGCCCTACGCCGAGCTCTACGCCCGCGGCAAGCTGCGCGTGCCAGACAACGAGGCGGCGCATGCCTTCTACGCGCTGACGCAGGAGATGACGGAAGCGGCGGGGCTGCCGGCCTACGAGATCTCCAACCACGCCGCGCCCGGCGAGGAGTGCCGCCACAACCTGCTCTACTGGCGCTACGGCGAATACGCGGGGATCGGCCCCGGCGCCCACGGCCGCGCGGTGGTGGCAGGGACGCGCCGCGCCACGGTGACCGAGCGCCAGCCCGAACGCTGGCTCGCCTGCGTCGAGTCCGAGGGCCATGGCATCGTTGAAAGCACGACGTTGGACCCCGAGCAGCAGGCCGACGAGGCACTGCTGATGGGGCTGCGGCTCACTGAGGGCCTCGACCTCGATCGCATGGCCGCGCTCAGCGGTTTCAGGCCCTCAGAGCGCGCCATCGATACACTGGCGGCGCACGGCCTCGTCGAGCGTCTGACGCCCGGCCGACTGCGGGCCACGCGCGAGGGCCGCATCATCCTCAACGAGGTGGTGCTGCGCCTGTCCTCGGCGCTGGAACCGGTCGGAGCACCTTCGAGCCGGACGGCGCCGGTCAGTTGAAATTGAGGTTGAGGGCCTCGCCTCGCGGCAGCGAGGAGGTGGCAGCCGGCGGCGACGAGCCGAGGCCGGGCGGCGCATCGACGACGCCGACGCCGAACTTCTGCACCTCGAGGATGGCGAGCGAGCGGTCGGCGCTGCCGTCGGGCAGCAAGCGGAAAGCACCGTCGACGCCGGTAAAGCCGGTGGCGCGAGTGAGCTGGGCCGCCCCGATACGACTCTCCTCGCCGCCCCCCGACACGGAGATGGCAAGACTGACCGCATCGTAGGCGAGGCTGGCAATGCGCGGGGGCGCCGAGCCGTAGGTCTTGGCGTACTTCTGCGAGAACTCGTTCCAGCCGCCGGGCTCGGGCGCCGCGTACCAGGCGCCGACGAGCTTGGCCTCGCGGCCGGCGTTGGGATAGTCCAAGCCGCCGGTGCCGAGCACCTTCACCTTGTCGGTATCGATCTCGGCCTGCGGCATCAGTCGGGCGATGATCTCCAGGTTCTCCTGTCCGCCCGGCAGGAACAGGGCATCGATCGGCGCGCCCGCCTCCGATGCCGCCTGGATCACCGCGCTGACCCTGCGCAGCGGCTCGAGCAGGCCTCCGGCCGAGGCCGGCTGTGGGTAGGTCTGCATGCCCACGACGGTGCCGCCGACACGGCTCACCGCTTCCGTGAAGCTCGCCGAGACGATCTTGCCGAAGGCATCGTCCGGGATCAGAGCTGCGAACCGCCGCTTGCCCTGCTGGGCGGCATGAGCGACGACGCGCGTCACCTCTGGAGCGGGCTGGAAGCTCAGGAGGTAGACGCCGTTGCGGGCCACCTGGCGATCGTTGGAGAAGGCGATCACCGAGACGTCGGCCTGGCGCGCGACGGGCGCCACGGCAGTCACGGACTTGGCAAACAGCGGACCCAGGATCAGCTTGGCGCCGCCCTTGATCGCCTCGTCGGCAGCAGCCCGCGCGCCTTCGGGCGTGCCCTTGTCGTCCTTGACGATCAGCTGCACGCTCGGGCTGTCGCGCTCGAACAGGGCAAGCTCTGCAGCCTGCTTGAGGCTCTTGCCGATGATCCCGGACTGGCCATGGGCCGACAGCGGCACGAGCAGGGCCACCTTGATTTGGTTGCGCTTGTCCGGTGTCCCTTGGGGCGAGTTTGCGGCTCCCGGCGGCGGTGATGCGGTTGCGATCTCGGGCGGCGAGCCATTCGTCGCACAGGCCGCTACGAGCACGCACACAGCGAGTCCCGCCGGGCCGCAAATCGCCCGCAACGCTGTTGCTCCCGTCCTCGTGCGCGCCATGTTTCCCCCAGGCCGCAAACTATGGGCGTAAGTACCCCGCCGACGGCGGCAGGGCCAGAAGAAATCCGATCCAGTGAACCGAATTCGGCTGGCGCCTGGGATAAGCCCAGGCCCATAACTGGCGCACCAAAGCGAGGCGGGAAGGTGGCGGCAGACCAGGAGACTCGGGAACCGCGGCGGTCGGGCACGGCGGAGCGCGCCGGCGAGGTGCTGCGCGGGCTGCTGGTGGAGTCTTTGCCGGCTGGGCTCTACCTCGTTGCCACGCCGATCGGGAACCTCGCCGACATTACGCTCCGGGCACTGGCCGTGCTGGCCCGGGCCGACATTGTCTACTGTGAGGACACGCGCCACAGCCGCGTTCTGCTCGCTCACTATTCGATCTCGCGGCCGACGCGGCCCTATCACGAGCACAATGCCGAGCGCGAGCGTCCGCGCGTGCTGACCGAGCTGGCTGCGGGCAAGTCGGTCGCCATCATCAGCGATGCCGGCACCCCGCTGATCTCCGATCCCGGCTACAAGCTTGTGCGCGAGGCGATCGCGGCCGGCCACCCCGTGTTCAGCTTGCCGGGCCCCTCGGCAGTTCTGGCGGCGCTCGCCACAGCAGGGCTCGCCACCGACGCCTTCCTGTTCGCGGGCTTCCTCCCTCCTCGCCAGAAGGCGCGCCAGGATCGGCTCGCTGAGCTGAAGGCCGTGCCGGCGACGCTCGTCTTCTTCGAGGCGCCGTCGCGGCTTGCCGAGACGCTTGCCGACATTGGCGCAGTGCTGGGCAATCGCGCGGCGGCCGTCGCACGCGAGCTCACCAAGCTTTACGAGGAGGTCCGCCGCGGCTCTCCCGACGAGCTGGCGCGGTGGGCGGCGGAGGCCGAGCCCAGGGGCGAGATGGTGGTGCTGGTCGGCCCGCCGACCGCGGAGGCGGCGACGGACGAGACAATCGTCCTCCGGCTCGAAGCCCTGCTCGCGACCATGAGCCTCCGCGACGCGGCCCGCGCGGTAGCGGAGGAGCTGAATGTCGCGCGAGGCAGGGTCTACCACCTGGGGCTCGCTTTGAAGCAGAATGGAGAAAAATAGGCGGCAGTGAACCGCCCAGGCCGGAGGGAGGCGGCGGACCCGCTGAGACTTGGCCTATGGGAATTCGGCATGTGACGTTGCGCGAGCTGCCTGTCCTCGCCTATCGGGCAGCGGGGTGCGGAATAGCGATTGCGATCATGGAATGGCTGTCCGCCTATGCCGGCGAACCGCTGTCGCGGGTGCCGTTCGTCACATCGATCGTGCTGGTCATGATGCTTCCGCAGAACGACGGCGCGCGGCCTTATGCGGTAGTGATGGGACATGCGAGCGCCTGCATCGCGGGGTTCGCGGCGCTTTACCTGGTGGACGCCGGCGGAGCGGCGAGCGCGATCGGAGTCGGCCTCGCCGGCTTCCTCATGCTGCTGCTGAGGGCGCCGCATCCGCCCGCCGGCATCGACGCCTTCCTGATCGCCGGCCATGACCTTCCGCTGAAGTGGTCGCTGAGCCCGGTGCTCGCCGGGTGCATCCTGCTCGTGGCGTTCGCACAAGCCTGGCGCTGGGGGGAGCGTGTGCTGCTTCCCAAGCTCGATGCCGGCGAGAGGTGATCCATCCATGCGCGACCCAGGGCCCAGTCCCGATCGCATTGCGCGCTATCGCCGCGGGCGGCTGTCGGAGTGGGTCGCGGCCGCGGCGCTGCTGGCGCGGGGCTACCGCATCCTGGGGCGGCGCGTGCGCACGCCCCACGGCGAGATCGACCTGATCGCCGTGCGCGGACGGCGGTTGGCATTCGTCGAGGTGAAGCGTCGCGCGACGCGGGCCGAGGCCGAAGCTGCCCTCAGCACGCGCCAGGCCGGACGCATGGCGCGCGCCGCCGAGTTCTGGGTGAGCCGGCACGCGGCCTTCCGCGAGCACGACCGCGGCCTCGACGCCATGCTGGTCGTGCCCGGTCGGCTGCCGATCCATCTACCCGATGCCCTGCACGGGACGGCGGCGACGCAGCGCTGAACCTGCGTTGACACTCCCGCTGCGAAACAGCTTGCATATTGCTTGCCGCCGTGGCGCCGTACCGCCGCGCGCATAGCCCCCTGAGGACGAAACACACATGCCGCTCAACATCGCCTGCCAGATGGACCCCATCGACCGCATCGACATCCTGGGCGATTCCACCTTCGCCCTGCTGCTCGAGGCACAGCGGCGCGGCCGCAAGCTCTTCTACTACACGCCGCCCAATCTCTCGCTCCTCGGCGGCCGTCTGATCGCTCGCGGCTCCACGCTGGTGGTCGAGGACAAGGCGGGCTCGCACTACCACCTCTCCGACCCGCGCACCGAGAACCTCGCCGACCTCGACGTCGTCCTGCTGCGCCAGGACCCGCCGTTCGACATGTCCTACATCACGACCACGCATCTGCTCGAGCGCATCCATCCCAAGACGCTGGTGGTCAACGACCCCTCCAACGTGCGCAACGCGCCGGAGAAGGTGTTCGTGCTCGACTTCCTCGACCTGATGCCGCCCACGCTGGTGACACGCAACGCCGAGGACGTGAAGGCCTTCCGCGCCGAGCACAAGGACATCATCATCAAGCCGCTCTACGGCAACGGCGGCTCCTCCGTGTTCCGCATCGCGGAGGGCGACACCAACCTCAACTCGCTGATCGAGCTGTTCCAGACCGTGTTCCGCGAGCCCTTCATGGTGCAGCAGTACCGCCCCGAGGTGCGCGGCGGGGACAAGCGCATCATCCTGGTCGACGGCGAGGTGGCGGGCGCCGTCAATCGCGTGCCGGCGGCCGACGAGACGCGCTCCAACATGCACGTCGGCGGCGTGGCGCGGCCGACCGAGCTCACTCCGCGCGACCTCGAGATCTGCGCCCGGCTCGGACCCGAGCTCAAGAAGCGTGGGCTATTGTTCACCGGCATCGACGTGATCGGGCCTTACCTCACCGAGATCAACGTCACCTCGCCCACCGGCATCCGCCAGGTGAAGGCCTTCGGCGGCGCCGACATCGCCGCCCTCATCTGGGATGCAATCGAAAAGAAAGTGAAAAAATAGAGTTCTGCCCCCCACGACCACGCCCTGCCAACCGTTTGCCAACGCACGCTTCAATCCAACTCTCGGAGATCGATCATGGCCATCAAGATCCTCGGCATCGCCGGCAGCCTGCGCAAGGCCTCGTTCAACAAGTCGGCGCTGAAGGCGGCGCAGGGGCTGGTGCCCGCGGGCGCGACGCTCGAGGTCCTCGAGCTGCCCGACCTGCCGGGGTTCAACCAGGACCAAGAGAAGTCGCCGCCGGCGGCCGTCGTCGACATGAAGGCCAAGATCCGCGCGGCCGACGCGATCCTGCTCGTGACGCCCGAGTACAACTACTCGATCCCCGGCGTATTCAAGAACGCCATTGACTGGTGCGCGCGGCCCTACGGCGACAGCGCCTGGAAGGGCAAGCCGGCAGCGATCATGGGCGCCTCCGCCGGCGTGCTCGGCACCGGGCGCGCGCAGTACGACCTGCGCAAGGTGATGGTCTTTCTCGATATGCCGGCGGTGAACCAGCCCGAGGTGATGATCTCGGCCGCGGCCACCAAGTTTGACCAGAGCGGCAACCTGACCGACGACACGGCCAAGAAGCTGATCGGCCAATTGCTGACCAACCTCTGCGAGCTCGCAAAGCGCTACGGCGCAAAAGGGTAGGTCGTTCTCAATTTGTTCTTGACGACCCTCCGTCCACCCCATTAGGGTTGCGACAGCAATTCGGGGTGGGCGAGGGAACGCATGTACGGGCAGATCGCCACGGTCGCCTTCGTCGGCATCGAGGCCAGGGCCGTGGAGGTGCAGGTGCGCATCTCGGGCGGCCAGCATGTGTTCGCCATCGTCGGTCTGCCCGACAAAGCCGTGGCGGAGAGCCGCGAGCGGGTGCGCAACGCGCTGCATGCCGTTGGCCTCGGATTGCCGTTCAAGCACATCACAGTCAACCTCGCGCCCGCCGACCTGCCCAAGGAGGGGAGCGCAGTTAGGCCTTAGCGCATTGAACTGTAGAGCTTTTGGGCCCGCCGTATCGCCTGATGTAAGCATTGCGCAAGCACGGGGACGCCCTCGGGATCGTTCCGAGAATTTCATCGCCTCGCGCGCGATTG
>JBGGME010000399.1:0-13795 GCA_041288195.1 Hyphomicrobiaceae bacterium
AGCCGGTGAAGGAGAAGCTGCTGGCATTCGGCCTGGTGCCGACCGGCACCTCGGCCGCCGAGCTCGGCCGCATCCAGAAGGCGGACTCCGAGCTGTGGGCACCCGCGGTGAAAGCCTCGGGATTCACGCCGACCCAGTAGAGGAGGTCAGCGACGATCAGTCGTTGTCGGTCTCTTCCTTCTTCTTCTTCGGAGCAGCCTTCTTTGCCGGCGGCTTCTTGGGTGCGGCCTTCTTCGGCGCCGGCTTCTTGGCGGCATCCGAGTCGGCGGCAGGCGCGCTGGTGGTCGTGCCGAGCATGGCGCCCGCGGCAACGCTGGCGCCGAGCCCGAGAACGCCCAGCAGCGAGCGTCGACTGACCACGCGCTCGGAGCCGATGTCGGCGTCGGACAGCGTGGCGGGTTGCTCGGCGGGCGTCTTGCGGCTCACGGCAATCTCCATTTGTGGAATCCGTTACTCCACAAATAGCGGACGCCGGAGAGGTGTCAAGCGGGGTGGTCTATCGGCGGCGTGAGGTTGTGGCTTCCGTGTATGCCCGCTGAGGGCCACGCGCATGGGCGGGCTCGGCAATGCGCACCAGCAGCCCCTCCTTGATGAGGCGCCGCACGAGAACGAGCTTGCCGGCATCGTCGAGGCGGCCCGGCAGATCGCGGACGGCGAAGGGCTGGCCCTGCAGCGCGAAAGTCAGCGGCTCGCGCACGGCTGCCGGGAAGGTAAGGCGCGTCGATCCGAACAGAAGTGCCAGGCCCACTCCCTCTTCGCGCAGGCTGCAGATGAGATGAGGGCGCGGCGCAATCCTGGTGTCGGGGCCGATCGGTGGCGCGCCGCTCACCTCCTGCAAGGCGCCGGAGAGGTCCGGGCGACGGGAGGTCACGAAGTCCTCGGCGAAGCGCTCGAGAACGGGCTCCAGCTCGGCCGCGCGGGCGAACTGCTCCACCAGCGTGCGGAACGTGGCCTTGGCCTCGGCGGGTTCGAAGCCCGGATTGGCGAAGCCCGTCGGCAGGTTGGCGCGGAAGGCCGGGGAGGAGAGGCATGCCGCCGAGACGGCCTCCATCAACACGTCCGCCCAGGTCTTGCCGATCAGGCCCAGCGTGATGTGCAACGAGGGCTCGTCGGTGGAGCGCGCAGAGTGGAACAGGCCGCGAGGGCAATAGAAGAGATCGCCGGCGCGGATGGTGAGGTCGCGCGTTGCCGGACCGGGGATGTGCTTGTCCTTGTCGAAGCCCTGGGCATGCAGCGGCAGCTCGATCAGCGTGTCGTAGAGGGTCCAGATCTTGGAGCCAGCGACCTGCAGCACGAACACGTCGTGGCTGTCGAAGTGGGTGGCGAAGCCCTGGGCGTTGGGTGGCGAGAGATAGATGTTGGTCTGGAAATGGCTGCTGAACACCTTCTCGACGGCCCGGCAGAGGGCGGCAAGCTCGGGCATGCTCTCGTGCAGGTGCCGGAGCGAGATGGTGGCGCCGGTGCAGTAGAGCTCGTAGACGCGCGGGAGATCGAGACTGCCCTCGGTGTCGGCGCTGGCAAGCGTGTAGTCCTCGGCGCTCAGCTTGCGGGCGGCATCGACGAGGAACACGTCGGGGTGGCGCGGCGACGTCGTGGCGAGGAAGCGGTCGATGGCAGCGATGCTGAGGAGCGGCGCGAAGCGCGAGGGATCATTGCGCTCGATGAGCAGCGGCTGGCGCTCGTAGTAGGTCTGGAAGAACTCCGCAGACTTGATGGGCTCGATCAGCCACTCGAACGACACGTGCATGCAATCCACCCGGCGCCCACGCTACCATTGCGACGGCAATAGCCTACCCGCCCAGCAAGGGCCAATGACTTTTGAGATGGCGGTGGCCGCGGCTCAGGCCGCGCGCGTGTTGCCCTGCTTGGCGACGAGGCCGCTGCACCAGCGCTCCAGCAGGCGGTGCAGCTCCTCGCGGCCGAAGGGCTTGGCGAGGTAGTCGTCCATGCCCGCCTCCAGGCAGCGGCGGCGATCCTCGTCGAAGGCGTTGGCGGTCACGGCGATGATTGGCGGCGGCAGGGAGACCTGGTTGGGCAGGGCCGCATAGAGCTCCTTGATGGCGCGGGTCGCTGCGAGGCCGTCGAGGATGGGCATGTGCGCGTCCATCAGCACGACGTCGTAGGGTCGGTCGGTGCCCGCGAGCACGCGCCGGAAGGTCTCGACCGCCTCCCGCCCGTTGACGCAATGGCGCACCTTGCAGCCGACCTTCTCGAGCATGCGCCGCGCCAGCAGGGCATTGATGTCGTTGTCCTCGACGAGCAGCACGGAGGGAGGTGCGACGAAGCGAACGTCGCGCCTGGCGGCGGGTGCCTGCGCGGGCTCGCTCGGCTCCTGGCCGAGCCCGACGCGGGTCAGCACAGACTGCGGCCGCACGGGCCGCACAAGATAGGCGTCGAAGCCGGCGTGGCGGAACCGCGGGAAGTCAGCCTTGGCGGCCGTATCCAGCACGATCACGCCCTGCACGCCGGCGGGGGCTGCGGCGCGCGAGGCCGCCAACAGCTTGGCGGCCGGCTCGCATCCGCCGCGGCCGTCGACGATGAGGGTTGTGAACGGCTCGCCCGAATCGGCGGCCGCGCGCACGAGGCTCAGGGCATCCTCGATCGCGCCTTCCTCGAGCGGGATGTCGGCGCCCTCGAGCGCCAGACGCAGGGCGCGCCGCTCGATGCCCTCGTCGAGCGCCAGCAGCACGTGCTGGGGCAGCATGGGCGGCGCCTCGGCCGGCGCAGCCAGCGGTTCGGCGGACTCGGCCACGCGCTTCAGCCGCATGGTCGCGGTGAAGATCGAACCTCGGCCCGGCGTGCTCGACACCAGTACGTCGCCGCCCATGGCACGCGCCAGGCGGCGCGAGATGGCGAGCCCGAGCCCGGTCCCGCCCTGCCGGCGCTGCACGGCGGCGTCGGCCTGCTCGAACTCGGAGAACAGGGCGGGGAGCGACTCCGGGGCGATGCCGATGCCGGTATCCTCGACTGAGATGGCGATGTCGATGTCGCCCTTGCCGGCGGCACGATTGGCGATGCGCGTCCGTGCCACGGTCACCAGCACCCCGCCGCTGTCGGTGAACTTGATGGCATTGCCGACGAGGTTGGTCACGATCTGGCGTACGCGCACCTCGTCGCCCATGAGCTGGCGCGGCACGGACGGATCGACCGCCCAGGCGATCTCGATGCCCTTCTCGTAGGCCTTCGGCGCCAGCAGCTCGACCAGGCCCTGTACGCACTCGTCGATCGCCAGGGGCACCGAGTTGAGCTGCAGCTTGTCGGCCTCGATCTTGGAGAAGTCGAGGATCTCGTCGATCAGGCTGAGCAGGGTGCGCGCCGAGCGCTGGATGGCGTGGGCGTAGGTGCGCTGCTCGGGGGTCAGCTCCGTGTCGCCGAGCAGCGAGGTCATGCCGAGGATGCCGTTCATCGGCGTGCGGATCTCGTGGCTCATGGCGGCGAGGAAACGCGACTTGGCGCGGTTGGCCGCCTCCGCCTGCTTGCGCGCCTCCTTCAGGTCGGCCTCGGAGCTGCGCCGCTCGGTGATGTCGCGGCCGAGGCACTGCACCTCGCAGGCCGCGGGCTCGTGCCCCTGGACGGCATGCTCCTCCCATTCGAACCAGCGCGGGCCGCGCGCCGTCTCGATCTCCTGCGCATAGCGCTGCTGACGCAGGGCGCCGCCCGGGGCTAGCGGGGTTGCATTGTCCCCGTCCAGCACGCGCGGGGCGAACGGTCGGCCGAGCACGGAATTGCGGTCGACGCCGAACACGCGGCAGAAGGCCTGGTTGACGAAGGTGAGGCAGCCCTGCGCATCACGGCGCAGGATCAGGTCCGCCTGATTGTCGAGGAGATCGCGATAGCGCGCCTCGTTCTCGCGAACCTCCCACTGAATGTCCTTGAGAGATTCGAGGCCCCGTTCGAGGCGATCGCCGATCGCCTTGAAGCGCTGCAGCTCGACGGCAAGCTCGCTGGCGGAGGCAGGCGCAGCAACGTGGGTGCCCGCGGGCGTTCCGCCAGCAAGCCGCAACGTCTGCAGCCAGGCGCGCAGGCGCCCGGCGAGGGCTTGGGAGTAGGACACGCTTGACGCAAGCTCTTTTATGTTTGACGCCTGTGTGGGCCATGCAAACACAGCGGCATTTAGAAACGCTTACCGCGATGCACAACACGATAGCCATCAGCAACTGAGCGATATCGCCCGTAGATTGCAGGTCAGCAGGCAATCGAGTCGGCAAACAGCAACCGAAAGGTAACCACGATGGGACCATTGGCCGGTTTTCGCATCATCGAGATGGCGGGCATCGGCCCGGCGCCGTTTGCGGCCACGCTGCTCGCCGACATGGGCGCCGAGGTGATCCGCGTCGATCGGCGGGAGGCGGCCGATCTCGGTCTGCCAGGCCGCGAGCCGAAGTACGATGTCCTGCATCGCGGCCGCCGCTCGCTGGCGGTCGATCTCAAGACCGAGGCGGGATGCGCCATCGTCAAGAAATTGGCAACCAAGGCCGATGCGCTGATCGAGGGCTTCCGTCCCGGCGTTCTGGAGCGCCTGGGGCTGGCGCCCGAGGAGCTTCAGAAGCTCAACCCCAAGCTCGTGATCGGCCGCATGACGGGATTCGGCCAGGACGGGCCGATGGCGAGCAATGCCGGCCACGACATCAACTACATCGCGCTCGCCGGCGTGCTGCATATGATCGGGCGCAAGGGCGATCGTCCCGTGCCGCCGCTGAACCTGGTCGGCGACTTCGGCGGCGGCGGCATGTTCCTGGCCTTCGGCGTGGTGTGCGCCCTCCTGGAGGCGCAGAAGTCGGGCAAGGGCCAGGTGGTGGATGCCGCCATGGTGGATGGGGCGGCCTATCTGGCGGCGGGCATCTTCGGCCTCTACTCGCAGGGCTCCTGGGCCGACGAGCGGGGCGTCAACTTCATCGACGGCGGCGCACCCTACTACGACGTTTACACCACCAAGGACGGCAAGTGGCTGTCGGTGGGCGCGATCGAGAAGCGCTTCTTCGAGGAGCTGGTCGAGAAGCTGGGCCTGAAGCTCGCGGAGCTGCCCAAGCAGCACGACCGCAAGGGCTGGCCGGAGCTGCGCCGCCGCTTCACGGAAGCGATCGCGTCGAAGACGCGGGCGGAGTGGGAGCGCATCTTCGAGAAGAGCGATGCCTGCGTCGCGCCCGTGCTGGCGCTGTCGGAGATCGAGGCCCATCCCCACAACAAGGTGCGCGGCACGTTCGTGACGCGCGAGGGCGTGCTGCAGCCGCGCCCGGCGCCGCGCTATTCGCGCACGCGATGCGAGATGGGCGCGCCGGGCCGCGGGCGCGGGGCCGACAGCGAGGCGGTGCTCGGCGACTGGGGCTTCGCGGCCGGCGAGATCGCGGAGCTGAAGAAGGCCGGAGTGGTGGGTGTCTGACGCTCGGGTCAGACACCATTGCTCCATCGCGGCGGATAGGGCGGTGCCAGGGTGTCGGACCCGGAGGGTCTGACACCTCTATTGCGCGCGGCGCAGCCGCAGCATCGCTCGCATGATCATCGCGAAGAAGACGACCAGCAGCACCATGAAGGGGACATGGGCCATGAGCTCCAGCCCCGGCACCTGGCCCTGGCCGATCACACCGAGCTGGATGCCCAGGCGATAGAGGGACGCCAGGCACAGCGCGAGCAGGAACAGGCCGTTGACGACGATCAGGTTCGGATCGGTG
This sequence comes from Hyphomicrobiaceae bacterium, assembly GCA_041288195.1. Taxonomy (GTDB): domain Bacteria; phylum Pseudomonadota; class Alphaproteobacteria; order Rhizobiales; family Hyphomicrobiaceae; genus AWTP1-13. The sequence continues at coordinate 5,670 of JBGGME010000399.1, forward strand.
CGGAACAGGCGGCCGAGGAACGTGCCTTCGGGCGGAAGCTGCCGCGTCACCAGCGAGTGGATCGCGAGGGGGATGAAGAGCAGCACGATAGAGTGGAGGATGATGTCGACGGTACCGAGCATTGAGGCCTCTGTTGTTTCGTAGCGGACGAGCTTGGTCGCGAGCATCCGATGCGCCGGGGCCTGGCGCAGTTACGGCCGTAACATCGACAGCGCACGCGCTGGCGTTGCCCGCCAAATCTGCCTACCGTGGCGATGATATCGACCCACGTGGAGCCGTCCTATGAACTCGTCCCTGACGTCCGCCCAGCTGGAGATCCGCGAGGGGGTCGACAAGGTCTGCGCCCGGTTCGGCGACGATTACTGGCTCGAGCGCGACACCGACGGAGAGTTCCCGCACGCGTTCCACAAGGCGCTTGCCGATGCCGGCTGGCTCGGCATCGCCATGCCGGAGGCCTATGGCGGGTCGGGGCTCGGCATCACGGAAGCGGCGATCATGATGCAGACGATCGCCCAATCGGGTGCGGCCTTCTCCGGCGCCTCGGCGGTGCACATGAACATCTTCGGGCTCAACCCCGTGGTGGTGTTCGGCACCGAGGAGCAGAAGCGCCGCTTCCTGCCGCCGCTGATCGCCGGCAAGGAGAAGTCCTGCTTTGCCGTCACGGAGCCCGACGCCGGCCTCGACACCACGCGCCTCAAGACGCGCGCTGTAAAGCACGGCAACGGCTATGCCATCCACGGGCAGAAGATTTGGATCTCGACCGCGCAGGTGGCGGACCGCGTGCTGCTGCTCGCCCGCACCACGCCGCTCGAGGAGGTGGGGAAGCGCACCGAGGGCCTCTCGCTCTTCTATACGGCGCTCGATCGCAAGTACGTGGAGGCCCGCGTCATCGACAAGATGGGCCGCAAGGCCGTGGACTCCAACCAGCTGTTCTTCGACGGCATGCCGGTGCCGCTCGAGGACCGCATCGGCGAGGAGGGCAAGGGCTTCGAGTACATCCTGCACGGCATGAATCCCGAGCGGATACTCATTGCGGCCGAAGCGGTGGGCGTGGGCCGCGCGGCGCTGGCGCGCGCCACGCGCTACGCCAAGGAGCGCATCGTGTTCGGCCGGCCGATCGGGCAGAACCAGGGGATACAGCACCCGCTCGCGCGGTGCTGGATGGAGCTCGAGGCGGCGAACCTGATGGTGCTGAAGGCGGCGCACCTCTACGACGCCGGCGAGCCGTGCGGGATCGAGTCCAACGCGGCCAAGTATCTGGGCGCCGAGGCCGGCTTCAATGCCTGCGAGGCCTCCGTGCTCGCCCATGGCGGCATGGGCTATGCCAAGGAGTTCCACGTCGAGCGGCTGATGCGCGAGGTCATGATCGCCCGCATCGCGCCGGTCTCGCGCGAGCTCATCCTCTGCAACATCGCCGAGCGGGCGCTGGGGCTGCCCAAGTCGTATTGAGCGGCGGCCGGAGGTCGCCAATCCTTCCGCGGGGGCCCATGAAAGCGTCCGCCCACGGCAGATTCAATCGTGGTCCTGCCCGTGCGCGTTTGCTTTAGTGGCTGATGACGAGCGAGTGGGTGGACAGTTTTGCCAGCAGCGGCCGGTCGCGCCGCGTCAGGAGGTCTCGCAGATGCACCACCACACGCCGCTGATCACGACGATCGTGGTGGCGCTGGTTCTGGCATTCGTGCTCGGCGCACTCGCCAACCGCGTGCGCATCTCCCCCCTGGTGGGCTATCTGCTGGCCGGCGTGCTGATCGGTCCCTTCACGCCTGGCTACGTTGCCGACCAGGGCATGGCCAACGACCTGGCCGAGGTCGGCGTGATCCTGCTGATGTTCGGCGTCGGGCTGCACTTCACGCTCGAGGACCTGCTGTCGGTGCGGGCGATTGCCATCCCCGGCGCCATCGCGCAGATCGCCAGCGCCACCGTGATGGGCATGGGCCTCGCCTACCTGCTCGGCTGGTCGATCGGGGCCGGCCTCGTTTTCGGCCTGGCGCTGTCGGTGGCGAGCACGGTGGTGCTGCTGCGTGCCCTACAGGAGCGGCGGCTGGTCGAGACCGAGCGGGGACGCATCGCGGTCGGCTGGCTGGTGGTCGAGGACTTCGTGATGATCCTGACGCTGGTGCTGCTGCCGGCGCTGGCGGGCATCCTCAAGGGCAATCCGGGCGCGGGCGCAAGCGCGCTGATCATGCCGGTGCTGCTGACGCTGGCAAAGGTCGCGGCGTTCGTCGCGGTCATGCTGGTGATCGGCAAGCGGGTGATTCCCTGGTTGCTGCACGCCGTGGCGCACTCGGGCTCGCGCGAGCTGTTCCGCCTGTCCGTGCTCGCGATCGCGCTCGGCGTTGCCTTCGGCGCCAGCATGCTGTTCGACGTGTCGTTTGCGCTCGGCGCCTTCTTCGCCGGCATGATCCTGAGCGAATCGGAGCTGAGCCAGCGCGCGGCACAGGAGTCGCTGCCGCTGCGCGACGCGTTCGCCGTGATCTTCTTCGTATCGGTCGGCATGCTGGTCGACCCGATGATCGTTCTGCGCGAGCCGCTGCCGCTGTTGGCGACGCTGCTGATCATCATTCTCGGCAAGTCGGTGGCGGCGTTCCTGATCGTGCGCATGTACGGCTATCCGACGTCGCACGCGCTGACCGTGTCGGCGAGCCTCGCCCAGATCGGCGAGTTCTCCTTCATCCTGGCAGGCCTGGGGGTGAGCCTCGCGCTGCTGCCCGAGCGCGGACGCGACCTGGTGCTGGCCGGGGCCATCATCTCGATCCTGCTCAATCCCATGCTGTTTGCCTGCGTCGACCGGTATCTGGCGCGGCCGGGCGCGAGCCCGCGCCCCGCGGACGAGCCCGGTGCGCCGGAGGCACCCGAGATGGCGAGCCGCGAGCCCGTCCGTGCCACCATGCAGACTGGGCATGTCGTGCTCGTCGGCTATGGACGCGTGGGGCGCATCATCGCCGAAGGTCTCAAGGAGCAGGGGCTGCCCGTGCTCCTGATCGAGGAGATCCGGCCCGTTGTGCTGCAGGCGCGGGAGGCCGGCGTCGAGGTCATTCACGGCAATGCGACCAATCAGGAGGTGATCGGGGCTGCCAATATCGCGGCGGCGCGCTCCCTGCTCGTCGCCATTCCCGATGCCTTCGAGGGCGGCCAGGTGGTGGCGCAGGCTCGGACCATGAACCCCACCGTGCGCATCGTCGCCCGGTCGCACTCCGAGGAGGAGACCGAGCACCTCAAGAAGCACGGCGCCAGTGCCGTGATCATGGGCGAGCGCGAGATCGCGTTGGCGATGCTTGCCGATGTTCGGGGCAAGCCCGAAACAGGCTGAGGCGGGGGCTCGCACCGATTGCGCCCGGCGCCCTACCCTTGGGCGCCATAAAGTGCACTAATGCGCGCTCGAGCCCGCGACCAGAGGGACAGGATGGCCGCGACTTTCATAAGCCTGGACGCCTACAGCGATGCGCTCGTCGTGCTCGGCACGGCGGGCATCGTGGTGCCGCTGGTGCGTCATTTCGGGTTGAGCCCGGTGCTCGGATATCTGGGGGCCGGCGCCTTACTGGGGCCGCTCGGCCTCGGCACGTTCATGGACAAGGCGCCCTGGCTCTATTGGGTCACGGTGGTCGACCCCAAGAACGTCTCGGGCTTTGCCGAGCTCGGCATCGTGTTCCTGCTGTTCCTGATCGGGCTCGAGCTGTCCTACCAGCGCCTCGTCACCATGCGCCGTCTGGTGTTCGGGCTGGGCACGCTGCAGGTAGTGCTGTGCACCTCGGTGATCGCCGGCATTGCCATGTTTGCCGGCAGCAAGCCGGCAGCAGCCGTCGTCATCGGCGCCTGCCTTGCGCTGTCCTCGACCGCCATCGTCATCGAGGTCCTCTCCAACCAGCGTCGCCTCTCCACGACGGTCGGTCGCACCAGCTTCTCGATCCTGCTGGCCCAGGATATCGCTGTCGTTCCGATCCTGCTGTTCGTCTCCTTCCTCGGCAACAGCCAGGGCAGCTCGGTCATGACTGGGCTCGTGCTGGCGGTGGCCAATGCGGCGCTGGCGATCGGGGTGATCGTAGCGGCGGGCCGCCTGCTCCTGCAGCCGCTGCTGCGGCTCGTCGCCTCCGTGGAGTCGAGCGAGCTGTTCGTCGCCGCCATCCTGTTCGTGATCGTCGGCAGCGCGGTCGCCGCCGGTCTGGCAGGACTGTCGATGGCGCTCGGGGCGTTCGTGGCCGGGTTGCTGCTGTCGGAAACCGAGTTCCGCAAGGCGATCGAGACTACCGTCGAGCCGTTCAAAGGGCTGCTGCTCGGCCTCTTCTTCTTCACCGTCGGCATGAACATCGATCTCCGGGAGTTGGCCCGGGAGCCGTTCTGGCTGTTTGCCTCGGTGTTCGGCGTCATCGCCATCAAGGCTGCGCTCATCGCCGGCCTGGCGCGCTTGTTCCGCACGAGTTGGGCATCGGCGGTCGAGACGGGTCTGCTGCTGGGTCCGGGCGGTGAGTTCGCCTTCGTGATCATCGGCGTGGCGACGGGCTACGGCCTGGTGACGGCGGGGGCCGGCAGCTTCACGCTGGCAGTGACCTCCATCACCATGGCGCTGATCCCCGTGCTCGCCTCCGTGGCGCGGCGGCTGACACCCCGACTGGAGCACTCCAAGGTGCTTGGGCCGGAGCTGACCGCGGTGCCGCCACCCGGCGAGAAAGGGCACGCCATCGTCATCGGCCATGGCCGCGTCGGGCAGATCGTCTGCGACATGCTGGAGCGGCACCGGTTTCCGTTCGTCGCAACGGACCGCGATACGGCGGCCGTGACCGAGTTCCGCCGGCGCGGGCGCGAGGTCTACTACGGCAATGCGGCCCATCCGGCGTTCCTCAAGAGCTGCGGAATCATGGACGCGGGCGCCGTCATCGTGACCATCCACGACCAGGCGGCGATCGACGAGATCGTGCAGCTCGTGCGCTCGCTCAAGCCCGACATGCTGATCGTCTCTCGCGCGCGCGACGCGACGCACGCCCGCCATCTCTACGCAGTGGGCGTCAACGATGCCGTGCCGGAGACCATCGAGGCGAGCCTACAGCTCTCCGAGGCGGCGCTGGTCGGGCTGGGGTTGCCGGCGGGTCCCGTGATCGCCTCCATCCACGAGAAGCGCGACGAGTTCCGCCACGAGCTGCAAGAGGCGGCGGGTCTGGCGGGCCAGGGAGAGACGCGCTCGATCCGCGCCAAGACGCTGCGGCGGTAGTGGTTGGATGCTAGGTGTCAGACCCGGAGGGTCTGACACCAGTTCAAGGGAGAACGCCAATGACCGAGATCCTGCGGTTCATGAATCCGGCGACGATGGAGAAGCCGCCGGGTTACTCGCACGTCGTCGAGGTCAGGGGGGACGCGCGCATCGTCTTTTTCGCCGGCCAGCTTGGGGTCGATGCGAGCGGCAAGTTCGTGGGCGCGCCCGGGGACTTCAAGGCGCAGACCGTGCAGGCGTTCGAGAACCTGAAGGCGGCGCTTGCAGCGGTCGGGGCAGGCTTCGAGCACCTCGTCAAGATCAACAACTATCTGGTCAACATCGAGCGCAACATGGGCGCCTTCCGCGAGGTGCGCGACCGCTACCTCGTCAAGGCGCGGCCGCCCGCCAGCACGACGATCGGGGTGCCGGCGCTGGCGCGTCCCGGCGGATTGTTCGAGGTCGAGGCCGTCGCCGCGCTGCCGGGCACGTAGATGTCAGACCCTCCGGGTCTGACACCTCAGAGCGCCGGCACGCGGTCGAACCAGGGCTGCGCCTGCTCGAGCTGGGCGGCGAGGCGCAGCAACGTCGCCTCCTCGCCATAGCGGCCCGCGAAGTGCACGCCGACGGGCAGCCCATCCGTGGTCCAGTGCAGCGGCACGCTCATCGCCGGCGTGCCCGTGGCGTTGTGCAGGGGCGTCACGGAGAGGTAGGCGTTGACGCGCTCGGCGAACACGGCGGGGTCGCCGTTCTGGTCGAGATAGCCGAGCTTGGGCGGCGGGCCAGCGAGAACCGTGGAGAGGATCACGTCGAAGCTCGACAGGAAGGCGGCCATCCTGCGTCCCGCGGCATGGATCGCCGCCATCGCCTCCACGTACTGGACGCCCGTGACCTTGAGGCCGCGCTGGTAGACAGCCCAGGTGCCGCGCTCGACGTCGGCGGGATTGGGATCGCGGCCGAGCGCCCTCCAGCGCAAGCCGAGATTGCGGGCGACGTTGGCGGCGGCGATGGTGGCATTGAGGGGCCTGAGTGCGGCGAGGTCGAGCTTGGGGTCGGTCTCCTCGACGATGTGGCCCAGGCTCGCGCACAGCTTGGCGGCCCCGCGCACGGCCTTCTCGCATTCGGGGTGGAGTTTCGCACCGCGGTGGTCCTGCAGCATCATGGCGATCTTGAGCTTCTTCGCCGGACGCTTCAGCTCCTCGACGAACGGCCGCTCGGGCGTAGGTGCGGCGTAGGGGTCGCCGGGCTCGGTGCCGGCAGTGCAATCGAGCATGAGGGCGCTGTCGCGCACGCTGCGGCTGACGACGTGGCCGACGGAGAGCCCGCCCCAGCCCTCGCCGGCGTCGGGCGCCATGGAGATGCGCGCCCGCGTCGGCTTGAGGCCGAAGAGGCCGCACTGGGCCGCGGGGATGCGGATCGAGCCGCCGCCGTCGGTCGCATGCGCCACGGGGAGGACGCCGGCGATCACGGCTGCCGCCGCGCCGCCCGAGGAGCCGCCCGGCGAGTGCTCGAGGTTCCAGGGGTTGCGGGTTGGCCCGTAGAGCCGCGCCTCGGTGGTGGGGTTGAGGCCGAACTCGGGCGTGGAGGTGCGGCCGAAGATGACGAGGCCCGCCTTCCGGCAGCGCGTCAGGTAGGCGCTGTCGTGGTCGGCGACGTAGTCGTTGAAGAGGCTGCTGCCGAGGCGGGCGGGCTCGCCCTTGTCGAGGAACGCGAGGTCCTTGATGAGGTAAGGCACGCCCGCCAGCGGTCCGCCGGGGAGACCCGCCGCGATCTCCTTGCGCGCGCGCTCGTACTGCTTGTGCACGATGGCGTTGATGGCGGGGTTGACCTGCTCGGCCCGAGCGATGGCGGTCTCCAGCACCTCTGCGGGGCTGACCTCGCGTTTAGCGATCAGCGCGGCCAGGGCGGTGGCGTCGTGCTTGCGATATTCGTCGAAGTGCATTGGTCTGTCCCTCTCGCAGGTATCGGACTCGGAGGGTCCGACACCGACACATACTACCTACAGAGCACGGGCAACCAGCTCCTTCATGATCTCGGTGGTGCCGGCGTAGATGCGGTGCACGCGGGCGTCGGCGTAGGCGCGCGCGATCGGGTACTCGAGCATATAGCCATAGCCGCCGAACATCTGCAGGCAGGTGTCGAGCACCTTGTTGTCGAGCTCGGAGAGCCACCACTTGCCCATGGCGGCGGTGGTGGCGTCGAGCTCCCCGGCGAGGAACAGCTCCAGGCAGTGGTTGAGGAAGACGCGCGCGATCGTCACCTCGGTCTTGACCTCGGCGAGCTTGAAGCGGGTGTTCTGGAAGTCGGCGATGGCCTTGCCGAAGGCCTTGCGCTCGCGCGTGTAGTCGATGGTCCACTGCAGGGCGGCCTCCATGATGGCGACCGCGCCGATGGCGACGAGCATGCGCTCGCGGGGCAGCTGGTTCATGAGGCAGGCGAAGCCGCGGCCCTCCTCGCCCAGGATATTGGAGGGCGGCACGCGCACGTCCTCGAAGAACAGCTCGGCGGTGTCCTGTGCGTTCTGGCCGATCTTCTTGAGGTTGCGGCCGCGCTTGAAGCCGGGGCGGTCGGTCTCGACCAGGACGAGGGTGACGCCCTTGGCGCCGGCGGAAGTATCGGTCTTGGCGGCGACGATGACAAGGTCGGCCATGCCGCCATTGGTGATGAAGACCTTCTGGCCGTTGACGACGAGCTCGTTGCCCTTCCTGAGCGCGGTGGTGCGGATCGCCTGCAGGTCGCTGCCGGTGCCGGGCTCGGTCATGGCGATGGCGCTGATCACCTCGCCCTTGGCCATGCGCGGCAACCAGGTGCGCTTCTGCTCCTCGGTGCCGTAGTTGAAGATGTAGGGCGCGACGATGTCGGAGTGCAGGCGGAAGCCGGGAGCGGCGTAGACGCGCTTGGCCATCTCGTCGATCATCACGGCGCTGTAGAGGAAGTCGCCGCC
>JBGGME010000400.1:0-25756 GCA_041288195.1 Hyphomicrobiaceae bacterium
GCACTGGTACGAGCTGGTACGACCAGAAAACACCTGCCTGCCGGCGCCTTATTCGGGTGACGGTGGGCATCTCAGTCAGAGGGCAGGGGCGCTGGCGAGAGGGGAGTTGATCGCGGTTCGGCACTGACATTGTCATGTGAGCCTGAGCCGATCGCGTGCTCACCAATAACGGTTGGCTTGACCTCGCTCAGCGTATCGAGATGATGCGCCCAACGCTGCATTGCCTGGCCGATGAAGGGCAGGAACAGGCTCAAATTGTAGTGCCGCCGCGTCACGCCTTGCGGGGCGTGGCCAAGTATCGCCTCGATGACTTCGCTCCTCTCGCCGCGATCGGCGAGCCACGTCGCCACGGTGCGGCGGAAATCATGCGGCGAGGCCGAACGCTCGCCCACGAGGCCGATGCGCCGGCAGGCGCGCGCCATGGCGTAGGAGACGGCGCGGCCTTCGGCAACATCGAAAATTCGGGCGCGCTTGCCGGCATTCGCTACGGCTTCGGCGAACAGATTGGCGGCCTGGGCTGAAAGAGGAAGTACTTTGGGCCGTCCGCTTTTTGTGCGACCACGGACGACGCGTCCTTTGCTCAAGCGATTCCCCGGAACGACCCATACGGGGCCGGGGTAGGCCGCATAGCCTTCCCAATGCAGATCGCCCTGCTCGGCGAGGCGAACCTCTGAGCTTCGGGCACCGGTGAGCAGGAGCAGGCGCAGGATGGTGTAAAGCTCGTAGGAGCTGTTGAGCACACGCTCGTGGTCGAGCTCGCGCAGCAGGACGCGCAGCTCACCATCACTCAGAAATCGATCCCGGGGGATGTTCGCGGCCCGCCGAGGGATGCCGCGTGCGGGATTGTACGGAATGATTTGCTCCCGGACCGCGTACGTCAGCACCGAGGAGATGACGGTCTGCACGCGGTCGGCCGTGGTCGGGGCGGTCCTGGCGATGTCGTCGACGACGGCCATGACGTCGTTGCTGCGAATGTCGCCGACAGCCATCCCCCCGATTGCGCGGTAGGCATACGTCTCCAGACAGAAACGGTAGTAGGTGCGGGTGCTGGACGCGAGCCGATCGTCTTCCAGCCGGCGCTCCGCCAACTCCCTAAAGGTTGGCATGGCCTCAAGGTTGCGGCGCTCGCGCGCGGGATTGGCGCGAACGCGAGGATCGCGGATGCGGGCCTGCTGCTCATGCGCGCGGCGTCTGGCTTCGGCCAGAGACAGGCTCGGGTAGTAGCCAAGGGTTATGCGCTCCTGGCGCCCGGTCCGCTGGTCGACGAACTTCAGGCTGAAGGTGGCCTTGTGCGCGCCGGCCCGCAGCTGCAGGCAGTCACCGACTTTGACCTCGATGGTACGCCGCTCGCGCTGGGCGCGGGAGACGACGCTTCGTATACTGAGCTCCGTCGCTTTTTTGGTACTCATCCGGTACAAAATCACTCTGGCTTGGGCTGGACGGCGTTGGACACTATCGGACAGATTATTTATATGCTACAGTATCTTAGATGAAGCGATCAAGCTTCAATGTTCGACATTCGTTCCGCATGCAAAGACCCCCAGACTGGTGCGCTAACCAGGCTGCGCTACGCTCCGACTGGGCGCCTTTGTGCCCCGGCTGGGTCGTGGGGTCAACCCGCGGGGGCGCGGCGCGGGGCCGTGCGGGCCTCGGCGATCCGGGCGATGGCGGTGGTTTCGGCCGGGAAGGGGCGCGGCTGGCGGCTGCGGGGATGCTCGGGTGCGGCGACCGCGGCAAGCAGGCCGGGGGGCATCGCGAGGTCGGCGATCTCGAGCCGATCCCGTTGCGCCAGCCTGTGCGCGGCCCCCTCGATGCGGACGAGCGGGAGCTGGCGTCCGTCGGGCCCGCGTATGCCGATCTCGGTCAGCAGGTGCGAGATGCCGCCGCCGTGGGCCTTGGCGAAGGCCTCGAGCCGGCACCAGGCGCGCAGCAAAGCTTCCTCCTCGTGGGGATCATGGGAGGTCCGGGTGCCAAGGGGCCCGCCCAGGCCGACGCCGACGGCAAGGATCTCGTCGCGACGGCGGGAGGAGACGTGCAGGCGACGCGGCCGCTCGAGATCAACTCCGACTGCGCCGACCGGCGCCATGGCGATGAGCGCGAGGCCGTCGATGTGCGCGAGGCTGAAGCCCGGCGCATCGGGGCCCAGATGCGGCTTGCCGCTCGGTCCCCGCAGCAGCTTGCGTCCACGAATCGCGGGTCCGCAGGCGCGCTCGAGAAGGATGCGCAGCGCCATGTAGGCCGCCAGACGATGGCGTCTCTCGTGTGCGTCGGCGCCGCGCATGGCGCGTGCGCGGTCGTCGGGGCCAAGCCGCGGCGTCTCGCGCTCGAGCGCTTCCAGCGCAGGGGCTGCCCGATCCAGATCGACGAGCCACAGCTCCGTCATGACCGCGTGTTGCCTTTCGTCGCGATGACCCCTCTTAGCGCCGCTGGTCGCGGGTGCGCCAGCCCTCTCGCGCATCAGCGGGTCGGCGAGAGCTGCCAAATCCTGATCGGGGCGCCGGCGGCCGTCGGGAGCTCGTCGAGGCCGTCGATGCGCCGGCGGGCGAGGAGCTGCGAGCGCAGCGTGCCGGCGTCGGCGCGAGCATCGGGGAAGTCGGCGCAGAGCGCTATGTAGCCGACGCCGAGAGCGCGGGCCTCGGCCAGGCCTTGCTGGGGGGCGCTGTCGAGGATGGCGTGGTTGGCGAGGATGGACTTGGCGAGCCGATGGTAGGGGGCGGCCACCACCCGGTGCGGCGAGCCGGCGACGACGTAGGGACCGAGGTCGATATCGGCTGCAACGAGGCCAGGCGGCAGCGCTCCCAGGCGGCGCATGCTGGCTAGCCGGTAGCAGGGTCGGCGGGGGTCGGCACGGTTCACCGAGGCCGAGCCCGTAGCGGCTGCGTGACCGCCTTGAAACGGGGCGATGAGGGCGGCAAAGCCGGATTCCAGCGTCGCCTGGCTCAGCAGCACGACGGCGGCAATCCTCACGACCGGGCTCGAAAGTGCGGCCGTGCCCGTGAGCTGCGCCGCCCACACCGCGATCGACAGAGCCGCGAGCCAGCAGGCGTAGGGCATGAGCTTGATCTGCCAGAGGGAGAGGCAGGCCGCGAGGAGGATGAAAGCGGTGGCGAGGCCCGTGCCGATGTCGGGGCGCCGGCGCACCAGGGCGATTTGCGCTGCGGCGCCGGCGCCCAGGAAGGCGCCGATGCCGAACGCGGCTGCAGGCTGGTTGGAGGTGAGCCAGACGATGCTCGACGTCTCCATCACATGGTCGAGCCAGATCGGCCGGAGCGCGGCATCGACCTGGCCGAACGGTCCGGCGAGGCACGCGGGCTCGAGCGCGGCAAAGAGAAGGGCGCCGCAGGCGACGGCGAGCCCGAGGATGGCGACCCGGACGCCCGGGCGTTGCCGGTTGGTGCAGGCGGCCCACAGGCCGGCCGTGACGTAGGCGGCGAGCAGCGGGAGGTTGAGCGAGAGGGCGTCGCAGCGGACGTCGAACCAGTTGAGCGGTGACACCGTCAGGGCGAAGGCCGCGGCGAGCGCTAGGGTTGCGCCGGCGGCGGCGCGCAGGGGGCCGGCTGCGTGCTGCGGCCGCACCAAGCCGACGAGGGCTGCGAGCGCCAGAGCCGGCACAACGAGCGCGATGGCCTCATAGCCGATGGCGAGACCCAGTCCCAGCAGGGCGCCGGCGATCCAGCCGGCACGTTTGTCGGCCGGGCTGCGGGCGAGGAAGATGAGGCCGGCGACCGCGCAGAGGATCTGGGCGTTGTGGTGGTCGATGCGCCCCGGCCTGAACTGGGCGAGCGCCATCGCCGATGTCGTCACCAGAAAGAGGGCGAAGGCGGCAGCGATCAGGCCGCAGCGGCGCTCGGCCTCGCGGGCAACGATCCATGCCAGCGCGAGAAACAGCAGCGCCGGCCACAGGACGCGCGTTGCGAGCTCCGCCCGATCGGCGCCGACGAGTGGGGACAGCGCGCCGATCATCAGGGCGAGCGGGGCGTCGATCAGCCGCGACCAGTGCGAGAGGAGGGGTGTGGGTGCGCCGATGCGGGGCAGCGTCGTGTCGAACCACGGGGCACCGGCCAGGAGCTCGCGCACGGTCACGAGGCGCGTTGCGTCGTCGGTGTCGCCCAGCCAGTCCGTGAGCGAGGGGCCGGGCCCGGCAAGCGTGGCGACGACGAGGAATAGTGTGGCAAGCAGCGCCCACGCCAGGGGCGTGGCCGCCCATCGCGGAAGCGCCGGCCAGACCGGCGCGGCCTGTTCGGAAGCCGGTATCGACATCGCCCAACCCTACGCGACGCCTCTTAGGCCCCCGTAAACGATGCGGTGCGGCAAGGGCGCCCTCCCGTGAAGCTTCGGCGGGGCAAGGGTTTCTTCAGCCTTTCTACCTATCGTCGGCGCTCGTTTTTCGGGTGGTGGGGGAGCGCCGCTGCACGCGGCTCCTCGTCGCCGTCCGAGGCCCAGCGGCCCGGCGCTTGTCGAAGGTAGACCCCATGTCCCACTCGGATGTGTTCGTAATCGGCGCAGGTCCCGCGGGACTGACGGCGGCCTACCTGCTGACCAAGAGCGGCATCTCCACGACCGTGATCGAGGCCGACCCGACCTACGTCGGCGGCATCAGCCGCACGGCGAGCTACAAGGATTTCCTGTTCGACATCGGCGGCCACCGCTTCTTCTCCAAGTCCAAGGAGGTGGTCGACCTCTGGAAGGAGATCCTGCCCGACGACTTCATCGAGCGCCCGCGGCTGTCGCGCATCTACTACAACGGCAACTACTTCTCCTATCCGCTCAAGGCGTTCGAGGCGCTGAACAATCTCGGCTACGTCGAGTCGGCGTTGTGCGTCCTCTCCTACCTGCACAGCCAAGCGTTCCCGAAGGCCAATCCCGAGAGCTTCCACGACTGGGTGGCGAACCAGTTCGGCGAGCGTCTGTTCTCGATCTTCTTCAAGACCTACACCGAGAAGGTGTGGGGCATGAGCTGCGACGAGATCTCGGCCGACTGGGCGGCGCAGCGCATCAAGGGCCTGGACCTGTGGAGCGCCATGTCGAACGCGCTGCGCAACTCCGCGGGCACGCGGCGCGGCGCGGCCAAGAACGGCGAGGTCATCAAGACGCTGATCGAGTCGTTCCAATATCCGCGCAAGGGCCCCGGCATGATGTGGGATGCGGCGGCTGCCCACGTGAAGAGCCGCGGCGGGCAAATCCACATGGGGACGCGGCTCGAAAGCCTGCGCTGGGACGATCGCGCCAAGCGCTGGACCATCGGCGCAGTTGCCACCGAGGGCGAGCGCAGGTCGTTCACGGCGCAGCACGTCATCTCCTCGGCGCCCATGCGCGAGCTGGTCGGCAGCATCCATCCGGTGCCGGCCTGCAAGGGCGCGGCCGACAAGCTGCGCTACCGCGACTTCCTCACCGTGGCGCTGATCGTCGAGAAGGCGGATCTCTTCCCCGACAACTGGATCTACATCCATGAGCCCAGCGTGAAGGTCGGGCGCATTCAGAACTTCCGCTCGTGGTCGCCGGAGATGGTGCCCGATGCCAAGCTCGCCTGCTTGGGCCTCGAGTACTTCTGCTTCGAGGGCGACGGGCTGTGGAACTCGTCGGACGAGGATCTGATCGCGCTCGCCAGGAAGGAGCTGGCGCTGGTCGGCCTGGCGGCGGAGAGTGACGTCAAGGATGGCTGCGTGGTGCGCCAGAAGAAGGCGTATCCGGTCTACGACGAGAGCTACAAGGACAACGTCGAGGCGATCCGCGACGACCTTGCCGAGCGCTTCCCGACGCTGCACCTCGTCGGGCGCAACGGCATGCACAAGTACAACAACCAGGACCACGCCATGATGACGGCGATGCTGACCGTCAAGAACATCATGGCCGGCGAGATCGTGTACGACGTCTGGAACGTCAACGAGGACGCCGAGTATCACGAGGCCGGCGAGGCCGGTGCCAAGCAGGCGCTCGACAGCGTGCGCCTGGTGCCGCGCCGCATCGCCGCGGCGGGCTGACGATGGGCCGCATCGCCGAGAGCAGGCATGGGCCGGGACTTGTGGGGCGAGTGGATCTCGCCCAGATCTTACCAGCCCGCCTGCACGCACTGATCGGCATCGGTCCGCAACTCTCGCGCTATGCGCTGGTGAGCCTCGCCGCGCTGGTGCTCGACTTCTCGCTCTATCTTGCGCTTACGAGCGGCGGCATGAAGCCGGTGCTGGCGGGTGTCATCGGCTATGCGGCCGGTACGGTCCTGCACTATGTGCTGTCCGCGCGCTTCGTGTTCGATGCGGCCGCGACCGACAAGGTGCAGGCACGGCTGTTCGGCGAGTTTGCGCTCAGTGGGCTCGTCGGTATCGGCATCACGGCCCTTGTCATTGCCCTTGCGACCGGGGCGGGTCTGGCTGCGCTGCCGGCCAAGGTGCTGGCCGCGGCCGCGAGCTTCCTGCTGGTGTTCGCCTTGCGGCGAAACTTCGTGTTCGCGAGGCTCGGGCACATGCGCTTCAGCTGTCGCCGGAGATCTACGCCAAGCTGATGGGTGGCGGGCGCCGCGTTGTTCCTCGCCGAGGAACTTCGTCCCGGAGTCGCCGCCCTCGCGAAACACGCCGCCCTCGCGAAACCCGCGATCGAGGAGTTTGAGAGCCGCCGTCAGGGTGGCACGCTGTGACCGCCGGTCAGAACGTTGGATTGCATATTGGATAACCATGCCGGAATGGTTCCATAAACTTTTGCCACTATGGTTGGTCCCGACCGACAATTCGGACAGGTGCGGGGATTGGCAATGCTGAGTGCGGACCGAACTCTCGTCGCGCCCGCTCCTTTCTTTGCAGTACTTTCGCGCTTCACGGCGTTGTCGATCGGCTGCGGGGTCGGCGCGGTGGCCGTTGCGGTTGCAGGAGCCGTACTCAATCGCAACACGCAGCTGATTACCGAATATTTCCTGGTTGTGCAGGATGCGCCTTTCTTGTTCTTCTACGGCTTCTTGTTTGCGGCCCTCGACTGGTACATGCGCAGCGACCTTGCTGTGCCCTCTCCAGCCTGGCTGGAGCCTGGCCACGAGCGGTCAATATTGTGGGCGACGCTTGGGCTTGTTTGCTGCATCGTTTTCGGCGGCGCGCATGTCGTGCAGCAGAACTATCCGCTCTCACTCGACGAGTTCATGGCCGATTTCGATGCTCGAATTTTCGTGGGAGGGCATCTGATTGCACCCGTGCCTGCCGAGTGGCGGTCCTATGTGCCGGCACTGCAACCGCTCTTCCATTTGCCCGTCCCCGACCATACCTACTGGACCTCATTCTACCTGCCTGTGAACGCGATGATCCGATCCGCGTTTCTGTTCTTCGGCGCCCCGGCGCTGCAAGGCGTGGTGTTGGCATGCATCGCGCTCGTTGCCGTCTATGGCGTGGCGCGCCGCCTCTGGCCGGATCGTCCCGACGCGGCGGTGATTGCAACAATCCTGCTTGCGTCCTCCATGCAGTTCCTCTTGATGGCGATGACGCCCTACGCCATGACGGCGCATCTGGCCCTCAATATGGTGTGGCTGTGGCTGTTCCTGCGCGATACACCGAGCAGTCACGTGATGGCCGCCGGCGTCGGTTTCGCGGCGTGCGGCCTGCATCAGGTCATCTTTCACCCGCTGTTCGTGGCCCCGTTCATGATATCGCTTGTCATGGCGCGGCGCTGGAGAACGGCGACGTTCTACGCGGTGGCCTACTCCGCCATCGGCCTTTTCTGGCTGCTGTACTGGAGCCTTCTGCTTCGTGTCACCAGCGCGACGGTCGAGCAATCGACGGGGGTAGGCCTCGGCTATCTCCTCAAACGCCTGTCGGAGTGGATCACGTTCGATTTTGCAACCATCGCGCTGATGAGCGCGAACTTGTTCCGATTTCTGGTCTGGCAAAACCCGCTCTTGATCCTGCTGGCATTCGTCGGCTTGTTCATCTGCCGCACGCGCAACGGGGCGATCGGGAAGCTCGCCCTGGGAATCGCATTTACGCTGGCCGCCATGTCGGTCCTGATGCCTTTTCAGGGTCACGGCTGGGGCTATCGCTATCTGCATGGCCTGCTCGGCGGCGTCGCTCTGATGGCCGCGCAGGGCTGGATATGGTTTACTGATCACTCGGCGCACGCGCGCAATCGCCTGGCAGTCGCGGTGCTCGCGAGCGTTGCAGTTTCGGTCTTCGTATTGCTCCCGTGGCGCGCGCATCAGGTCTATGCTTTCGTCAATCCCTACGCGGCGGCAAGCAAAGCGATAGCCAGCTCCAAGGCCGATGCGGTCGTGATCGACGCGACCGATATTTGGTATGGGATGGACCTGGCGCGGAACGATCCCTTCCTGCGCGATTCGCCCAAGGTCTTGGATCTGACGTACCT
Source organism: Hyphomicrobiaceae bacterium (assembly GCA_041288195.1). GTDB lineage: Bacteria > Pseudomonadota > Alphaproteobacteria > Rhizobiales > Hyphomicrobiaceae > AWTP1-13. The sequence continues at coordinate 8,338 of JBGGME010000400.1, forward strand.
TCGGGAGCAGCAGGTAAGAGAGCTCTGCGGGCGCGGAACGGTCGACATTTTCGGTCCTGAGCACGCTCAGCAGCTTGGGCTGAGAGTCGTTCGCAGCGTGGCGGACGACCGCGCAAGTGAAAACCACCGGCTGCGAGAGCTCATGCGCTCTCTCGGCTGCGGCCGATCCCTCCTTAGTCTCGATCGGCCGACCACCCGGGCTGTTGCGACGGGCGATTGATCGAGCCTAGAGGCCGTCGAGAAAGCGCCCGCGGTCGCGTCGAGAAGTTAACCTTGCGGATGCGACCGGCCGTCGATCATCGCAGTCTCGATTTCCGGTGTGACTCTATTAAGGGCCGCACTCTACCCTCCTCCGGTCGACCGCGCGTACGAAGCATGCTCGTTTCCGGAGACCAGCAATGAAGACCGCGTTGCGCCTTCAGGAGGAGCTATCGGCGCATTTTGAAAGGGCTGCGCCCAACCCGGGCCGCTCGATTGCCGTGCTCATCCCCTGCCACAACGAGGAAGCGACAATAAAGAGCGTCATCAGTGCCTTTCGCCAGGCCCTGCCTGCCGCGGCAATCTACGTCTACGACAACAACTCTACCGACGACACCGCTCGGCTTGCGGCGGCTGCCGGCGCCATCGTGCGCCACGAGCGCCACCAGGGCAAAGGCAACGTCGTGCGGCGCATGTTCGCCGACATCGACGCAGACGTCTATCTGCTGGCCGACGGCGATCTCACCTATGATGCCACCGCGGCCGGTGCGCTCGTCGATGCTTTGGTTCAATCCAACACCGATATGGTGGTCGGCGTTCGCGTAGCAAGCGGCAAGGCGTTCCGGCAGGGTCATCGCGCAGGCAACCGCTTCTTCAACGTGCTCGTCGCGAGACTGTTCGGCAATGGTTTCACCGACATCCTTTCGGGCTATCGCGTGATGTCGCGCCGCTTTGCCAAATCGTTTCCGGCCGCGTCCTCCGGCTTCGAGATCGAAACCGAATTGTCGGTGCACGCGCTCGACCTCAAGCTGGCGACTGTCGAGATTCCCCTGATGTATGCAGAGCGCCCGCAGAATTCCGCGAGCAAGCTGCGCACCTATCGCGACGGCCTGCGCATCCTGGGAAAGATCGTGATGATGTATCGCGCGCTGAAGCCGCTCAGGTTCTACGGGACGATCGCGCTGGGCTTTTGCGCCATCTCGCTTGCGATCGGCGCGCCCGTTCTGATCGAGTTCGCGCAAACGGGTCTCGTGCCTCGCATTCCGACCGCGCTTCTTGCCGCGGCGGTTATGCAGCTCGGCTTCCTCAGTCTGGTATGCGGCATCATCATCGATGCGGTAAGCGCCAATCGCCGCGAATTCAAGCGAATGCAGTATCTGCTGCTGCCGGCTCCGAGCCAAGGCGGGCCTGTGCCTGCATTGCGAAACGCGGGAGCCGATAGTGAGCGCCATGCTGGTTGACGAGAAGTACTATCAGGCAGCCGCTCCGCGCTCGTTGGGCGAACGCGTGACTTGCCTGGCTCGGGATCGCATCTACGATGACTTTGTCGCGATCTGCCGGCCGCGGCGCACGGATACGATCCTGGACGTTGGGGTATCCGATGTCGTTACCGATGCAGCAAATATGCTGGAGCGCAAGTATCCTCATCCCGATCTGATCACTGCGGCGGGTCTCGGTTCGGGAGAGGATTTCCGGGCTGCATACCCGCTGACGCGCTATGTGCAAATTGCCGCCAACACGCCGCTGCCGTTCGCGGACATGAGTTTTGACATAGCCACTTCCAATGCCGTGCTCGAGCACGTCGGTAGTCGGGCGCACCAGATATCCCTATTGCGCGAGCTTATCCGGGTTGCGCGCAAGGTATTTGTGAGCGTCCCCAATCGATATTTCCCGGTCGAGCATCACACCGCCGTGCCCTTTCTCCATTTTTCCGATCTGGGTTTCAGGGTTGCTTGCCGGGTGCTCGCCAAGACGGAGTGGACCCAACCGAGCAATCTGATCTTGATGTCTCGCGCGAGCTTGGCGGCACTTGCGCCCTCCGGGAGCCGAGCAGAGATCGGGTACACGGGCTTGCGGCTCGGACCCTGCAGTTCCAACCTCTTTCTCCACGTCGATCAGATGGCGGCAGGCTAGATCGCCGAGGTCAAGCTCTTCCATCGACGCGGTATTGAAAGCGGGCGCGCTCCTGGATTCCCCACATGAGCCTGGTCGCCTGTGCAAGGGTCGCGTCGCGACCTCATAGCGGCATTGATGAAGAAGATGGAAAGCCGGCGTGGCGTTGGCCGCCGGACTCAGGCAGCGGCGAGTACGCGCAGCCCCGGGCTGCTGGACCGGCGCCGGCCCGGGAGCGCGATTACCGTGGCGGAGCTTCGGCCCGCTTGCGGCAACCGCGATGCGAGCCACACGCAGCGGGGAGGGGACGTACGTTTCGGTGTGGGCGGCGTGGATCTCGGACGGCGCGCGGCTTTGCAGGCAGGGGACCTTGCGGCGGCGGCGAGAACGACGCGTTGCGACTGGCCTGTGCGGCGCCCACGGCGCGTTGTCAGCGGCGAGGTGCGGCGCGCGCTTCTGCGCTCTGGCTTTGGCGGTGTCACGGGCACCGGCTTCGGTCCCGGCTCCGCGACATTGGGCACGGACGCGCTGGGGGCGCGCCACAGACCCATCCACGCCGCCAACCTCAAGAGCAACGCCGGCATCGGCTCCCCCGACTCATGCAACGCACAACCCGAACCGTCGGGTTGCACGACACAATGTCGGATATAGGTTGGTGGAGCGTTAAGGCCTGTCGCAAATCAGCTTTCAAATCAGCGATCTAGGAGCGGGCTGCGGGTGGGTGGATCAGCGCGTCGTGGGTTCGGTCGGGCGTGCGGCCAGGGTCTCGCGAAGGATCAGGGCGGGGCCGACACAGGGCGCCGCGATCGTGCGCCCGCTCAGCCGGTCGAGCTTCAGCACCGTACAGCCGGCGCCATGCGCCTCCGTGGCCTCTGGGGCCGGCACATCCGGCGTCGCACCTCCGGCCAGCTCGGCGGCGCCGAGGTAGGCCCAGAAGCTCGCCACCAGGACCAATCCCAATGCCGCCCAGCGCGTAGCGATGAGGGTGAGATCCGCAAAGGCCGAGGCTTGCGACCTCCTGGCCGTGCGCAGCCGCCCCGACAGGCTGCCGAAATGGCCGTGCGTATGCTCCCGTCTGGCAGACATCGACGTCCCCGCTACTCCGCCGGCCTTAGGCCGTTCGCGGATATCGTGGACGAGAGTGCGGAGACGGGGCATTGGCCGCAAGGACGCCGCGCCCACTCGGGGCGACAATGCACAGGCTTATCCACAAAAATGGCGCCGGGGGCGCCGGCCCGAGGCGCTGCGGCCTTCAGTTCTCCTCCATCTTGAGGGCGGCGATGAAGGCCTCCTGGGGGATCTCGACCTGGCCGAACTGGCGCATGCGCTTCTTGCCCTTCTTCTGCTTCTCGAGCAGCTTGCGCTTCCTGGTGATGTCGCCGCCGTAGCACTTGGCGAGCACGTCCTTCCTGAGCGCGCGGATGGTCTCGCGCGCGATGATGCGCCCGCCGATGGCGGCCTGCACGGGGATCTGGAACATGTGCTGGGGGATCAGCTCCTTCAGCTTCTCCACCATGGCGCGGCCGCGGCTCTCGGCGCGGGCGCGGTGCACGATGATTGAGAGGGCATCGACCGGCTCGGCGTTGACCAGGATCGACATCTTGACGAGGTCGCCCACCTCGTGGCCGCGGAGCTGATAGTCGAAGGAGGCGTAGCCGCGGCTGATCGACTTCAAGCGGTCGTAGAAATCGAACACCACCTCGTTCAAGGGCAACTCGTAGACGAGGAGCGCGCGTGAGCCGGCGTAGGTGAGGTTCTTCTGCCGCCCGCGGCGGTCCTGGCAGAGCTTGAGAACACTGCCCAGGTACTCATCGGGTACCAGGATGGTGGCCTCGATCCAGGGCTCCTCGATGCGCTCGATCTTGACGGGATCGGGCATATCGGCGGGATTGTGCATCTCGAGCTTGGTGCCGTCGGTCAGATAGATGTGGTAGATGACGCTGGGCGCCGTCGTTATGAGCTCGAGATTGAACTCGCGCTCCAGCCGCTCGGTGATGATCTCGAGGTGCAGGAGCCCGAGGAAGCCGCAGCGGAAGCCGAAACCCAGCGCCGCCGAGCTCTCGGTCTCGTAGGTGAAGCTCGCATCGTTGAGACGCAGGCGCGCCATCGCCTCGCGCAGGTCCTCGAACTGCGCCGCATCGACCGGAAACAGTCCGCAGAACACGACAGGCTGCGCACGCTTGAAGCCTGGGAGCGGTTTCTCGGTTGGCTTCTTCTCGTCGGTGACCGTGTCGCCGACCCGCGTGTCGGCCACCTGCTTGATGGCGGCGGTGAAGAAGCCGACCTCGCCGGGCCCGAGCTGATCCAGCGCCTCCTGCTTCGGGCGGAAGATGCCTACGCGCTCGACCTGATAGGCGCCGTCCGAAGCCATCAGGCGAATGCGCTGACCCTTTTTCAGCGCGCCGTCGATGACGCGCACCAGCACGACGACTCCGAGATAGGCGTCATACCAGCTGTCGATCAGCAATGCCTTGAGCGGCGCCTTGGCATCGCCCTTGGGCGGGGGCAGGCGCTCGACGATCGACTCCAGCACGGCCGCGACATTCTTGCCGGTCTTGGCGGAGATCGGCACGGCGTGGGAGGCATCGAGACCGATCACTTCCTCGATCTGCTGCTTGACGCGGTCCGGATCGGCTCCGGCCAGGTCGACCTTGTTGAGGACGGGCAGGATCTCGAGGTTGTTGTCCAGCGCCTGGTAGACGTTGGCGAGCGTCTGCGCCTCCACGCCCTGGCTGGCATCGACGACGAGGACGGCGCCCTCGCAGGCGGCGAGCGAGCGCGACACCTCGTAGGCGAAATCGACGTGGCCGGGCGTGTCCATCAGGTTGAGCTGATAGGTCTTGCCGTCCTTGGCCCGGTAGTCGAGCCGCACGGTCTGGGCCTTGATGGTGATGCCGCGCTCGCGCTCGATGTCCATGGAATCGAGGATCTGCTCCTTCATCTCCCGATCGGGGACGTTTCCGCACAGCTGGATGAGCCGGTCGGAGAGCGTCGACTTGCCGTGGTCGATGTGGGCGATGATTGCGAAGTTGCGGATGAGGCTGATGTCCGTCATGGGGCCGGTGCTTAGCATCGCGGAGCCACGGCGAACAGCGAGGAGGTGGCGCGCGGCAGTGTGCGTGGCCGCTCATCATACCGATGTGCATATTTTGAAGGGCTGGAGAAGGGCAAGAATGGCATAGCTCGAGGTCGAGTAGTGTCGCAATGTAAGACGCCAATTCAGCACTGATACGGTCACGGTGTGTACGAATATTCAGTACATTGCACCTCGTTGTTGGTTGTCGGCCAGAGTGACACCTACAAAAATACATATTACCGCCGATGTCTCGTCAACCACGATGCAGTTTTGGACGATTACTTTCTGTGTGCGATCTGCGAAACCGCGAGTGCGATGGCCACAGATCTCGCGCCAGAAGTGCGTTTGCAGTTCGCAAGACGCCTCAAGGACATGCGCACGCGGCGCGGGTTCGACCGTGCGCGCTACTTCGCCAAATCGCTCGGAATCGAGGAGAACCGCTACACGCGCTACGAGCGCGCGGAGGTGGAGCCGAGCCTGACGCTCATTCACAAGATGTGCGAGACGCTGCGCGTGTCGCCCAACGAGCTCTTGGGGTTTGGCGAGGCCGCGGCCCAGTCTCTCGCAGGCGCCCTGGGCATGGCGGAGGAGGCGACGGAAGCAATCTCTGGAGCACACGGTCAGGGCGAGGTTGGCGCAGGGCCCGACACCGCAAGCTCGCTCGCTTGGAGTCTGGCTTCCGAGGCGATCGCGCTTCGTCATGAGCAGGGCGGCAAGTCCAAGGCGGCGGGCGATCCAATGCGGACGCTGCAGGAAACGAGCACGCTGTTCCGCCGGCTGCAGGCCGACCCCTTCCGCACCGTGGCCGAGCTCCTCGACGGCAGGTCGCTGAAGGATGCCGATCCCGCGCGCAAGGCCAAGCTGGCCGATCTGATCCGCGCCTACACCGAGAGCATGACAGAGCCCGCCGACCGGCGTCGGCGCTGACACTCGAAGCTATTTGCGGATCTCGCCGCCCGTCGCCTTTGTGACGGCCGCGACGATGCGGCCGGCGATGGCCTCGATCTCCGCGTCGGTCAGCGTCTTCTCGGTCGGTTGCAGGGTGACCTCGAGAGCCAGCGACTTCTTGCCCGCGCCGAGGCTCTCACCCTCGAACACGTCGAACACGCTCACCCCCGCGATCAGCTTCTTGTCGGCAGATAGGGCGGCGCGCATCACGTCGCCGGCGGCAACCTTGGCATCGAGCACGAAGGCGAAGTCGCGTCGCACGGGGAGGAGGTCGACGGCGGCGAGCGGCGCGCGCGCGAGGCCCTTGCGCCGTGTCGGCGGCAGCGCCTCGATGAACACCTCGAAGGCGGCAACCGGGCCGGCAACGTCGAGCGCGCGCAGGGTCTCGGGATGCAGCTCGCCGAAGTGGGCGAGCGTGATCTTGGGGCCAAGCTTGAGTGCGCCCGAGCGACCCGGGTGGAACCAGGCCGGGGCCTCGCGCGTCGTCTGCGCCTTGGAGGCATCGAAGCCGAGCGCGGCGAGGAGGCCCGCGACGTCGGCCTTGGCGTCGTAGAGGGAGGCGCCAGGCGCCGAACCGGCCCAGTGGCGGCCGCTGCCGGTCAGCACGGAGGCGCCGGCGCGCACGGCCGAGGCGGCGATGAATTGATCCTCGGGCGCATCGCCGCGGTAGGCTTGGCCGACCTCGAACAGTCCGAGATCGGCGAAGCCGCGGTTGCGGTTCCTTTGCACGGCGGCGAGCAGGCCCGGCAGCAGGCTCGGGCGCATGGACGTCATCTCGCTCGAGATCGGGTTGGCGAGCTCGAGGGCGTCCTGGCCGCCGCCGAACGCCGTCGCGACGTTGCGCGGGATGAAGGACCAGGTGATGGCCTCGACGAGGCCGCGGCCCGCCAGCGTCCGGCGGGCGCGGCGCACGCGGCGCTGGGTCTCGGTGAGCACGGCGCGCGCCACGCCGGAGGAGCGCGGCATCGCTGCCGAGGGCACCTTGTCGAGGCCGACGATGCGCACGACCTCCTCGACGACATCGGCGGGGCCGTGCGCGTCCGGGCGCCAGCTTGGAACGGTCACCTTCACGGTCGCGCCCTTGCCATCGATGGCGAAGCCCAGCGCCTCGAGGATCGCGCGGATCTGCTTCTCTTCGAGCTTGATGCCCGCGAGCTTCTCGACGAGCGCCAAGGGGAAGGCGATGACGGTCTTGGCTTCGGGCGGTGCGCCGGCAACCTTGCGCTTGGACGGCGTGCCGCCCGCCACCTCCATCATCATCGCGGTGGCGAGGTCGAGGCCAGGCAGAATGAAGGCCGGGTCGACGCCGCGCTCGAAGCGATAGCGCGCGTCCGAGACGATGCCGGCCTTGCGGCCGGTGGCGGCGGTGCGCAGCGGATCGAAGTAGGCGCATTCGATCAGCACGTTCTTGGTGGCTTCCGTGCAGCCGGTGTCTTCGCCGCCGAGGATGCCTCCGAAGCCCAGCACGGCGCGGTCGTCGGCGATCACGCACATGGTGTCGTCGACCGCGTGGGTCTTGCCGTCGAGGCCTGCGAATTGCTCGCCCTTGCGGCCGAGCCTGGCGCGGATGGCGCCGGTGAGCTTGTCGGCGTCGTAGACGTGCAGCGGGCGGCCGCGGTCGAGGCTGATGTAGTTGGTGACGTCGACCAGCGCATTGATGGGGCGCAGGCCGACGGCCTTGAGGCGCTGCTGCATCCAGGCTGGTGAGGCGCCGTTGCTGACGCCCCTGATGTAGCGGCCGGCGAAGCAGGGGCAGGCGTCGCGCGCTTCCTTTGGGAAGTCGAGCTCGATGTCGACGGGGCAATCGTAGTCGCCCTCGATGCCGCTGATCTTCTTCTCGGGCTCGAGCTTGCCGAGGCCGGCGGCGGCGAGGTCGCGGGCGATGCCGCGCACGCCCGTGCAGTCGGGCCGGTTGGGGGTGAGCTTCACGTCCAGCACGGGATCGGAGAGGCCCAAGACGTCGGCGTAGCGCTCACCCAGCTTGTCAGCGAGCTTCGCGTCGAGCTCGATGATGCCCTGGTGGTCGTCGGAGAGCTCGAGCTCGCGCTCGGAGACCAGCATCCCGTTCGAGACGACGCCGCGCACGGGCTTTGCTTCCAGCGTGATCTTGGTGCCGGGGATGTAGCTGCCCGTCGGCGCGAACACGCCGATCATGCCGGTCTTGGCGTTGGGGGCGCCGCACACGACCTCGACGACGCCGGAGCCGGTGTCGACCGTGCACACCTGCAGCTTGTCGGCGTTGGGGTGGCGCCTGGCCTCGAGCACGCGGGCGATGGTGAAGGGCGCAAGCTTGGCGGCGGGATCGTCGATGCTCTCGACCTCGAGACCCATGGAGGAGAGCTTCTCGGTGAGCTGCGGCAGGGATGCCGAGGTCTCCAGATGGTCCTTGAGCCAGGAGAGGGTGAATTTCATCAGCCGACCGTCGTTTTTGCGCGCAGCATATGTCCCCTCCCCCCTTGTGGGGGAGGGACAGGGAGGGGAGGATCGCAGAGCCTCAGCGTTTGGGGCTCCCCCCACCCCCAACCCCTCCCCACAGGGGGGAGGGGAGTCCGCGTGGCCCCCATGGTCACGGCGACAGGCCGCCGGCGAGGGTGGGCACGTCGAGGGCGGTGAAGCCGTAGTGCCGGAGCCAGCGCAGGTCGGCGGAGAACATGTCGCGCAGATCGGGGATGCCGTACTTGAGCATGGTGATACGGTCGAGGCCCATGCCGAAGGCGAAACCCTGATACCTGGCGGGATCGAGGCCGCAGTTGCGGATGACGTTGGGGTGCACCATGCCGGACCCCAGGATCTCCAGCCACTGGCCCGGCTTGCCGATCGCCGCGGCGTCGATGTCGACCTCCATCGACGGCTCGGTGAAAGGGAAGTGCGAGGCTCGGAAGCGCATGCGCACCTCGTCGAACTCGAAGAAGGCCTTGCAGAACTCCTCCAGACACCACTTGAGGTGGCCAAGGTGCGTCTCCTCGTCGATGACGAGGCCCTCGATCTGGTGGAACATGGGCGTGTGCGTGGCGTCGCTGTCCATGCGGTAGACGCGGCCCGGCACGATCACGCGGATGGGCGGCTTCTGACTCATCATGGTGCGGATCTGCACCGGGCTCGTGTGCGTGCGCAGCACCTTGATGGGGGCGTTGTCGCCCTCGGCGCCTGAGCGCTTCATGTAGAAGGTGTCGTGCTCCTGCCGGGCGGGGTGCTCGGGCGGGATGTTGAGCTTGGTGAAGTTGAGGTCGTCGGTCTCGATGTCTGGCCCTTCCGCGATGGCAAAGCCCATGTCGCCGAATATCTCGGCGACCTCGTCGAACACCTGGCTGACGGGATGGATGCGGCCGTCCTGCAGAGGGCCGAGCCGGACGGGCAGCGTGATGTCGGCCTGCTCGGTGGCGAGCCGGGCCGAGAGCGCGCCGCGCTCGAGGTCGCCCTTGCGGGCGTCGAGCGCCTCGCCGACGCGGGTCTTGAGTCCGTTGACGGCCTGGCCGAAGGCCTTGCGCTGCTCGGCTGGCAGCGAGCCCAGCTGCGCCATTAGCTCGGGGATGCGGCCCTTGCGGCCGAGCGCGGCAATGCGCACGCGCTCGATGGCTGCAGGATCGCCGGCGGCGGCGATCTCGCCGAGAAGCGCCGTCTCGAGGGCGGAGAGGTCTGTGTTCTGTGTCATCGCGGTCATCCCGGGCTTTATGCCCGGGATCCAGCCCTCCGATAACGCCGTCGCCGCGAGGTGTCGCGCCGCAACGCCGCTCGGAGGCCGTTGATTCATGGATCCCGGGGACAAGCCCCGGGATGACACCCTAGGCCGCTTTCAGCTTGGCGGCGGCCTGATCGACGAGAGCCTTGAAGGCGGCAGCATCCCTCACGGCAAGATCGGCCAGCACCTTGCGGTCAACGGCTATGCCCGCCTTGGCGAGGCCGTTCATAAATCGGCCGTAGGTGAGGCCGTGCTCGCGCACGGCGGCGTTGATGCGCTGGATCCACAGCGCGCGGAAGGTGCGCTTCTTGCGCTTGCGATCGCGGTAGGCGTACTGCATCGCCTTCTCGACCGCCTGCTTGGCGATGCGGATCGTATTCTTGCGGCGGCCGTAGTAGCCCTTGGCCTTCTTCAGGATCTTCTTGTGCTTGGCATGGGCGGGAACGCCGCGCTTGACGCGTGCCATCGGAGTGCTCCGTCAGATCAAATCGGTTTGGTAGGGCAGCTGACTCTCGATCAGCGGATCAGCGGCTGTACGGCATGTACTTCTTGACGATGCGCGCGTCGCTGTCGCCGAGCACCATCGTGCCGCGCGCGTTGCGCACGAACTTGGCCGAGCGCTTGATCATGCCGTGACGCTTGCCCTGGGCCGCGACCTTCACCTTGCCGGTGCCGGTCATCTTGAAGCGCTTCTTGGCGCCGCTCTTGGTCTTGAGCTTGGGCATACGGGTCTCCTTTCACTTCGGGCCGCGCCGCACCGTTCGGTGCTGTCCTGGCGGAGGGTGGCGCAGGAAGAATGCGCGCTTGAGACCCGATGCCGAGACGTCGGCCGTTCTTGCTTGATGCACAAAGCCGCCGCAGCATGCCCCGCCGGGCGGCTCGGGCCATCTCATAGTCTGAACGGCCTCCCGATGCAACAGGGCCACACGAGCGACCTTGCGCCATCGAATTGCCATGCGGCGTGTGCAGAGAGGCGGCGTCCGGCCACACCAGGTCCGGGCGTGAACAGGCAACCCTCACAACGAGGCGAGACCCATGCAAGGCCAGTAGCTCCGACGGCTTGAACCCTAGCGATCCCGACACGTGCGAATGCCTGCGCGCGCGTCGGTGCGGCCCTTTGGTCCGCGGGTTCAAGCCAGGCGTCGGAGGTGCACCTTGCACATCAAGTTCTCCCATCCGGGCAATGCGCGCGTGCGGCGGCGGAGACGCCGCACGGGTGCGGACGCGGCGTTCGCCAAGGCGATGGCCAGGGCAGAGTTCGGGCGGTTCTACACCGACGAGTGCGAGCAGCGTGAGGTGCGCCGATCGCTGGAGCGGGGGAAGGCGCGGCGCAAGAGCGATAACGGTGGCGCCGAGGATATGCCGGTGGGGGCGGTGCCCCCCAAACCCGCCGGCAAGGGGAGAGCGAAGCCGAGGCTTTGGCACCGGCCCAGCGTCCGCGAGCGGCGGACCGAGATCGCAGAGGGGTTCGCGCGGCTGAGCGCCGGCGCGAAGCGGAGGAAAGCGGAGGACCCCGGCGACAAGGCTTAGATCGCCCACCCAATCGTCATCCCGTGCAGGCTCTGCGCTGCGGCGCAGAGCCTGAGGCACGGGACCCATGCGCGGGTCCGACAGGCGGACTGGGTCCCGGCCTATTCCCGCAAGCGCTCTCTCGAGCACTCGCGGCGCCGTGAAGACGTTGGCGCGGGGGGCTCACACCACCAGCACGACCTTGCCGATGTGGGCGCTGGTCTCGAGGCGGCGGTGGGCGTCGGCCGCCTTGGCGAGGGGCAAGGTGGAGTCGATCACCACCTTTACCTTGCCGGCTGCCAGCAGCGGCCACACCTTGTCCTCGAGCGCGCGGGCAAAGCCCGCCTTCACCTCCCGCGTGCGGGGCCTCAGTGTCGAGCCCGTCAGCGTGACGCGCTTCATCATCAGGCGCGCGATGTTGATCTTGACCTCGGCGCCGCCAAGGGTGGCGATCTGCACGATGCGGCCGTCCTCGGCGGCGGCGATGATGTTGCGCTCGGTGTAGTCGCCGCCGACCATGTCGAGCGTGACGTCGACGCCCTTGCCGGCGGTGGCGGTCTTCACGGCGGCGACGAAGTCGTCGGTCTTGTAGTTGACGGCGTGGTCGGCGCCGAGCTCGAGGCACGCCTTGCACTTGTCGGCGGAGCCGGCGGTCGCGATGACCTTGGCGCCGAAGGCCTTGCCGAGCTGGATGGCTGTCGTGCCGATGCCGCTCGAGCCGCCGTGCACGAGCAGCCATTCGCCGGCGGCGAGCCGGCCGCGCTCGAACACGTTGTTCCAGACGGTGAAGAAAGTCTCGGGGACTGCCGCGGCCTTGATCATGTCGAGGCCGGCCGGGATCGGGAGGGCGATCGGCTCCTCGGCCAGGCAATATTCGGCGTAGCCGCCGCCGTTGACGAGCGCACACACCTTGTTGCCCGGCCTCCAGCGCGTCACGCTCCCTCCCGTCGCCACGATCTCGCCCGCAACCTCGAGACCCGGCAGCAGCGAATGGCCGGGCGGCGGCGGATAGACGCCCATGCGCTGTGCCACGTCGGGACGGTTGACGCCGGCAGCGGCGACCTTGATCAGGATTTGCCCGGAGCCCGGTTTTGGCACCGGCACGATCTTGGGCTTGAGCACGTCGGGGCCGCCGGGAGCGCTGATCTCCACCGCGATCATCGTGTCGGGTATTTCGGCCATGGCCTTCGTTCCTCGCCCGCTCTTCTCCAAGGTTTGCGCGGGAGACTTGCCCGAGCCCACGGGTTGAGACAAGGGAGAAGTCGTGCCAGGGTCGGCGCTAGCGTTTGGCCTCGCGGCAGAGGAGTGCGCCATGGACTGGGACGACCTCACGCCGAAACCGAAGAAGGGCATCGCGGTGGGCGATGAGCTCAAGACCCTCTCCGTGTCGGAGCTCGAGGCGCGCATCGCCGCCTTGCAGGCCGAGATCGAGCGGGTGCAGGCGGAGATCGGCGCCAAGAAGGCGCACGAGGCGGCGGCCGCGGCGGTGTTCAAGCGGTGAGCATTGAGATACGGGGTCAGACCCACCCGCTAGCTCGGAGCAAGGCTGTATGTTGCGTGCCAAGGGTCTGACCCCAACGCTGGCGATTGCGGCATCGGTTGCCGCGGGTCTTCTGGTGCTGACGCTGATCGTCGCCTACAGCGGGAGCGACGCGGGAGACGATGGAGAGTTCTCTCGCGAGGCCGTCCGTTCCGTCGAAGCGGCGCCGCAGACCTCGGGGCGTTGCGCCCTCTTCCAGGCGCGCTTCGGGGGGACGCGCGCGGACCTCGTCAAGGTCATGCGCGGCAGCGTGGCGAACTACGTGGTGCTGGAGGTCGGCAAGCGTGATCCGCTGCTGCGGCGTCAGCGCAGCGTGTGGCTGCGTGGGGCCTACGGCGATGGCGAGCAGACCTGGATCGGCTCGTTCAGCTCGCCCGATGCGGCGATGGCGCGGGCAGTGAAGCTCTGTCCTGCCCAATTGAGATGCTGGCCGGGCGATGCGGAGTGCGGGTCGAAGGAGGACATGTCTACGCCAGCCCGCATCTTTCTGAACCTCTAGCGAAGTTAAGACATGGTTGCGTGCAGCGCGGCGCATGGCATCGGCGCGACGGCGGTTTACGCTTCATTATCCAATCCCTGCCATGATCGCGCCTGTCCAGCCTTCTGGATCCGAGTGGTCCTGTCCACTCTGTTTGACGCCTCCCTGTTAACTCCTGAGCCGCCGCTTGGCGGCTCTTTTTTTATGGGCGCTCTGAAATGGCACGCATCGTGCGTGGCCTGACGAGCGCACGTCATCCTCGTGCCTTCATTCGGGACGCAATAGAGGGCGGTTTGTTAACCCTCGCCTGCGAGGGTGGCGTACTGTAGGATGGTCACCGAAGCGTGTTCACTCGTATCAAGTCGTGTCATGAGCACTAGTATCGATCGCGAAAGGCCGGCTTCGGCGGGCGTCACTGTCTCCTTCGGCGAGCGGTTTGCCGCCTCCGACCAGTTCGATGCGATCTTCAAGGAGGGCATGGGGCTCGTCGAGAAGACGGCTTCCTACCTCGACGGCCAGGGCCGCAAGGAGGCCCGCGCGCTGCGAGGTCCCGTCGCGGTGCTGTACGCAACCGAAAGCATGCGGCTCACCACCAGGCTGCTGGAACTCGCTTCCTGGCTCATGATCCGCCGCGCCCTGAAAGAGGGCGAGATCACCGCCACCGAGGCACGCACCAAGCGCGAGCGCGTGAAGCTCAAGGCGCCCGGCCGGCCGGCGCACATCAAGGGCTACGCCGATCTGCCGCAGGGGCTGCGCTCCCTCATCGAGATCAGCTACTCGCTCAACGATCGCATCTTCCAGATCGACCGTGCCATCGAGGGATGCCTGGAGGAGGCAGCAAGCTTCGCCAATCCCGTGGGCGCGCAGGTGAACCGCCTGGAGGAGGCGTTCAGCCGGCCGCCGGAGCCGCCGCGGCGCACCGCGATCCGCGGGTTCCTCGGCAGGGGCGCCTGACGCCGTCCGACAATTGCCGTCATGCCGGCGCCGCGAGTGCCCGACAGGGCGCTCGCGGGAATAGGCCGGCACCTATGCGCGTCTCCGTCACTAGTCAGCATGGTGTCCTGGGTCCCGGCCTTCGCCGGGATGACGTGTGAGATGGCCACTCTCGATCCCGACCTGCGCCGCACCTGGCTGTTTGGACCGGGCGCCGATGCAATCGCGCACGATGCGATGCTGGCGAGCGGCGCCGATGCACTGATCGTCGATCTCGAGGACTTCACGCCGCCTGAGCGGCGCGTGCAGGCGCGCGACCTGCTGGCGCGGTTCGTTGCCAGCTGTCGCGAGCGCGGCCGCCTGGGCGCCGTGCGCATCAATGCGTTGGAGGGAGAGGGCGCGGCCGATCTTGCCGCCGCGATGGCGACCCGGCCGGATGTGATCGCCTACCCGATGACCGATCGTGCGGCGCAGATGCATGCGCTCGATGCGGCGATCACGCATTGGGAAGGCACTCTCGGCATTGCGGCCGGCAGCACCGAGATCCTGCCCGTGTGCGAGACGGCATTGGGCGTGGTGGACGTGCGCGCGATCGCTGCCGCCAGCCCACGCATTCGCTGCGCGCTGCTCGGTGTCGAGGACCTCGTCAACGATCTGGGCGCCGAGCGCGGGCGTGATGGGGTCGAGCTCGACTATGCGCGCCGGCGCTTCGTGGTCGAGTGCCGCGCCGCCCGTGTCGAGCCGGTCGATGCGCCCTATACCTACGGCGATGTCGAAGGCGCGGTGCGCGAGGCGGCGTTCGTGCGCAGGCTCGGCTATCGGGCCAAGTCGCTGGTGCGGCCCGAGCATGCGGCGGCGCTGAATGCGGCGCTCACGCCGAATGCGGAGGAGCTGCGGCGCGCGCAGGCGATCGTGGATGGGTTCGAGGCTGCGCGGACGCGCGGCGCGGACCGCGTACTCATCGAGGGGCAATGGGTGGAGGTGCCGACCTATCGCAACGCACGGCGGCTGATCGAGCGGGCGCGGCGGCTGGGGGCGGGCGGGTAGCTGTCATCCCGGCGCTCGTCGCCGGGATCCAACTATCCGCGAGCTTCGGAGCAAGAGGTGAAGTGGATCCCGGGCACAAGGCCCGGGATGACCTAGAACATGCCCTCGAACTTCTTCTTGAAGCGCGAGAGGCGGCCGCCGCGGTCGGTTAGATGGCGGTCGCCGCCGGTCCAGGCCGGATGCGTCATGGGATCGATGTCGAGGGTGAGCTTGTCGCCCTCCTTGCCGTAGGTCGAGTAGGTCTCGAACTCGGTGCCGTCGGTCATCACCACCTTGATGAGGTGATAGTCAGGGTGGAAGTCCTCGACCTTCTTCATTTGCGTCTCGCCACGGTCTGGTAAGGGTTGTCGCCGGCCGTCGTCCCGCCAACGGCGTCGGCCCTCGATTTCGTGGGCCCCTCATACTCGAAGAGGGGGAGCGAGACAAGCTGCCGCCGCGGCCGTTCGTCCGGCGTCCTCGCGTCGCGGGCAGGTGGCGGCAAGGCCCCTTGCCCTGCGGTCGCCGCCCCGGCACTCTCCGTGCGCCCAGGCTGCTCAAAGGGCCGATCCGGGGGCTGCTGTTGTCCAACGACGATCAGAAAGCCGAGGCGTCCCGGTTGGGCCGGCAGCAGCTGCCCCAGCTGATGAGCCTT
Source organism: Hyphomicrobiaceae bacterium (assembly GCA_041288195.1). Classification (GTDB taxonomy): domain Bacteria; phylum Pseudomonadota; class Alphaproteobacteria; order Rhizobiales; family Hyphomicrobiaceae; genus AWTP1-13. The sequence goes on from JBGGME010000400.1 coordinate 24,270, forward strand.
TGGCCCTATCTGCGGCCCTACAAGGCCATGGTGGGGGCCGCGTTCGTCGCCCTCGTCGTGTCGGCGGCTGCCATGCTGACGGTGCCGGTGGCGGTGCGGCGCATGATCGATGTGGGCTTTGCCGGTCACGACGGCGGGTTCATCGACCTTTATTTCTTTACGCTGATCGGCATCGGTCTGGTCCTGGCGCTCGCCAGCGCGGGGCGCATGTACGCGGTCAACTGGCTGGGCGAGCGCGTGGTGGCCGACATGCGCGCGCAGGTGTTCCGGCATCTGGCCACGCTTGGGCCCGCTTTCTACGAGACCACGCACTCCGGCGAGGTGATGAGCCGGCTCACGGCCGATACCACCCAGATCAAGGGGGCGGCCGGCTCGGCGCTGAGCCAGGCGCTGCGCAACACCATCATGCTGTTCGGTGCGCTCGCCATGATGTTCGTAACGAGCCCGATGCTGGCGGCGATGGCGCTGGCGGCGATCCCGGTGATCGTGTTTCCGCTGCTGGCGTACGGGCGGGCGGTGCGGCGCCTGTCGCGGGCGGCGCAGGACCGCTTGGCGGATGCCTCGGCCTACGCGGCGGAGAACCTGGGCGCCGTTCGCACCATGACGGCGTTCGGCCAGGAGGAGACGGTGTCGCGGCGTTTCGCGGCGGCCGTCGAGCGGGCGTTCGTTGCGGCGCGCATGCGCCTGATGGCGCGCGCGGGGCTGACCGCGATCGCCATCGCGCTCGTCGTCACGAGCATCGTCGGCGTGCTGTGGTTCGGCTCGCGGCTGGTGATCGGCGGCGAGATCACCGGCGGGCGGCTCGGGCAGTTCGTGCTCTACGCGGTGTTCGCGGCGGGCGCCATCGCCGAGCTGTCGGAAGTGTGGGGCGAGCTGGCGCAGGCGGCCGGCGCCGCCGATCGGCTGATGGAGCTGCTGGCGGCGCGGCCCGAGATCCGGGCGCCCGAGCGGCCCTTGCGATTGCCGGAGCCGCCGCAGGGTCGGATCGCCTTCCGCAACGTGCATTTCGTGTATCCCTCGCGGCCCGGAGTTTCGGCGCTCAACGGGGCGAGCTTCGAGGTGGAGCCCGGCGAGACGGTTGCCATCGTCGGCCCGTCGGGGGCGGGCAAGAGCACGATCTTCAATCTGATCCTGCGCTTCTACGATGTGCAGTCGGGCGTCGTCGCCGTCGACGGCATTGCGGTCGCCGATGTCGACCCGGCGGCGCTCAGGGCGCGCATCGCGCTGGTGCCGCAGGACGTGGCCCTGTTCGACGAGACGGTGGCCGAGAACATCCGCTACGGCCGCCCCGAGGCCAGCGACGTCGACGTGGAGCGCGCGGCGGAGGCGGCCCAGGCGGCGGGCTTCATCGCGGCGCTCCCGCAGGGCTATGCAACACGGCTCGGGGAGCGCGGGATCAGCCTGTCGGGGGGCCAGCGCCAGCGCATCGCGCTCGCCCGCGCCATCCTGCGCGACGCGCCGATCCTGCTGCTCGACGAGGCGACCAG
>JBGGME010000401.1:0-27201 GCA_041288195.1 Hyphomicrobiaceae bacterium
ACGGCGGCGCGGGTCTTCATGATGGTCCTCTTCGCGTATGTGTCGGGCCTCGGGCTCGAGCCATCATGAAACGCGCGCCAACCCTGCGCAACCACGCCTGCACGGGATGACGCAAGTAGGGCGGTGCGCCTAACGCCGATACTGCACGAACACCGACTTGGTGGCGACCTGGTCGTAGAGGGTACGGGCGCGGTAGTTGAAATCCTGCGTCGCCCAGTAGGTGCGGGTGCAGCCGCGCGCGTCGGCCTCGCGGTAGGTCGCCTCGATCAGGGCGCGGCCGGCGCCCTTGGCGCGTTGCGCCGGGTCCACGAACAAATCCTCCAAGTAGCAATACGAGGTCGGCGACCAGGTCGAGCGATGGAACAGAACGTGCGCGATGCCGACAGGCTTGTCGGCCGCATCGACGGCGACGAACGCGACGTGGAAGTCGGGGGCGCCCTCCATGAGCCGCTTCCACGTCATCTCGATGACGTCCTCGGGCACGGTCGCCTTGTAGAACTCGATGTAGCCCTTGAAAAGGGTGAGCCACATCGGCTTGTCCCGCGCCTCCAGGCGGCGCACGCGTACGGTCATCTTCTGCCTCTCGGTCTCGGGTCCGGGTCCCGGATATTTCGCTTACGCGAAATTCCGGGATGACACCACTCAAACCAGCCACAGCGTGGCGAGCCCCAGGAAGGCAAAGAAGCCCACGACATCGGTGGTCATGGTCACGAACACGCCGGAGGCGACCGCCGGGTCGAAGCCCGCCCGCGTCAAGGCGAGCGGGATCAGGATGCCGGCCATCGCCGCCACCAGGAAGTTGCAGATCATGGCCGCGGCGATGACGAGCCCCAGCGTGCCGATGCCGAACCAGACCAGCACGACCGAGCCCATGATGGCCGCGAACACGAAGCCGTTGATGAGCCCGACGGAAGCCTCGCGGGCGATGACCCGGGCGGCGTTGGCGGCGCCGAGCTCGCGGGTGGCGAGCGCGCGCACGGTCACCGTCATGGTCTGAGTCGCGGCATTGCCGCCGGTGGAGGCCACGATCGGCATCAGCACGGCGAGCGCCACCATCTGGTCGATGGTGGCGTCGAAGAACTTGATGACGGACGCCGACAGGAGTGCCGTCCCGAGGTTGATGAAAAGCCAGGCGAAGCGGTTGCGCACGGTATTGACGACGTTGTCGGCGACGCTCTCGTCGCCGACGCCGCCAAGGCGCAGCAGGTCCTCCTCGGCCTCCTCCTCGATGACGTCGACCACGTCGTCCACGGTCACCACGCCGACCAGGCGCTTGTTGGCGTCGATGACGGGCGCGGACTTGAGGTCGTAGCGCTCGAACTGGCGCGCCATCTCCTCCTGGTCGGCGGTCGCGAGCACCACGTGGCGGGTGGCATCCATGATGGAGGAGATGCTGACATCCCGCTTGGTACGCAGCATGCGGCTCAGGTCGACGCTGCCGAGCACGTGGTAGGTTGGATCGACCACATAGATGTCGGAGAAGGTCTCCGGCAGGTCGTCGGCCTCGCGCATGTGATCGATGACCTGCCCGACCGTCCAGAACGGCGGCACGGCCACGAAATCCGTCTGCATGAGACGGCCGGCCGTCTCCTGCGGGTACTCGAGGTTGCGCTCCAGCGCGGCGCGATCGGCGGTGGGGATGCGCTCCAGGATCTCCTGGCGGACCGCGGGGTCGAGGTTCTCGAGGAGGTAGGCGGCATCGTCGGTCTCGAGCTCGGCGATCGCATCGGCAAGCCGTTCCCTGGGCAGGGCGGGGAGCAGCTGGTCGCGCACGGCCTCGTCGAGCTCGGTCAGCACCTCCGGCCGGAAGGCCGGGCCCAGCGCCTCGATCAGCGGCGCCCGCAGCTCGGGGTCGAGAAGAGCGATCAGGTCTGCAAGATCGGGAGCCTCCAGGCGCTCGACGAGCGCGCGCACAGCACCAGGGTCGGCGGCGCGCAACGCCTCCGACACGGGGCCTGCCAGCTCGGCCGCAGGCTGCGCTCCGGGCGTGCGGCCCGGCTCGCCGAGGGGTTCGTCTTGCATGGAGCAGTTCTTTGTGCGCTCGAGCGATGCGCGCGTGCCGAGCCGCATAGCACCGCCAGCGATCGCAGGCCACCCCCGTGGCGCCACGGCGGCTCGCGGGGCGCTGGTGCGTCATCGACACACCAGCCTCGGATCGAGTGTTGCAGAGAAGCCCTTTACTCTTTCGCGCTAGGTTGCCACGGCCGCATTGGCTTGCTCTGCGCGAGGCGAACGTGCGAGCGTCCGGCCGGCGTTGGGGGAAATGGCAAGGGTTGGCGACGAGGCTTCGAGGGAAATGCGGTCGATCAAGACGTTGGCGGCGGCTATGGCTGTCGGTGGGCTGCTGCTGCTGGCGCCGGCCAGTGCGCAGGAGACCTGCGTCCCGAGCGTTGGCAGGGACAACGCGCTCGGCACCTCGCGCACGGTCGAAATCGATACCTCCAAGGGTCCCCTCTACGGGTTCCAATACAAGGACCAGAACTTCCTCAACGACGGCGAGGTGGTGCTGACGTTCGACGATGGCCCATTGCGCTCCTACACGGTGCCCGTGCTCGAGGCGCTTGCCGCCCATTGCACCAAGGCGACCTTTTTCGTCGTGGGACGGATGGCCGTGGCAGATCCGGACATGGTGATGGAGTACGACCGGCGGGGCCACACCATCGGCACCCATACCTGGTCGCACGTGAACCTGCGGGCCGCGAGCCCGGCGCGGGCGCGCGCCGAGATCGAGCTCGGGTTCTCGGCCGTGCAGAAGGCGCTGGGCAAGCCGATCGCCCCGTTCTTCCGGTTTCCCTTCCTGGCCGACCCGCCGGGCATGATCGCCCACCTCAAGGAGCGCCAGATCGGCATCTTCTCGATCGACGTCGACAGCAAGGACTTCCGCACACGCGACCCCGTCACCGTGCATCGCCGCGTCATGGGCGACGTTGCCCGGCCGCGCAAAGGCATCATCCTGTTCCACGACATCCAGCCCTCGACCGCGCGCGCCCTGCCAGGTCTGCTCGCCGACCTCAAGGCCAAGGGCTATCGCGTCGTGCACATGGTGCCGAAGGCCGCCGCCGCGACGGTCGCCGAGTTCGACGCGCAGGCGCAGCAGGAGCTCGACCGCAAGCGAACCGCAGCCTCGGCGCAGCCGCTCGCCAAGCGCGCCCTTACCTGGCCGGTGGCCACGGGCGTGCCCAACGAGGCCGCGTCGGCCAAGCCCGGAGCAGACGCCGCCAGGGCGCCCGATCCTGCTGCGCGGCCGCCCAAGCGCGCCCCGCGCCCGAAGCAGGAGGAGAGCTGGCCTCCCTCCAAGCTGCTGTTCTGGTAGGCCTGCAGCTCGCAACCAAGCTCCGCATTCGTCGCTGATGCCGGCGGGACGCTCGATCGCGCGCCCCACCATTCCAACATGCCGCCCCCATTTTTCACTGCGGTGCAGCGCAACCACGCATTCGGCAGCCGATCGGCCGTTCTCGAATCGGCCGTCGCCCCCCCGATGCTACCCGCATCGAGAAGCCCACGGATTACCGGACAAATCGTGTGCTACAGAACCCGGACAACTCGCTTGCTGCTGACACTGCGCCGTCAGCGGCTTGACCGTAGGTATTCCAACCAATAACCTTCGCCAAAAGCTCAAAACCCCCGTTCTTCCAGTAGCAAGCTCCAGGGAGGAGTACGATGCGGAGATATATAGGTTTGGCGTTGACGGCGGCGGTGCTCGCCGGCGCGGGGGCGGTCGCCGCCGTCGCGCAGGAGGCGCCGAAATCGATCAAGGTCGGTTATGTGATCTCGCTGTCCGGCCCGCAGTCGGCCGGCGCCATGCTGACCACGGTGCCCAACTACCGGCTGTGGGTCGACGAGGTCAACAAGGCCGGCGGCCTGATGCTCAAGAAATACAACAAGAAGATTCCCATCGAGGTCACCGAGATCGACGACCGCTCCAACAACGAGGACATGGTGCGCCTGGTCGAGCGCCTGATGAGCGTCGACAAGGTCGACCTCGTGCTCTCGCCCTGGGGCACGGGCCCCAACCTGCAGGCGGCGCCTACGTTCAATAAGTACGGCTATCCCCAGATCATGGGCACGGCCGCAACCGACAAGATTCCGGAGTTCGCACCGCGCTTTCCCAATGCGTTCTGGCTGCTGGGCCGGCCCACCGACGGCGTGACCGCCCTGGTCGAGCTGCTGAGCGATCTCAAGAAGAAGGGCCAAGTGAAGGAGACGGTGGCGCTCTTCACCGTGCAGCATCCCTTCGGCTCGGAGTTTCTCACGCCCGCCAAGCCGGCGCTGGACAAGGGCGGGTTCAAGATCGTCTACGAGACGAGCTATCCGCTCGGCGTCGCCGATCTCTCCGCCCAGATCAAGGCGGCGAAGGCTGCCAACCCCGACATCATGATCGCCTTCTCCTATCCGCCCGACACCTTCATGCTCACCGAGCAGTCGATCGCCAACGACTTCAATCCGAAATTCAAGTTCCTGTCGGTCGGCGTGGCGTTCCCGAGCTACAAGGGCAAGTTCGGCGACAAGGCCAACGGCATCTTCGGGCTGGGCGCCTGGGACCCCAACGGCCCCGGCGTCAAGGACTGGGTCGAGCGGCACAAGGCCGTCAACAAGGGCGCCGAGCCAGACCGCTGGGCCTCCTCCAACACCTACGCCGGCCTGCAGGCGCTGCAGCAGGCGATCGAGCGCGTCGGCGAGATCGACCGTGCCAAGATCATCGCGGAGCTCAGCAGCGGCACGTTCAAGACCATCCTCGGCGACGTCAAGCTCGACGGCAACCGCCTGAGCAAGCTGTGGTGGGTCGGCCAGTGGCAGGACGGAGAGTACAAGGGCATCGCGCCCGCGAACATGCCCGGCGCCGCGCAGCCGGTCGTGAAGTAGGTCCGACGTCGTCCAGGCGAGCGGGCTCGCGCTTGCCGGCGCGGGCCTGCTTTTTTCATAAACCACAACTCCTTAATGGCCCTTGTGTAGGCTGTGTGAGAACGGCACGAAGCCCGAGCCCGTCCCTAGCCGAGCCCTTGTAGACGCAAATGATGCTGCTCGATTTCCTGCTCGCGGGCCTGGTGATCGGGGGCATCTATGCGCTGATCTCGATCGGGCTCAACTTGCAGTACGGCGTAGCCCGCGTCCTCAACCTCGCCTACGGCGAATTCCTGATGCTGGCGGGCTACGGAGCCTTCTGGGGCTTCACGCTGCTGGGCCTGTCGCCGGTGCTCACGCTTTTCGTCGGGGCGCCCCTGGCGTTCGCGCTCAGCTGGCTGCTCTTCACGTACGTGTTGCATCCGCTTCTCGGCCGCGCCCAAGACCAGGGCAAGCGCGAGATCGATTCGATCCTCTCCACCTTCGGCCTGCTGTTCGTGCTGCAGGGTGTCGCGCTCGTCGCCTGGAGCGGCACCGACCGTGCCTACAGCTATCTGAGCGTTCCCCTCAACCTGTTCGGCGCTGTGATCGGCGCCAACCGCCTGCTCGTCCTAGTTGCGGCGCTTGCGCTGTCGGGCGGCGTCTATGCGTTCCTGCGCTACTCGCCGGTCGGCCGCGCCATGCGCGCGATCGCGGTGAGCCCGCGCACCGCCCCGCTGGTCGGCATCGACGTGGCCCGCTACAGCGCGCTCGCGTTCGCGGCCGGCGGGGCGCTGGCAGCCGTTGCCGGCATCCTGCTGTCGTCGTTCGTCGGCATCAATCCCACCATCGGCGCCGCCTTCACCATGAAGGCGCTGATCGTCGTGGTCATGGGCGGCATCGGCCACGTTCTGGGCGGCCTGGTCGCGGGTCTCATGCTCGGGCTTGCCGAAACGCTGGCCGCGCTCCTGCTCGATCCAGGGCTCATTACCGTCATCAACTTCGCGATCTTCTCGATCGTGCTGCTGTGGCGGCCGCAGGGCCTGTTCGGCGCCGCTGCCCGCTCCGGCACGCAAGGCTCGCTGCGCCTCCCCAAGCAGGCGATCCCGGTTGCGGCCTTGCTCGCGCTGATCGTGGCGCCGAGGTTCGCCGACGCCTACTGGCTGTCGCTGCTCGTCAACATCCTCACCTACATCGCGCTGGCGACGGGCTGGGCGTTCTTCTCGGGTGCCACGCGCTACGTATCGCTGGCGGCGTCCGCGTTCTTCGGTGTCGGCGCCTACGCGGTCGCGATCCTGGCGCCCGACTATTCCTACGGCCTCGCCCTGCTGGCGGCGGTCGCCGTGTCGATCGTGCTCTCGGCCTTCGTCGGGCTCGCCACCTTGCGCCTCTCGGGCATGTACTTCGTGATCTTCACGTTCGGGCTCGCCACGTTGGTCAGCGCCATCGTGAGCTGGTGGGAGTTCAACATCGCTCAGAAGGCAGGACGGCATCTGTTCCTGTCGATCACGACCACGCACATCTACTACCAGCTGCTGGCGCTGTGCGTGGCCATCATCGCGCTGTGGATGGTGCGCGACCGCAGCCGCATGGGATTTGCGCTCAAGACGCTGGGCGCCGACGAGACGGTGGCGCGCCAGGTCGGCATCAACACGGTGGCCCTCAAGGTCGGCACGTTCGTGGTGAGCTCCGTCGTCATGACGCTCGCGGGCGCCATCCTGGCCCCACGCTGGAGCTACATGGATGCGACCATCGCCTTCAATCCCAACACCTCGTTCCTGACCGTCATCATGGCGCTGCTGGGCGGGGCGACCTCGGTGTGGGGACCGATGCTCGGCGTGGTGCCGCTGGTGCTGATCTCGGATTATCTGTCCGTGACGGTGCCCAACTACTTCAGCGTGGTGCTGGGCCTGGTGCTGCTGGGCATCGTGTTCCTGATCCCCGACGGGCTGATCGGCCTCTTGCGGAGGTGGCGCGGGCATCTGCGCCGCCCCGACCTGGCTCACCGCCTGCATGCGCTCGCCGACCGCATCGGCGGCGGGCCGGCGGGCCGAAACAGGGTGTCGCCGCCTGCGGGCCGCAACGGCATCGCCGCGCCCAAGGGTCCCGCGTCCTCCCAGGATCAAAGCCAGGCGAGGCAGCCATGAGCGCCGCACCGGCTCCCCTGCTCGAGGTATCGGGCCTCACGCGCCACTTCGGTGGCCTGGCCGCGCTCGACGGCGTCTCATTCACGGTCGCCAGGGGCGAGGTGGTGGGCCTGATCGGCCCCAACGGCTCGGGCAAGACCACGCTCCTCAATGTCGTCTCGGGACGGCTTGCCCCGCTCGCCGGCGAGGTGCGCCTTGGCGGCACGCCTATCACGGGCGCCACGCCCGAAGCGGTCTGCCGCGCCGGCATCGCCGGCACGTTCCAGCTCGCGCGCATTCCCGACGCGCTCGACGCCCGCGACAACGTCGCCGTCGCCGCCATGTACGGCCGCCGCCGTCTCGAGGTCGCGGCCGCCCGCGCCGAGGCCGAACGGCTGCTCGCGCGCGTCGGCTTCGAGGGCGCGCGATCCGCACAGGCGGACGCGCTGCCCTACTTCGACCTGAAGCGCATCGAGCTTGCCCGCGCGCTCGCCTGCGCGCCCGACCTGCTGCTGCTCGACGAATGGCTCGCCGGCCTCAACCCCACCGAGCTCGAGGCCGGCATCGAGCTCGTACGCTCGCTCAACGCGGACGGCATGACGATCGTGATGGTCGAGCACGTCATGCACGCGATCCGCTCGCTGTGCGGCCACATCGTCGTGCTCGACGCCGGCCGCGTCATCGCGTCGGGCACGCCCGAGGTCGCACTCGCCGATGCCGGCGTGATGCGCGTCTATCTCGGCGAGAGCGCCTGAGCGGCGGCTTCGCCATAGCCCCATTGCCGCCCTCATTCATTCAGACGCCATTCAGGCGGTTGGCCTCAAGCTCCTGAAACGCCGTGGAAAATAGGCTCGCCGAGGTTTCGGGATCACCCGAGGGGCGAGGAGGATGCGCGGCGCGGGACGCATCCCGCGCACCAACAATGGAGCGAACAATGTCTCGCCTGAAGTATCTTCTCCCGGCCGCCGCGCTGCTGCTGGCGGGCGCGGTGACGTCCGCGCCGGCGCAAGCTGCGCCTGTCGCGCTGCCGGGCACGGTCGAAGCCCTCGCCGGCGCCGAGAGCGGAGTGGCGCAGGTCAGCTCGCGCCGCTGGCGCAACTGGTACATCGAGCAATCGGACAGCGGCCGCTGGGACTGGCGTCGACACCGTCGTCACCGCCATCACCAGGGGGATCACCATCACCATCGCCGCGACCACCACCATCACCATCGCTACGATCGCCACAGGTAGCTTGTCGGCCGTAGGGCGCAATAGCGAAGCGTATTGCGCCGTCGCGCCCGTTGCGGCGATCGACTCGGCGCAATGCGCTGGCGCTTATTGCGCCCTACAGGTTTTCGGCTATGCCGCGCTGGCTGAGCGCTCGCGCTCGGCCTGCTCCAGGAGTGCGCGGATCTCGGCGGCCGGCCGCGGCGGGCTGAAGTGGTAGCCCTGCATCTCCGTGACGCCCTCGGCGCGCACGACGGCGAGCTGCTCTTCGGTCTCGACACCCTCGGCCGTGGTCGCCATGCCGAGGCTGGCGCCCAGACGCGTCAGCGAGCGTACGATGGCGAGCGAATCGTGGTTGCCGCTGCCGAGGTCGGCGATGAAGCTGCGGTCGATCTTGATCTTGTCGAAGGGATATCTGCGCAGGTAGCTGAGCGACGAATAGCCGGTGCCGAAGTCGTCGAGCGCCAGACGCACGCCGAGGTCGTGCAGACGCGTGAGCGTGGAGAGCGCCTCCTTGCTGTTCTGCAACAGCGCCGTCTCGGTGATCTCGAGCTCGAGGCGGGAGGCGGGCAGGCCCGCAGCGGCAAGCGCAGTGACCACGGTCTGCACCAGGCCGCCGGCGCGCAGGTGCACGGGCGAGATGTTCACGGCCACCTTGATGCGCTCGGGCCAGCGCGCCGCTTCTTCGCAGGCCTGGCGCAGGATCCATTCGCTGATCGGCACGATGAGGCCCGTGTCCTCGGCCAGCGGCACGAACTCTGCGGGTGGCACGGACCCGCGCACGGGGTGATCCCAGCGCAGCAAAGCCTCGCAGGCGACGACCTGGTCGCTCTCGAGGTTGACGAGCGGCTGGTAGAAGAGCTGGAACTGACCCTCAACGAGCGCATCGCGCAGATAGCGCTCGAGCAGCAGTCGCGCCTGCATGCGTTGGTCCATCTCCGGCTCGAAGAAGCGGGACTGTCCGCGGCCATCGCTCTTGGCGCGGTAGAGCGCGAGGTCCGCATTCTTGAGCAGCTCGTCGGCCGTGCCGCCGTCACCTGGGGCCACTGCGATGCCGATGCTGGTGGCGACCACGGCATGGTGCTCGCCGAGCGCGAAGGGCTCGGCCATCGCCTCGTGGATGGCCTGGGCAATCTCGCTCGCCTCCGCGGCGGGGTCGCTCGCGGACTTGATGATGGCGAACTCGTCGCCGCCCAGTCGCGCCACCGTCTCGGTCTTGCCGACAATGGCGAGAAGGCGATCGGCCATCCGCTTGAGCAGCGCGTCGCCGACCGGGTGGCCGACCGTATCGTTGACATCCTTGAAGCGGTCGAGGTCGAGCACGAGAACGGCGAGGCGGCCGCCGAAACGATGAGTGGGCAGGAGCGCCTCGGCAAGCCGCTGGCGCAGCAGCGTGCGGTTGGGCAAGTCGGTCAGCGAATCGTGCATGGCGACATGAGCGAGGCGGGCCTCGGCGCGGCGCAGCTCGGTGATGTCCTCGAGCGTGGCGACCCACCCGCCGTCGGGGGTGGGCTGGTGCACGGTAGCGACGACGCGTCCGTCGCGCAGCTCCTGCACGTCGGTGGCGGCCACGTTGTCGGCGGCTATGGCCAGGCGCGCCCGAATATACTGCTCGGGATCGCCGCGCGCGTAGACTCCGCCAGCGATGCGGTGCTCGAGAATCTCGCGCAAGGTCGTGCCCGGCTTCACCTGGTCGAGGGTCAGACCGTACATCTCGGCATAGCGACGGTTGCAGACGGTCAGCCGCTGCTCGCTGTCGAACATGCAGATGGCCTTCTTCATGTGCTCGAGCGCGGCGTCGAAGCGCTTGTTCTGCTGGTACAGCTCCGCGTCCCGTCGATCGAGCTCGGCGAGCGCGGCCTCCGCCCTGATGCGCGCAGCCGTCGCCCCCTCCAGGTGCTTGCGCGCCGCATAGAGCGCCTCGGCGTAGTCGGATGTGTGCGCCGAGCGCGACAGCAGCAGCCGCGCGTTGTGGGTGGCAACGGCCAGGAACGCAACGAGCGCGGCGAGCGCCACGACCCGCTCGATCTCGGCGCCGATCAGGATCTTGTAGGAGGCGAGGTGATCGGCGTAGTCGCGGGTGAGGCCGAGCTTGCCGTCATGAACCACGGCGGCGCAGACCAGCAACGTCCAGCCCAATACCGCCACCACGCCCGAGGTGAGCACGGGTCGAGGATGGAACCGCAGCGCACGCAACGCCACGAGCCCGAACAGCAGGGTCTGGGTGGGCGACTTGAGGACGCCGCCGGCGGGGTGGCCGTAGACGTACTGATAGCCCCAGATCAGGGAGAGGAAGATGGCGATGTCGGCCACGTTGAGCACATCGAGCACGCTCGGGGGGCCTGCCGGTCTCCACGAGGTAGAGCCGCAGCGCCGAACTCGCCACCAGAAGCGACAGGATGAGAACCACCCACGGGCTCACCCAGGGACCCGCAAAAGGACCCGAGTCCGCCCCGGGCACGTCGAGGCGCTGGCTGATCTGGGCAATGGCATGCAGCGTCAGGATGAACAACGCGATGGCGCCCTGCGCCAAGGCGATCGCGCGCTCGCCGCTGACGTCATGCCTGCGAAGCACCTCGCGCAGGCGGCGCGAGGTCGGCACGCCGTCCTCGAGTTGGGTATTGCCCATAAGTGCGCTCGGCGCGTCCGCATCAACAGGCGCCAAGAGGCGCTTCACCGACGCATGCGTGCTTCCGGCTTCCCCCACCACGGACCTCGAGCACGACACAGCGACGATGTCAGTCCGCGAGGCCAATCGGTCGCCTGCCCCGCGCATCGAGATGTTAGTTCCCATAGGTAAAGCAATGAGCCTATGGGCCGTGCTCGCGAATGGCGTAGAGCGCGGTGCGGGCAGCCTCTGGAATTAGTCTTCCTAATACCGAATGGCTGTGAACGGGCTGTCGCCTGCCATTTGCGGTATCGGTGGTGCCAATGCCGGACAGGCTGTCATTTGCAGGTAACCTTGGCGATGCGTGTGCTTGCGGTTCGTGGATGCGCCGGACGGCTGAGGCGCCATCCGCCCGTCGCCCAACCTCGCGCACCCGCCGTCCCGATCACCTCGGGAGCAGCGCGGCGTCGATGACGTGAATGACACTGGTCGCCTGCTCGAGGTTGGCCATCGTCACATTCGCCGAGCGGCCCCCTTCATCGACGCGCGCAGCTTGCCGCCGCCCACGTATTGATCTCGTGCATGCCGTCGTCGTCCTCATCTTGGCGATGACTTCGCTGAGTGCCGTGACGAGCATGTCGACGAAGCCCGCGGTCCTCGCGGCTACGTCGAGTATGGCGTGCTCCTTCGAGTCCACGAGCGTTATGCACGATGTTGCGCGTGGGGTAACGCCGGGCGGTCTTGCACCGCGACCCGCTGCATGACGGCGACGAGCGTATGCCCGCCGCATTGATCGTCCCGACAGCGCCAACTCCGTCGATCCGGCCACCGCCGCCTCGCCACGCCCCCAATTGCATATTGCCGCCTCGCGCGACCGGCCCACGGCCGGTCGCGGCCCGGAGTTGCGTGAACCGCAGGACAAGCCGAGCCTGAACCGTGATCGCAAAGCGAGATGTCGCCGCCGAGTTGGGAACGCGCGCGCCGATGCACCCACCCATCCCTCGATTGCGCCGTGGGCCAAGGTGTGGCCTAATTGGAAGGAGTATAATTCTAAAAATAGAGCGGGCCGCGGCTCACGCCGCAGGAAGGCCCGCATGAGAGGAGGAGGCGCATGTCCTGGTTTCGCAAGTCTGAGACGTCAGCGGCGGCCACGGGGGCGGCGCCTCCGGCGGGCGGGCAGAACGGCAGCGTGCACGTCTCGATCACGGTCAACGGCAAGACGGCCGCCGGCGACATCGATCCCCGCACGCTGCTGGTGCAGTTCATCCGCGAGAACCTGCGGCTCACCGGCACGCATGTCGGCTGCGACACCAGCCAGTGCGGCGCCTGCGTGGTGCATCTGGACGGCCAGGCCGTGAAGTCCTGCACCGTGCTCGCGGCCTCCTGCGACGGCGCGCAGGTCACGACCATCGAGGGCCTCGCCAAGGACGGCCAGCTGCATCCCATGCAGGAGGCATTCCGCCAGCACCACGGCCTGCAGTGCGGCTTCTGCACCCCGGGCATGATCATGGCGGCCGTCGACCTCGCCAACCGCAAGGGCGGCAACCTCGACGAGCACACGGTGCGCGAGGGCCTGGAAGGCAACATGTGCCGCTGTACGGGCTATCACAACATCGTCGCCGCCGTGCGCGCGGGCGCCGCTGCCATGGGCAGCATGCGCCAGGCGGCCGAGTAGCTCTGCGCCGAAATTGTCCTGCCTGACGGCGCTCGTCGCCGCAGCGCGAACCAACACTTGAACAGATTGGATCGAGGAGCAACGCCATGGCCGAAACCGGCATCGGGGCCTCCGTCAAGCGCAAGGAAGACCAGCGCTTCATCACCGGCAAGGGCCAGTACACCGACGACATCAACCGCCCGGGGCAGACCTGGGCCGTGTTCGTGCGCTCGCCGCACGCGCACGCCACCATCAAGAAGATCGACGCCTCGGCCGCGCTGAAGTCGCCGGGGTGCCTGGCCGTCTACACCGGCGAGGATATCGCCAAGGACAAGGTCGGGCCGCTGATCTGCGGCTGGATGATCCACTCCAAGGACGGCTCGCCGATGAAGGCGGGCGTGCATCCCGCGCTGGCGCAGGGCAAGGTGCGCTACGTCGGCGACCACGTCGCCGTGGTGATCGCCGAGACGCTGGCGCAGGCCAAGGATGCAGCTGAGCTCGTCAATGTCGACTACGACGTGCTGCCGGCCGCGGTCGATGTGGCAACCGCGCAGAATGCCGGCCAGCCGCAGATCCACGCCGAGGCCCCCAACAACACCGTCTATCAGTGGCACCTAGGCGACAAGGCCAAGGTCGATGCTGCCTTCGCCTCGGCCAAGCACGTCACCAAGATCGAGCTCACCAACAACCGGCTGATCCCCAATGCGATCGAGCCGCGCGCGGCGATCGGCGAGTACGACTCCGGCCAGGAGAGCCTGACGCTCCACACGACCAGCCAGAATCCGCACGTGGCCCGCCTCGTCATGGCGGCCTTCATCGGCCTGGCGCCCGAGCACAAGCTGCGGGTGATCGCCCCGGACGTCGGCGGCGGCTTCGGCTCCAAGATCTTCATCTATGCCGAGGAGGTGGTTTGCCTGTGGGCCTCGCGCAAGGTCAACCGGCCCGTGAAGTGGGTGGCGGAGCGCACCGAGTCCTTCCTCGCCGACGCGCACGGCCGCGATCATGCCACGGTCGCCGAGCTCGCCCTCGACGGCGACGGCAAGATCCTGGCGCTCAGGGCCAAGACCAAGGCCAACCTCGGCGGGTATCTGTCGACGTTCGCCTCCTCGGTGCCGACCTATCTCTATGCGCCGCTGCTGTCGGGCCAGTACGACATCCCCGCCATCTACTGCGAGGTCGACGGCGTCTACACCAACACCGCGCCCGTCGACGCCTACCGCGGCGCCGGCCGGCCGGAGGCGACCTTCGTGGTCGAGCGTCTCGTCGAGGTGGCGGCACGCCAGACGGGCAAGGACCCCGCCGAGTTCCGCCGCCAGAACTTCATCAAGAGCTTCCCGCACGCCACCCCCGTCATCATGACCTACGATGCCGGCGACTACGGGGCCTGCCTCGACAAGGCGCTGGAGCTCGCCGACAAGAAGGGCTTCGCCACGCGCAAGGCGCTGAGTGCCAAGGGCGGCAAGCTGCGGGGCTTGGGCTACTCCGCCTACATCGAGGCTTGCGGCATCGCGCCGAGCGCCGCAGTCGGCTCGCTCGGCGCCGGCGTCGGCTTGTGGGAGTCGGCGGAGGTGCGCGTCAACCCGACGGGCTCGGTCGAGGTGCTGACGGGATCGCACAGCCACGGCCAGGGCCACGAGACCACGTTCGCCCAGCTCGTGTCGCAGCGGCTCGGCATCCCCATCGAGCAGATCACCGTCGTGCACGGCGACACCGACAAGGTGCAGTTCGGCATGGGCACCTACGGCTCGCGCTCGGGCGCGGTCGGTATGTCCGCCATCTACTACGCCATCGACAAGGTGATCACCAAGGCCAAGAAGGTGGCGGGCTTCGTGCTGGAGGTGCCGCACGACACCGTCGACTTCAAGGAGGGCATCTTCTCCTCGACCGCCACCAACAAGACGCTGACCTTCCCCGAAGTGGCGCTGCAGGCCTACATCGCCCACAAGTTCTCGGGCCAGCAGCTGGAGCCTGGCTTGAAGGAAGGCGCCTTCTTCGATCCGACGAACTTCACCTTCCCCTCGGGCGTGCACATCTGCGAGCTCGAGATCGACCCCGAGACGGGCGCCACGCGCATCGACCGCTGGACCGCGGTCGACGACTTCGGCACGCTCATCAACCCGATGATCGTGGAGGGCCAGGTGCACGGCGGCATCGCCCAGGGCGTCGGCCAGGCGCTGCTGGAGGGTTGCGTCTACGACAAGGAAGGCCAGCTCGTCACCGCGAGCTACATGGACTACACCATGCCGCGCGCGGGCGACCTGCCCTCCTACAATGTGGCCATGCTCGGCACGCCCTGCCCGTCGAACCCGCTGGGCATCAAGGGTTGCGGTGAGGCCGGCGCCATCGCGGCGCCCGCAGCCGTCATCAACGCCATCACCGATGCGCTGGGACACGAGGACATCGCCATGCCGGCAACGCCGCGGGCGGTCTGGAAGGCCGCCCAGAAGGCACAGACCAAGATGGCTGCCGAGTAAGGGAGACGACCCATGTACGCTTTCCAATACCATCGCCCGCAATCGGTGGCGGACGCCGCAAAGCTGCTGGCGGCCGGCGGCGAGACCAAGCTGCTCGCCGGGGGGCACACGCTGCTCCCCACCATGAAGCTGCGGCTCGCCAAGCCCGAGGTGATCGTCGATCTCTCCCGGGTGGCCGAGCTCAAGGGCATCGAGAAGAAGGGCAATGCGCTGGTCATCGGCGCCATGAGCACGCACAACGAGGTGGCGACCTCGGCCGTCGTGCGCGGCGCGATCGCCGGCCTCATCGACGTGGCCGCCGGCATCGGCGACCAGCACGTGAGGAACCGCGGCACCATCGGCGGCTCGGTCGCCAACAACGACCCGGCCGCCGACTATCCCGCTGCATTGCTGGCACTCGGCGCGACCATCGCCACCAACAAGCGCGAGATCGCGGCGCAAGACTTCTTCAAGGGCCTGTTTACGACCGCGCTCGGCGACGGCGAGATCATCACCCGCATCTCATTCCCCGCGCCCGGCAAGTTCGCCTACGTGAAGTTCGCCAACCCGGCCTCGCGCTATGCGCTGGTCGGCGTCGCCGTGGCGCAGACAGGCAAGGATGTGCGCGTCGCCGTGACGGGCGCCGGCAGCAGCGGCGTGTTCCGCCACAAGGCCGCCGAGGCCGCCCTGGCAGCGAACTGGTCGCCGCAGGCACTCGCCAACCTCGCCACCAGCGCCGGCGACATGATGAGCGACATTCACGCCGACGCAGGCTATCGTGCCCACCTCGTCGGGGTGATGGCGCGCCGCGCCGTCGCCAAGGCTGGATAGAGGTCATCCCGGCACTCGTCGCCGGGATCCATCGGGCCGCAAGCTCCGGCGAGAATGGATGGCTGGATCCCGGGCACAAGGCCCGGGATGACGGAGACTGCAATGGCCGTGACGATGAAGGGCGAGGTCGTGCTGCCGGCGGACCGCGCCACGGTCTGGGCGCGCCTCAACGACGCCGAGACGCTGAAAGCCTCGATCCCCGGCTGCGAGAGCCTGGACAAGCTCTCCGACACCGAGATGCAGGCGGTGGCCAAGATCAGGATCGGCCCCGTGAGCGCGCGCTTCAAGGGCAAGGTCAACCTGAGCGACCTCGACCCGCCCAACAGCTACCGCATCTCGGGCCAGGGCGACGGCGGCATCGCCGGCTTCGCCAAGGGCGGCGCCAACGTCAGGCTCTCCGACGCCGACGGCGGGGGCACCAAGCTCAGCTACGACGTCGATGCCCAGATCGGCGGCAAGATCGCCCAGCTCGGCGGCCGGCTCATCGACTCCACCGCCAAGAAGCTCGCCGACGAGTTCTTCGCCAATTTCGCCAAGGCGTTGTCGCCGTAGGTTGGGTTAGGCCGATGGCCGTAACCCAACAAGCCACTCGCGCATCCCTGTTGGGTTACGCGCTTCGCGCTAACCCAACCTATACCCCTACCGCACCAACCCGAGCCAGCGCGGCACGAACAGCGTGACCTCCGGGATGAAGGCGACGAACAGCAGCGTCACCACGATGGCCGCGAGGAACGGCAGCAGGGGCTTCACCAGCTTGTCCATGGGCAGGCCGCTGATCGCCATGCCGACGAACAGGCACAACCCCACGGGTGGCGTGATGTGGCCAACGGCCGAGGCGATCACGCACACCATGCCGAAATGTATGGGATGGACGCCGATGGCCTGCGCCACGGGAAGCAGGACCGGCACCGTCACCAGGATGATCTCGGAGGGGGTGAGGAAGGTGCCGAGCATCAGGTAGAGCAGGATGATGAGCAGCATGAACGCCCACCAGTCCGGTGCGATCGCCGCGATCGCCTCGGCCACCTGGAAGGGAAACTTCGAGAAGGTGAGCACCCAGCCGAAGGCACCGACGAAGCCGATGATGAGGCCGATCACGCCCGACAGCCGCGCCGAGTCGGCGAAGATCTGCGGGATGTCGCGCAGCGCCGGCTCGCGGTAGAAGAGCGGCGGCACCACCAGCGCATAGACCACCGCCACGGCGGCCGCCTCCGTCGGCGTGAAGATGCCGAACAGGATGCCGCCCATGATGATGGCGGGGATCATCAGCGCCGGCAGGGCGTTGCGCAGCGCGGTCATGAACTGTGGCAGCGTCGGTGGCGGCTCCTTGGGGTAGTTGCGCTTCTTGGCGATGACAAACACGGGCACCGCCATGCCGGCACCTACCAGGATGCCCGGGATGATGCCGGCCGCGAACATGGCCGCCACGGATTCCTCGGCCATCCACGCGTAGATGACGGCGATGATCGACGGCGGGATGATCGGCGCCACCACGGCCGTGGAGACAGTGAGTGCGGTGGCGAAATCGAGGTCGTAGCCCTTGCGGACCATCTGCGGGATCAGGAACGTGCCGAGCGCGGACACGTCGGCCACCGCGGAGCCCGAGATGCCGCCGAAGAACATGCTGTCGAGCACATTGACGTAGGCGAGGCCGCCGCGGAAGCGGCCGACGAGCGCGGTAGCGAGGTCGATGAGGACGCGCGCCACGCCGCCGCGCGCGGCGATGTTGCCGGCCAGAATGAACAGCGGCGCCGACAGCAGCAGATAGGAGTCCGACAGGAGGCCGACGAAGCGGGTCGGGATGATGATGGGATTGAGGGCCGGGTAGAGCATGGCGGCGCCCAGCGCGCCGACGCCCATGGCGATGCTGATCGGCATCCCCAGCAGGATGAAGACAATGAAGACGATCAGGAGGGTCTCTGCCATAGGCTTCTCACGGCAACGACGATTGTCCGCAGCATCGGCAGGATTATCAGCGCCGATCCGACGGGAATCGCGGCGTAGACCCAGCCCAGCGGAAGCTCCAATCCGGCGCTCGTCTGCAACTGCGCGTTCGGCACCAGCACCAGGCTCAGCTTGATCAGATAGAGGAAGAGGAAGATGCCGACGGCGTTGGTGAAGACAAGCAGGAGGGCTCGCGTGCGTGGCCCCGCGGCATTGACGAAATAGTCGAGCGCGGTGTGCTGGCCGCGCTGCATCGCCGATGCAGAGCCGATCATCACGAGCCACACGAAGAGGAAGCGCGGCACCTCCTCGAGGCCATCGATGCCCGTCAATCCCAGATAGCGCAGGACCACCTGGAGGAACACGGCGCCAGCCATGATGGCGAGAATCACGCCGCCGACGTGGCCCAGCGCGTCGTAGCCAATCGCCCAGGCTCGCCCGCCCCGATCCTCACCCGCCGGGCCGCCGCCCGGATCGCTGGCCATGGGCTATTTCACGGCCAGGATGAAGTCGACCATCTTCTTGGCGTCCTTGCCGGCCGGCGTGGCGTAGAACTCCTCGTAGACGCTCTGCGTCGCCTGCCGGAACGGCGTGGCATCGGGCTTGGTGATCGTCACGCCCTTGGCCTTGACCTGGTCCTGGATCGACTTGTCCTCGTCGAGGATGAACTTGCGGTTGAAGGTCTTGGCGTGCGCCCAGGCATCCTGAATCGCCTTCTGACCGGCCGCATCCTGTTTCGCCCACGTCGCCTTCGACATGATCAGCGCCACCGCCTGATGGGTGTGGCGCACGTCGGCCACGTACTTGACGATGTCGTAGAACTTGTTGTGGTAGAAGGTGTTGACGCCGCCCTCGGCGAAATCGATCACCTTGGTCTGCAGCGCGGTGGCGACCTCCGGGAAGGCGATGGGCGTGGAGATCATGCCGAGCGCCTTGAAGGTGGCGACCAGGATCTTGTCCTCCTGCACGCGCACCTTCTTGCCCTTGACGTCGGCGAGCGAGTTGATGGCGCCGTGGCCGTAGATGCCGCGGTAGCCGGCGGCGATGAAGCCGACGAGCTTGAGGCCCTTCTTGTCGAGCACGGCCTCGTAGTACTTGGTGATGGTGTCGCTGCCGTCGAGCGCCTTGAAGACGTGGTCGTAGTCGCGGAAGATGTAGGGCAGCTGGAACACGCTCATCTCGGGGATCAGGGTCGAGAGCGGCGCGGTGGTGATGGGGCCGAAGTCGACGGCGCCGAGCTGGATCTGCTGGGCGACCTCGCGCTCGCCGCCGAGCGCGCCCGAATGGTGGTGGGCAACCTTGGTCTTGCCTTGGGTGAGCTCGCCGAGCTTGTCTATGAACTGCTGGGAGGCCTGCGAGGTGCCGTGCTTGGGCGGGTTGACGTTGCCCATGCTCAGGTCCTTCTCCTGAGCCAGCACGACGGTCGCGCCAACCGCCAGCACCGAGCCGACGACGGCAAGCCGGGCTCCCGTGAGCCCCAGCAAACGCATGGACATGAGCTTCCTCCCAAACGGCGGTTCTTTGTCTTGCAGTGAAGCGCAACCGCGAGCGCTCCACCGTCGATGGGGCCCTCACACGGTGAAATGAGACCGTCCCCCGCAGCCATCCTCGGTGATCGGGTCGGCGGCGGTCAAGCGCGATCTACGGCGACGATCGGCGGGCGCCCTATCGCGGCTGCCGGCGGAACAAGCCGCGGGTAGCCTGGTTCACCGCCGGGATCGACCAGAGGATGGACAGGATGGTGATGGCGGCGAGCACCGCGCACACGGGCCGGGTGAAGAACGGCAGGAGGCTGCCGTCCGACAGCACGAGGCCGCGCGTGAGGTTCTTCTCCAGCAGGTCGCCGAGCACGAGCCCCAGGATCATCGGCGCCATCGGGAACTTGAGCTCGCGCAGGATGAACCCCACCAGCCCGAAGAACAGCATGACGTAGATGTCGAACACGCGCGAGGTGATAGCGTAGGCGCCGACCACGCACAGCACGAACACGACGGGCATCAGCCGCTCGCGCGGCACCAGCAGGATCCACAGGAGCGGACGCACCAGGGTCAGGCCGAACAGCAGCTTGCTCATGTCGGCGATCACCAGCATGGCCACGATCTGGTAGAAGAACTCCGGCGTCTGCAGCATCAGGTTCGGGCCGGGGTTGATGTCGTGGATCATCATGGCCGCCATCAGCACGGCGGCGGGCGCCGAGCCCGGCACCGCCAAGGTCAGCACGGGGATGATGGCACCCGGAACGCAGGCGCTCTCGCCGGTCTCCGCGGACATCAGACCCTCCACGGAGCCCTTGCCGTACTTCTCCGGTTCCTTGCTGGCGCGGCGCGCCGCGGCATAGGACGACCACGCGGCCGTATCCTCGCCGAGCCCCGGCAGGATGCCGATGAAGGTGCCGATGGCGCCCGAGCGCAGGATCGTGCGCCAGTGCTGGACGACGTCGCTGATGCGCGGGATCACCGAGTCGATGGTGGAGGAGACGGCCTTGACCGCGGGGCCGCGCATGGCCTGCAGCACCTCCGCCACGCCGAAAGCACCGACCAGCGCGGGCAGCAGGCCGATGCCGCCGGCAAGGTCGGTGCTGCCGAACGCGAAGCGCTGATAGTTGTAGTGGGGCTCCTGGCCGATGGTGGCGATCCACAGGCCGAGGAAGCCAGCCATGTAGCCCTTGAGCGGGTCGCCGCCTGCGAGCGTGCCGGCGATGACGATGCCGAAGAGCGAGATCCAGAAGAACTCGAAGCTCTGGAACTTGAGCGCCATCTCGCTCAGCACCGGCGTGAAGGCGGCGACGCACAGCGTGCCGAACAGCGTGCCGAGCCACGAGCCGGCGGTGGATATGCCCATGGCGCGACCGGCGAGGCCCTGGCGGGCCAGCGGATAGCCGTCGAGCGTGGAGCAGGCGGAAGCCGGCGTGCCCGGGATGTTGAGGAGGATGGCGCTGCGGCTGCCGCCGTAGATGGCGCCGACGTAGATGCACACCAGCACCAGGATGGCCTGCGTGTGCGGCATGGTGAAGGTGAGCGTCGTCATCAGCGCGACGCCCATGGTTGCGGTCAGGCCGGGCAGGGCGCCGATGACGATGCCGAGGAACGTCGCCCACAGCACCGTGAAGAGGATGCCGGGCGACATGAAGCCCCAGAGTGCGCCGCCGAACTGTCCCAGGCTGTCGAGCATCGCCGGTGACCGTCAGGGAAGGCGGACGTAGAAGATCTTCTCGAACACCAGCATGACCGCGATGCCGGTGACAACGCCCTGCAGCAGCGCCGTGGCGAGAAGCTTCGCTCGCAGGCCCCAGGGCACGCCCGGGCGCCATTCGAACAGCGCGATGAAGGCGGTGACAAACACGGCGGCGGCCATCCAGAAGGGCATGCGGCCGATCAGGCCGACGCAGAAAAGGAGAGCGAGCCCGGCTGCAAGCGCGAGACGCAGGTTGCTGGAGCCGTCGTGGGCAGTCTCGGGCGTCGCCGCCGCTTCCGAATGCGCGCCGCGCCGAATGGAACGGACGGCGAGCCAGATGCTCAGGCCGGTGATGATCAGGCCGTAGATGCCGGGCACGAGGCCGGGCGCCGTGTAGATCTCGCCTTTCTGCTCCTTGTACCTGGGCATCGACCAGGCGAGCGAGACGATGGCGAGGCCGAGCACGAGGAACGCAGCCGCGGTCCATAGATCCTTGCGCGGCGGCAGCGGCTGCTCATGGGGAAGAAGGCTCGGCGTCTCGGCGGCCATGCGGCGGGGCTCCGGCTGGGGCCCTGGACCTAAGCAGGTTTGCAGCGCGCTGCCAACGCGGGCAATGCATGGGCGCTGCCGGAGCGCGGACCGGACCTGCGCGCCCTACCCGAGCAGCGCCAGGGCACCGAGGAAGGCGAGGCCGGCGAGGATGGTGGCCAGCATGGACAGCAGGAACACCGAGCGGTGCCGGGCGACGATCTCCCGCCGCTCCTCCCTCAGCCACTCCTGGACGAAATCCATCGTCGGCCAGAGGTGCTCGGCGCCGAAGGCGTGGAAGGTGTCCTCGCGGGCCCGCTTGTGGCGACGGTAGGCGAGCCGCACCTTGAGATATCCCATGCGCTTCAGCGCCACGCGCGCGCGGCCTTCCTGCTCGACCTTGGCCACGATCAGCGGCAGCCCTGGGTCCGCCCCTGGCAGATAGTGGATCTCCGCCGAGGGCAGGTCCTGCTCCTCGTCCTCGTGTCGTGGCGGGCGTGATCTGGAAAAGAGCGTCTGGAGCATGGGCGCCTTTCGAGCTCGGTTTCGACCGACGGCTCCCGCTCACCGCGCCGGCACTCAACACCACAAATGAGGACGCACTGCAGCACGTCCGAAATTTCGCTTCCCGCTGTTGCGCATCCGTCACGCGCAACCGGTTCCGCATCGAGGTCGCTGGTCCCGCGGCTGCAAACCACGATGCTGCCTCATGCCTTGCCGATGGTGGACCCGCTAGTGAGAGCCGGGTAACGACCAGAGGGGGTCCTTCATGTCCGACAACACGACGATTGAAATCTACGTCGACACGTTCAGCGAAGGCGGCGGCTACTTCGTGCGCACGGAGGCCACCACGCGATGGGTCGGCGTGCGGGGGCCGTTCGCCGACCTGCAGACGGCGCAGCAGCAGAAGGCGGACCAGCTCGCGTCCACCGAGCAGGCGTCCGCGGCCCTCGAGCAGGACCTGCAGCGCGTGATGGCGGCCATGGCCGTTCCGCGGTCGTAGCGGCCCCGGTCAACCGAGAACGCGGCCGCGCAAGAGGATCAACGCCTGCGCGGCCGAGAAAAGCGAGTAGATCCGAAAACTCACGCCGCGGTGCTGAGGGGCCGATGCTCCGGCACCTGCATGGCCTGAGCCCTGCCGTCTACCACATTGTTCAGGTCGGCTTCCGAGGCGGCGCGGCGGCTGCGGCCCTCGAACATGGCGCCCTGCTCGATGGCGAGCGCCATGTGGTGCACGTCGCCTTGGACGTGAGACGAAGCCTGCAGCGCGACGCTCTTGCCGCAGACGACGCCGGAGACGACGCCGCGGACGATCACCTGCTGGCCCGCGACCATGCCCGTCACCTTGCCCCGCTCGCCGACGATGACCTCGGCGCCCTGGACGTCGCCTTCGATCTCGCCGTCGACCTGAAGCACGCCGCGACCGACGATCTTGAGCCCCTGGCCCACGATCTTGAGATCGTTGCCGATGACAGACCGCTCGCTGCTTGGCGGAGAGGCCGTGCGCAGATGGGGCGCGACGGCAGCAGTTCCATTGGATGAGCGCGGCTCGAGCCGTTTCGGCTCGACCGAAGAGGTACGCGTGAACATGACACCCCCGAGGGAAAAGCTATCCCGCCCCAGGAGATGGCACCACGCATCCGTGGTGGAAATGTGTCGCGCTGGGTCGATCCTCGCCTGCCCGCTCAGAGTAGAAGCCGGGGCCAAGCGAAGGAATACCGTGGCGCGCGAACGTATCCGCGACCGCATGGCGCGAGGTGTCCCCAGCTGGTGGTGTGGGACACAGATACGCGCAACCAATACCGGGGCTTGTCCCCGGTATCCATTCATCCGCGAGCGCCGCAGCAAGTTGAGAGTTGGATCCCGGCGACAAGCGCCGGGATGACGCAAGTCCCTCACAGGCGCGGGATGCCCAGCGTATCGGGGGACACCTTGGCCTTGCCGCCGTCGAAGTAGAGCCACGCCGTGTAGCGCACCATCTTGAAGGACTCGCGCTCGGCCTCTTCGCCGTGGAGCGGCGCGAACAGGGCGCTGCGGGCGTTGGCGTATTTCTTCAGGGCCTCGGAGGTCTTGATCTTCTTCTCCCACACCTGGGTCATGGTCTTGACGACGTTGTCGGGCGTGCCCTTCGGACACCAGATGCCGAAGTAGTTCATGGGGGCCGGCATGGTCGGCAGCCACTTGGTGGTGGGCTGGAGCTCGCCGAAGCCCTCGAGCATCACGGGCTTGTCGGACAGCACCGCAAGCGGGACGAGGCGCTTGCCCTTGATCATCTCGCTCATCTCGACGAGCAGCTGCGCCACCGCCTGGGTCTCGCCCGAGACGGTCGCCAGCACGGCCGGGTTGCCGCCGTCGTAGGTGACGTGCTTGTAGTCGACCTTGGCGGCGGCCTTGACCGACTCCATGAAGTTGTGGCCCGCCGAGGAGAGGCCCGCCGTGGCGATCGGCACGTTGGCGCCGCCCTTCTTGAGCGCGTCCAGGAGCTGGCCGAAGTCCTTGAAGGGCGCGCCGGGGTTGGCGGCGATCGCCGTCAGGTTGGCGACGGCGAAGAACATGTGCCAGTCCTTGAGGCCGGAATCGAGCAGGCCCAGCACGCGGTAGGTGCCGACGTCGGTGGCCGCGCCTGCCGCCCAGGTGTAGCCGTCCTTGGGAGCTTCCACCGCGTTCTTGGTGCCGACCGAGCCCGAGGCGCCCGGCTGGTTGACGACGATGAACTTCTGCTTGAGCTCGGCCTCCAGCTCGCCGGCAACGATGCGCGCCATCTGGTCGGTCGAGCCGCCGGCCGCCCACGGCACGATGATGGTAACGGGCCGATCGGGCTTCCAGGAGTAATCCTGGGCCAGCGCGGCGGTGGCGATGAGCCCCAGCGCGCAGCCAAACACCGACGACAGGAAGCGTCTCATCTTTTCCTCCAACAGGCAGCCTTGCGGAGCACCCGATAGCTTACTAAGACACCTTATCGTAGCAGCCGGTGACCGCAAACATGGCCGCAAATCCCAAGATCAAGCTGGAGCAGGTCGAGCGCTTCGAGCGCGACTACACGCTGCGCCTGCCGTTCCGGTTCGGGGTCATCACGGTCACCGAGGGCACCCAGGCCGTCATCCGCGCCACCATCGCGCTCGAGGACGGGCGCACCGCCACCGGGGTTGCCGCCGAGGCGCTGGCCGCCAAGTGGTTCGACAAGAGCCCGGCCTTCAGCGACGCGCAGAACGTCGAGCAGCTGCGGCAGGCGATCGGGCTTGCCGCCGATCTCTACCGCGCGCGGGGCTGGAGCACGCCCTTCGGCCTCTATGCCGATGCCTACCGGGACCAGATGGCGCGGGGCGCCGAGCTGGGGCTGGTGCCGCTTGTGGCATCCTACGGCCCGGCGCTGCTGGATCGCGCCATCCTCGATGCGCTGGGCCGCGCGCTGGGCCTGTCGTTTGCGGAGATGATCCGCCGCAACGTGGCGGGCATCGCCCCGGGCGGCCTCGCGCCCGATCTTGCGGGCTTCGATATGCAGAGGTTCCTCGGCGATCTGCGCCCGGGCTCGGAGATTGCGGTGCGGCACACGGTCGGGCTGGTCGATCCGATCGTCGCCGCCGACCAGAAGGGGGGCGAGCGCGTCGACGATGGCCTGCCGGAGACGCTCGAGGAGGTCGTGCGCCACTACGGCTGCCGCTACTACAAGCTCAAGGTGGGCGGCGACGTTGCCGCTGATCTCGACCGGCTCACGCGCATCGCCGGCGTGCTCGACCGCAGCGCCGGCGAGTATCGCGCGACGCTCGACGGCAACGAGCAGTACGACGCGGTCGAGGGCATCGCCGAGCTGTGGCGGCGCATGCGGCAGACGCCGGCGCTGGAGCGGCTGGTGGCGGCCACGCTGTTCATCGAGCAGCCGATCAAGCGGGCCTCGGCGCTGGAGAAGCCGGTCGATGCGCTGGCGCGGCTGAAGCCGATGCTGATCGACGAGTCCGACGGCGAGATTGGCACGTTTCCGGCGGCCATGAAGCTCGGCTACGGCGGCGTCTCCAGCAAGAACTGCAAGGGCCTCTATAAGTCGATCCTGAATGCGGCGCGGGTCGCGAAGCTCAACGCCGAGTCCGGCGTGGCGAAGTATTTCATGTCGGCCGAGGACCTGACGACGCTCGCGGGGGTGAGCGTGCAGCAGGACCTGGCGCTGGTCTCGCTGCTGGGCCTGACGCATGTCGAGCGCAACGGCCATCATTTCATTGACGGCATGTCGTTTGCGCCGGAAGGGGAGCAGGCGGCTTTCGCGCGCGCCCATCCCGATCTCTACGAGCGTTCGGCAGGGCCGGCGCGCCTGCGCATCAGGGATGGCAAGCTCGCGCTCGGGTCGCTGGCCTGCCCCGGCTTTGCGGTCGCCGCGGACATGGACTTCGCGGCCATGCGGGCGATGCCGGCGCCGCAGGCGGGCAGGATCAAGCCGGCGTTCCCCGAGAAGCTCAAATGACCGCGGCGCCGCCCCTGCCCGAGCGCTTCGAGAGCGTGGCGGCGCTCGAGGACTTCATGACGGCGCCGACGCCGGAGCTGGTTGCCGACCTTGCAAGCGTCCCCGGCGACATCCTGGTGCTCGGCGTCGCCGGCAAGATGGGGCCGACGCTGGCGCGCATGGCCAAGCGCGCGGCGCCGGGCAAGCGCGTGATCGGCGTTGCGCGCTTCTCGGACAGGGCGGTCCGCGACCAGCTGGACAGCGCCGGGGTCGAGACGATCGCGTGCGACCTGCTCGACCGACGCGCGGTCGAGGCACTGCCGAGGATCGACAACGTCGTCTACATGGCCGCCATGAAGTTTGGCGCCACGGGCAACCCCGCGCTGACCTGGGCCATGAACGTGCACGCGCCGGCAATCGTGGCGGAGGTCTTCGCCGCCTCGCGCATCGTCGCCTTCTCGACGGGCTGCGTCTATCCGTTCGTGCCCGTCGACGGCGGCGGCGCCACCGAGGATGTGCCCGCCGTCCCGCCGCCCGGCGACTACGCCAACTCCTGCGCCGGGCGCGAGCGCATGTTCGAGCATTTCTCGGCGCGCTTGGGCACGCCGGGCCGCATCGTGCGCCTCAACTACGCAATCGACATGCGCTACGGCGTGCTGCACGACATCGCCCGCAAGGTGCGCGACGGCGAGCCGATCGACCTCGCTATGGGCCACGTCAACGTCATCTGGCAGGGCGACGCCAATGCGGTCGCGCTGCGCTGCCTCGCCCATGCCACGCGGCCGACGACGCCGATCAACGTCACGGGGCGCGAGACCGTTTCCGTACGCCGGCTCGCCGAGGAACTCGGAAAGCGCCTCGATCGCAAGCCGGTGCTCACGGGGCAGGAGGCGGCGACGGGCTGGATCAATAATGCCGCGCGCATGGTCGCCGAGTTCGGCGCGCCGCGCGTGCCGCTCGAGCGCATGATCGCCTGGACGGCGGACTGGCTCTCCCGTGGCGGCGCCAGCCACGGCAAGCCCACGCACTACGAGGTGCGCGATGGGAGGTTCTAGCGGCATGACGCCAACGCCTGCATCCCGCGGTCATGCCGGGGCTTGTCCCCGGCATCCAGCCATCCACCAGCGCCGGAGCGAATTGAGAGGTGGATCCCGGCGACAAGCGCCGGGATGACGACCAGCATGACCACGTTGCAGATCGAAGCGCTGTTGCCGGACCAGGCCGAGGGGGCGGCGCCGCTGTCGGTGGAGGCGGGCTGGAACCAGATAGCGGCGGACTGGAGGCTGATGCTGGGCGAGGGGCGCGGCTTCGGCGTGCGCGATGCATCGGGGCATTGGATCGCGAGCGCGCTGGTGCTGCCGCTGGGGCCGGCGATCTCGTGGATCAGCATGGTGCTGGTGACGAAGCCCTCGCGACGGCAGGG
>JBGGME010000402.1:0-11318 GCA_041288195.1 Hyphomicrobiaceae bacterium
GCGTGCTGCGCGTTGCGCGGACACTCGCCGACCTCGATGGCGTCGACCAGGTCGGCCGTGCACATGTGGCCGAAGCGCTGAGCTATCGCGGCGAGACTTTGCGGCAGCAGCGGGCGGCGTGAGGGCGATGTCGGAGCCATCTCTGACGGTCGTGATCATCGCGAACGCCACGGCCAGGTCTCGTTGTAGCGGCGGAGCCGGTCGCCGCTCCTGCTGTAGACGCACGACTGGATTTCGCTCGGGCTGATGCCGATGTCGTGCAGGGTACGCTCGTCGAGCGAGCACAGGATGAGGACGGTCGCTCGCCGGGCCCGCCGTTCCCAGTAGGTGCGCCAGCCGCGGCGGGCAAGCGCGACGGCTCTCGCTTTCAGCGTGGGCCGGTCCTGATCTACATCGGGGTTGAGAGACCGGGGGCAGGTTTGCGTGCTGGTGGTCATCTGGTGCCTCCTGTTTGCGAGGCCGCACCATGCTCGAGTGCCCCTGACACCCTGCTGTCAGTAGCCCTGACACACTCCTGACACCGTGCTGTCAGGAGGGGTAAACTAGGGTCCGAGCCGCCAAATAGAGCAGGGGGTGAAAAAACGTGCGCCGCGCCGATCGACTGTTCGAAATCATCCAGTTCATGCGCCGCAAGGATCTGGTGCGGGCCCGCGACCTGAGCGAGCAGCTCGAGGTCTCCGAGCGCACCATCTACCGCGACATCCAGGACCTGGTGGCAAGCGGCGTGCCCATCGAGGGCGAGGCGGGCGTGGGCTATGTCCTGAAAGCGGGCTTCGACCTGCCGCCGTTGATGTTCAACGAGCAGGAGATCGAGGCCCTGGTGCTGGGCGCGCGGATCGTGGAGTCTTGGGCCGACGCCGAGCTCGCCACTGCCGCCAGCAACGTCATCGCCAAGATCGAGGCGGTGATCCCCGACCGCCTGCGCACCTATATGGCCAACACGGCGCTGCTGGCCCCGTCGCACCACTACATGGAGCCGATCGCCTTCAATATGGCCGAGCTGCGCCGGGCGCTGCGCAGCCAGCTCAAGGTGCATTTCTGCTATCGCGACGCGGCTGCCGAGTCATCCGAGCGGACCGTCCGGCCCTTGTGCCTCGCGTATTTCGGCCCGGTGTGGCTGCTGTCGGCCTGGTGCGAGTTGCGCGAGGACTTCCGCACCTTCCGCCTCGACCGCATCGACGGCTTCGCCGTGCAGGGCGAGCGCTTCCGGCAGGAGCCCGGCAAGACGCTGCACGACTTCCTCAAGCGCGACCAGACCTGGACGCGCCGCTCGAGCAAGGTCGCGAGCGCCGAGGTGGAGTAGCGCCTCGATCGCAGTTTGGGGGAATCGGGACGACTGCGGTATGCTGCCCTTGAGGAGCATGCCATGACGGACCGCATCATCGTCGACTCGTCGATCCTTGCCGGCAAGCCCGTTGTCCGGGGTACACGCCTATCCGTGGAGTTCATCATCGGGCTGATGGCCGACGGGTGGAGCGAGACGGATATCCTTCGCAACTACCCTGGTTTGATGCGCGAAGACATTGCGGCCTGCCTCGCCTACGCCCGCGATGTTCTGAAGTCGGAGAAGGTTTATCCAAGCGCGGCGTGACATGCGCTTTCTTGCCAATGAGAATTTTCCGGGCGAGGCCGTGACTGCGCTTCAGGCAGCTGGTCATGACGTCAGTTGGGTACGTGCGCTCGCACCCGGAATTAACGATCAGGACGTCCTGGCATGGGCGGTGCGCGAGAGCCGCGTGCTTCTCACCTTCGACAAGGATTTCGGTGAGCTTGCCTGGAGCTGCGGCCTCCCGACAGCATGTGGGATCGTCTTGTTCAGGATTGCAATACCCCCACCGAATGTCGGAGCCACGTTGGCCGCGCGGATCTCAGAAAGGAACGACTGGCCCGGCCACTTCTCGGTCATCGAGCCGGGTCGCATTCGTATGCGCCCTCTCCCGTCACCCTAACGCATGCTGGATTCGTGCCCTCTGGTCCGATCGGTTCCGAGCGCAATCGCACATTGATTTGCTTCACGCTCGACACCTATCTTGGCCTCTCACCATTGGGAGCACCGCCATGATCCCCGCCTCCACCTTCTCCGCCGATGCGCTGCTCGCCGAGCTGACCGAGTGGGTACGCATCGAGAGCCCGACCTACGATGCCTCAACCGTCAATCGCATGGAGGACCTGATCGCCTCGCGCATCGGCGCGCTTGGCCTCTCCGTGGAGCGGGTGCCGGGGCGCGACGGGCTCGGCGACATCCTGCGCTGCCGGCGCGCGGGGCGCAGCAACGGCCCCGGCATTCTCATCATTGCCCATGCCGACACCGTGCATCCCGTCGGCACGCTGGCCGACAAGCTGCCGATCCGGCGCGAGGGCGACAAGTGCTACGGCCCCGCCATCTACGACATGAAGGGCGGCACAGTGCTCGCGCTCGCCGCGCTCAAGGCCGTCATGGACTCCGGCCGGCTCAACCTCCCCGTCACCATCGTCATCAACCCCGACGAGGAGATCGGCAGCCCGACTTCGCGCGCGCTGATCGAGGAGGAGGCGCGCAACCACAAATACGTGCTGATCCCCGAGCCCGCCAAGGGCGAGCGCGGCGACGTCACGACCGGCCGGCACGCCTTCCAGCGGTTCTTCCTCACCACCCACGGCCGCCCCGCGCACTCGGGCTGGACCAACAAGGACGGCCGCTCGGCCGTGCGCGTCATGGCCCAGATCATCGAGGAGTTGGAGAGCCGTTCCGACTTCGAGAAGGGTCCCACCTACGCTGTCAGCGTCGTGCACGGGGGGCAGTGGGTGAACTGCGTGCCGATGACCTGCACGGCGCAGGCACTGTGCGTGTCGCGCGACCCCGCCACCTTCGCCGAGATCGGCCGTGTCCTGGACGGCCTCGTCGGCACCCGCTCCGACGTGCGCATCGAGGTCGAGCGCGGGCCGGTCAGGCCACTGTGGGCGGCGCACGCTGGAACCGTGGCGCTCTACGAGCGCGCGCGCCGCATTGCCGGCGACATCGGCTTCGATCTCGGCCACGGCCAGCACGGCGGCGGCTCGGACGGCAACTTCACGGGCGCCATGGGCGTGGCGACCCTCGACGGTCTCGGCGTCATGGGCGCCGGCGCCCACACCCACGAGGAGCACATCCTGGTCTCGTCGCTGGTGCCCCGCGCCACCCTGCTCGCCCGCCTCATCGCCGAGCTGGAGTGAGCGGACCGAACTCGCCCAGATAGTCGTCGATGCTGGGAGCGAGGCCCACCTGCATTGGGTCCTCGCCCGCGTGCGACATTCGCGCCAGGAAATCCGCGACAGCCGCCGGATTGCACTGTTCGGCGAGATGGAGGGCCGACGTCCACTGCACCCGTATGAGGGGTGGGGCGCAGCAAATGCAGCCCGTCGACGTGCGCAGGTCCAGCGGGCCGCGCTGCGCATCGAGCAGGAACGCACCGGTATTGCACCTCGGACATGGCTTCGCGCCGAGCGCACCGAGGCGCAGCAGACCCCTCCCATCGCAGCGCCACCCCAGGTGCTCGAACGTGCAGGGCGCGCCATCGGCGGGCAGCTCAGTCCCCGGCGACATAGGTCTCGCGTCCGCCCACACAGGTGCGCTCCACCTTGATGTCCTTGATGGCGTCCTCCTCGCAGGTCAGCGGGTCCCGGTCGAGCACGATGAAGTCCGCCGCCTTGCCGACCTCGATCGAGCCCCGCCGATCCTCCTCCCAGGTCAGATAGTGCCCGGTCTTGGTGGAGATGCGCAGCGCCTCTTCCCTGGTCAGGTTGCTTTCGCCGAGCCGGGACTGCGAGTCGTTGTCCCAGCGCGACAGGGCCAGCCACATCGCGAACGGCATCGAATAGGGAACATTGTCCGTCGATAGCGCCATCGGGATGCCGGCGTCCAGCAGCGCGCGGATCGGAATGCCCCGCTCCCGCAGCTTGTCGAGCCCGAAGCGGTCGCTCGCCATGTACATGAAGGTCGGCGTCACGGTAGCAACGAGGCCCAGCGCCTTGATCCGGGCGATCTGCTCCTTGGTTGCCTCGATCACGTGAATGATCACCCAGCGCTTGTCGACGATCCTCACCTGCTCGTTGATGGCTTCGTAGGCGCGCAGCACGCGCTCCAGGTCGTAGCAGACGAGGCAGTTGAGCCGCATGCCGAGCTTGGCTGCGAGGACCCCGATCTCTACGAAGCGATCGTGCGGGAGCGACTGGTAGAAGTGGCCGGCCCACTGCTCGTAGGGGTAATCGCCGCCGATGATGTCGGCCACCGCCGCATCCCCGACGTCCACACAGATGCCCTCCACGCGCAGCACGTCGTCGCCGCTGCCGCGGTCGCGCAGCGTCGCCGCCCAGTGATGGAGGATGTCCGCGATCTTGCGGTTGTCGAACGCGGCCGTGGGGATGCTCAGCGGGATCTGCATGCGCACGGTGAGATCACCCGCAGCGTGCACCTGCCTGTAGGCATCCAGCAGCGGAGGGGTGAGGCCGTGCCCCTCGTAGGCGGCCGTGGTGCCCACCGCGCTGTAGGCCGCACAGCCGAGCCGCACGCCGGCAACACGATCCTCGTAGGTGATGCGCGGCACGCACTTGAAGAGGGTGTACTCCATAATGGGCGCATAGTTGCGATCGAGGAACACGCCGGTCGGCTCGCCCGCGCCGTCGACGAGCATTTGCGTGTTGTAAGGAGCTACCGACGCACGCGTGACGCCTGCCTTCTTCATCGCCATGGTGTTGGCGACCGACGGGAACGGGCGATGGCTCCACCAGCCCCACGGCGCGCGGATGTAGACGGGATGGTCGGGCGATACGGCATCGAGGTCCTGCCTGGTCGGGAAGCGACCCTCGGCCAGCTGCTCGGGCCGGCAGACGTAGTCGGTCGGCGGCGTCCCCATCGGCATGGTGACGACCCACTGTCCCTTTGGCGTCCGCGCGACGGCTTCCCGGACCCGCTCCACGATCTCGGCCACAGAAGAGCAGCCCTCGAGCGGGACGCCACCCCTCGCCTTCAGTCCCTGCCGGTCCATGTGCGGATGCCCGTCGAAGAAGCCGGGCGTCACGATCTTGCCGGCCGCATCCAGGATCCTGGTCTGCGGTCCGCGCCGGCGCACGATGTCTGCATAGGCGCCCACGGCGCTTACCTGTCCGTCTCGGACCGCGAAGGCCTCGGCAATGGTCGAGCTGGCGTCGAGGGTGATGACCTTCGCGCCGCGCACGATCAGATCAGGCTCGGACATGTCTGGCATTGCTCCTGAGGAAAGAGGGCGAGAGTGCTCCGGCGGAGCGATCCTGCCATTGGTATACGGCGGCGCGGCGACGAGCAAAGCCGGGCGCGCGCATGAGTGATATTCCCTCTCCCCGCAAGCGGGGAGAGGGGAGTGGGTCACCGCCGCGGCTCGGGCCCGAGCTTGACCTGCATCTTGCCGAAGTTGTCGCCGCGCAGCATGCCGATGAAGGCGCGCGGGGCGTTCTCGATGCCCTCGACGATGTCCTCCTTGTACTTGATGCGGCCCGAGCGCACCCACTCGCCCATCTGCCGCAGCGCGGGGCCATACTTCTGGTTGAAGTCCCAGACGATGAAACCGCGAGCGGTGACGCGCTTGCCGACGAAGGTGCCCATCAGGCGCGGGCCCAAGTCGGCCGTGTTGTACTGCGAGATCGACCCACACAACGCCACGCGCGCATAGAAGTTGAGGTTGGCGAGCACGGCGTCGCTGACGGTGCCGCCGACGTTGTCGAAGTAGACATCGACGCCGTTGGGGCAGGCGGTTTTCACGGCAGCCGTGAGGTCTTTCTCGGCCTTGTAGTCGACGCAGGCATCGAAGCCGAGCGTGTCCTTGACGAAGGCGCACTTCTTCGCGCCCCCCGCGATGCCGACGGCGCGGCAGCCAGCGATCTTGGCGAGCTGGCCCACGATCTGCCCAACGGCGCCGGAGGCCGCCGACACCACGACCGTCTCGCCGGGCTTGGGCTGGCCCACCTCGTAGAGGCCGAAGTAGGCGGTCATGCCGGGCATGCCGAGCACGCCGTTGGCGGTCGAGATCGGCGCCAGCGAGGGGTCGATCTTGCGCATGGCCGGGCTCGGGCCGATGCCATACTCCTGCCAGCCGAGCCGGTCCTCGACGATGTCGCCGACCTTGTAGTTGGGATGGTTCGATTTCACGACCTCGCCGACCGTGCCTGCCGTCATCACCTCGCCGATGCCGACCGGTGGCGCATAGGAGGCGGCATCCCGCATGCGCCCGCGCATGTAGGGGTCGAGCGAAAGGTAGATGTTGCGCACCAGCACCTGGCGCGGGCCGGGCTCGGGCACCGCCACCTCCTCGACGCGGAAGTCGGACTCTGCGGGCGAGCCCGCAGGGCGGCGGACGAGGACGGCGCGTCGATGTGTCTTGGGGATCGGGGTGGTCATTGGGGTTTCCTCCGGCTGGCGCCCTGGCTGTTGCCGCGAGCCTAGCCCCGGCCCATCGGAATCGGAACCAGCATTCGACACCGCGATTGCCGGAACGTCTGCAGCCTCGCTATGCTGCCCGCAACAAGCATCGTCAGCCCCGGAGGCACGCTCATGCAGCAGTCCATGGCCGATCTCGCCGCCAGGCTCGAGAGCCTGCTCAAGCTGCGCTCCATCCCCTTCGGCATGAAGCTGTTCGAGAACCGGGCCGACATGGAGGCGATCCCCAAGATCCGCCGACCCAAGAACGTGCACACGCTCGACCAGGTGGTGGCGCAGGCCTCGCGGCTGGGCTGGACGGTCGGCATCACGGCGGAGGACCTGGTCGGCGCCCAATGCCGCGCCGTGGTGGGTCTCGGCCGCGCCAAGGACGATGCGTGGAAGTCCGGCAAGCACATGACGGGCGTGTGGTTCTCCACGCTGGAGGATGCGACCGCCCATCAGGCGGCCATGCATTGCGTGGCGGACGGCAAGTACGAGGCGCTTGCCGTGGCGCCCCTCGCCTCGGGCCGGCTCGACCCGCCCGATATCGCCCTCTTCTACGCCACGCCCGGCGCCATGATGTATTTCATCAACGGGCTGCAATGGTCGGGCTACAAGAGCTTCGACTGGGGCGTGGTTGGTGAGAGCGCCTGCGCAGACAGCTGGGGCCGTGCACTCAAGACGCGCCAGCCCTCGCTCTCCATCCCCTGCTTCGCCGAGCGGCGCTACGGCGGCGTGCTCGACGACGAGATGCTGATGGCCCTGCCGCCCGAGCACGTTGCCAAGGCGATCACGGGCATGGAGGCGCTCGCCAAGAACGGCTTCCGCTACCCCTTCCCGCAGTACGGCATCCAGAACGACGTGCGCGACGGCATGGCCCGCAGCTACCCCGAGCGAGCGCGCAAGCCGGCGTGATCCCACCCCGCGCCGGTCCCGGCTATGGCGCCGTGCCGGCACGGTTGCCGCGCGCAAGGTGGCGAGCCATGTGTGCGCGCATGGCGTCGCGAGCGCGGGCGATCCCCTGATCCAGGTCTCGCGTCATGCCATCGATGTGCACGAAGTTGACATCGTGGATGCCGATGGTGCCGAGGATTGCTGTCAGGTAGGGCGTCAGGAAATCGGGCTGGCGTGCGCGCGCGCCGATGATGTAGCCGCCCGACGCCACCAGAACGAATGTCGGCCGGTTCGCGAGCAGTCCGATCTTGCCCTCCGGCGTGCTGCGGAACGTGCGCCCGAAGCGAACGACCTGGTCGATCCAGGCCTTGAGCAGCGCCGGCACCGTAAAATTGTGCATGGGCGTGCTGAGCACCAAGAGATCGCAGGCCTCGAGCTCGCCGATAAGCCGCTCGGAGGGCTGCAGAGCGGCGACGCCACGGGCGCTTTTTGCTGTCTGATGCACCATCATCGCTGCTGCGAAGGCGGCATCGACGATGGGCGGCGGGTCTCGAGCCAGGTCGCGCCTGACGATATCGCCGCCGTGGCGGGCCAGCTCCTCCATCATCTCGTCGGCGAGCCTGCGGCTGTGCGAGATGGCGCCGCGCGGGCTGCAATCGATGCGCAAGATCCTCGTCACGTCCGGTGCCCCTGTGCCTGCGGCGCCAACGGCATCGAGAAGTGCAGACCACGCGCGAGCAGGCCGTAGCGGAAGTAGAAGCGCTGTCCGAGGCTGTTGCCGATCGCCGTATCGAGCACGAGGGCGGCGCAATTCTCCCGC
Source organism: Hyphomicrobiaceae bacterium (assembly GCA_041288195.1). GTDB lineage: Bacteria > Pseudomonadota > Alphaproteobacteria > Rhizobiales > Hyphomicrobiaceae > AWTP1-13. The sequence goes on from JBGGME010000402.1 coordinate 8,124, forward strand.
CGGCCAATGGCTGCAACCTCGTCGAGCAGGCGCGCGCCGAGCCCGCGGCGGCGCTCGCTGTCGGCAACCACGAGGTCGTCGACATAGACCGCCGGGCCGCGCACCAGCATCTCATGGAAGCGGTAGCCGGCCAGACCGACGGGCGTGCTGCCTTCCCATGCCGCGAGCAGGCGATAGCCTTGCTGGCGCTGCCGGCGCACACGTTGGATGAACTCCGACGCGTCGGCCAGGTGAGGGCGGAGCACTGCCATCAGCGGAAAGCAGGCCGCGATCTCCTCGTCGCCTTCAGCATGCCAAAACGGCGGTTCGCTCATAGTCGCCGGCTCCCTCAGTTTCATTTCGGATGCTGCAGCCGGAAGCCCACACCGATGCGGTTCCACAGGTTGATGAGGCCGATCAGCACCGTGAGGTCGACGATCTCCTTGTCGGTGAAATGCGGCTTGAGGGCACCGTAGTCGGCATCAGGCGCTCCCGTGCTCGGCAACAGCGTGAGCGAGTCGGTCCAGCCGAGCGCGGCGCGCTCGCGCGGCGTATAGCAGGACGCCTCCTCCCAGGCATTCAACAGATAGAGCCGCTGCTCGGTCTCGCCGTGTTCCCGGGCATCCTTGGAGTGGCGGTCGAGGCAATAGGCGCAGTGGTTGATCTGGGAGGCCCGCATCTTCACGAGCTCGATCAGGGAGTGCTCGAGGCCACACTTGCGGATATGGGCCTCCGCGGCCGCGATGGCCTCGTAGGTGGCCGGCGACGCCGCTCTGTAGTTCATCCGCTGCGCGTGCATGGCTCGCTCTCCTGAAATCCGGGTTCTCCAACCCCTGCCTTACGACTGCGATGGTCCATTTGACAGGGCCAACTTCTGCATATTTTCATGGACCATGACCAAGACGCACACGCGCGTGCGAAGGCGGGCCTCGCCCGCCTATCGACAGATCTATCGGCGCATCCGCGATGCCATCGAGGCGGGGCAGCTGGCTCCCGGGGCCCGTGTCCTGTCGGCGCGCAGCATGGCGAGCGAGGTCGGCGTAGCGCGAGGAACCGTCGAGGAGGCCTATCAGCTGCTGGTGGCGGAAGGCTATCTCGTCAGACGTGGCGCCGCCGGAAGCGCCGTGTCGCCGGACCTCGCCACGGGTCGCCTGCGGCCGGAGGCCGAGCCTGGCAACGGCCGTCGCCCATCGGCCCGCAAGAAGCCTGCGGTCGCGCAGGGACGGCTGGGACCACCGCAATTCCTGATGGGGGTGCCGGCGCTCGATGCTTTCCCGAGGGCGCAATGGACGCGCATCGCTGCGCGCCAGGCCCGAAGCCTCGACCGGTCCGACCTGCTCTATCCCGACCCGCTCGGGCTCGAGCCGTTGCGGGAGAGCATTGCGCGCTATCTGGCGATCGGGCGGGGCATTGCGTGCTCAGCCGACCAGATCGTCATCACGGCCGGCTACAAGGGCGCGCTCGAGCTTGCGGCGACGGTGCTGCTCGCACCGGGCGGCACGGTCTGGATGGAAGACCCTGGCTACGCCATCGCCAGCCGGCTCCTGGCGGCGATGGGAGCCAGCATCGCGAGCATCCCCGTCGACGCGGAGGGAATTTGTGTTGCTGTCGGCGAGACGACGGCGCCCGAAGCGCGTCTTGCCGTCGTCACGCCATCGCATCAGTTCCCGACTTGCGTGACGCTGTCCCTGTCGCGGCGCCTGGCGCTGCTCGCCTGGGCAGAGCGCAGCGATGCCTGGATCATGAGGACGACTATGACGGGGAGTTCCACTACGCGGGCCGGCCGCTGCCGGCGCTGAAGAGCATCGATCGGGGCGATCGCGTTCTCTATGCGGGGAGCTTCAGCAAGACCCTCTATCCAGGATTGCGGCTCGGCTATCTCGTCCTGCCCCAGCACCTGGTCGGGCGCTTCGGCGATGCCGCCAGACTGCGCAACATGGGCTCCGCGACCCACCTGCAGGCCGTGGTTGCCCGGTTCATGGACGAGGGCCACTTCGGCCGCCACCTGCGCCGCATGCGCGCCCTCTATGCCGCCAGGCGCGAGGCCCTGATCGACGGGCTACGCCGAACAGTCGGAGACGACCTCAATCTCCGGTGCCCCCTATGAATCATGGAGTTTCTCCGACATAATGGCTTGATTGCAGGGGGTTTCAGCCTATTAGCGTTCCCCCTAAGTTCGCGCCAGTTCGCCTCAGTCCGCTGCAGATAGGGCTCGGATAGGGCTCGGAGGAAGCATGCAGAGGGTTCGAGGTGAGCGCCGGCTGCGAGCCAGGGATGTGGCCACGCTTGGGTCTGGCTGGCACGAGGACGGGGGCGGCCTGCGCCTAGTCGTGGAGTCCTCCGGGACGCGCCATTGGGCGGTGCGGGTAACGGCCGGCGGCAAGCGCCGCACGCTCGGCCTGGGGTCCTTCCCGGTCGTCGGCCTGGAGGAGGCCAGGGACAGGGCGCTCGACATCCGTCGTGCCGCGCGTGGCGGCCGGGAGTTGCGACAGGCCAAGTCGGTTACCTTCCGCCAGGCGTTCGAGGCCTGGTTCGAGGTGAAGCAGCGGGGCCTGACCGACGCCAAGTATGTGAAGCGGGTGCCGGCGATGATGCGGGACTACGTCCTGCCGCACTTCGGCGACAGGCCGGTTGCGGAGATCACGCACATCGACGTCCTGCGCGTTTTGGAGCCCATCTGGTTCACGAAGCCAAATTTGGCGCAGCGCGTGCTGGAGCACCTCGAGTCGGTGTTCAGGAGCGCCACGCTGCGCGGGCAGCGCACGAGCGCCAGCCCGTGCCTTGGGGTCGCCCAGGAGCTGGGCATCCGGCGCCGCGACGTCCAGCACCGCCGTGCCTTGCCCTATCGCGAGGTGCCGGCCTTCATCCAAGAGATGCGGTCGGGGCCCGCCACCCCGGTAGTCAAGCTCTGCCTGGAATGGACGATCCTGACGGCTGTCCGCTCAGCCGAGGCCAGGGGCGCCATGTGGTCGGAGATCGATGGGGCGCTGTGGACGATCCCCCGCGAGAGGATGCGCAAGACAGGGGTCGAGCACGTAGTGCCGCTGAGCCAGCGCTGCCTGGCGATCCTGGAGCAGGCCAGGGCTCTCAACCCGGGCTCCGCGCTGATCTTTCCCGGCAAGCTCGGCAGGCTGTCCGACGTGGCCCTGCTGAGCGTCATCAGCCCCCGCGGCGCCACCGTTCACGGCTTCCGGTCATCCTTCAAGGACTGGGCAG
>JBGGME010000403.1:0-9289 GCA_041288195.1 Hyphomicrobiaceae bacterium
CCTCCTCGATCTTCAGCGGCCGGCTGTCGGCGTAGGGACGCGGCAGGCCCTGCTCGTAGAGCACGGCGGCTTTCATCTTCATGGTGTTCTTGGCTCCTGATCGTGTGCCGCAGTCGGCTCCGCTAGTTAGCCGCAGCCCGCCGATACCGGCAAGCGTCGGCATCCTGAGTAGCCAGGCGTGATCGCCTCAGCGCTTCTCCTCGTCCGGGTCGAACAGCACGCCGGCAGCAGCCAAGCCGCCGTCCACGTTGAGCACGTGCCCGGTGATGTGGCTGGCGTCGTCGGACACGAGGAACACCGCGGCGGCCGCGATGTCTGCGGGCAGCGCATACTTCTTGAGCGCCATGCGCGAGAGGAACGCGTTCTTCTGCTTGGGCCCGTGCGAGAGCCGGCTCACCTGCGTCGGCCCCGGCGCGATGGCGTTGACGGTGATGCCGAGTGGCCCGAGCTCCACGGCCATGGTCTGCGTCAGGCTGATGATGCCGGCCTTCGACGCGCCGTAGGCGACGCGCCCCGTTCCGCCCTGCTGGCCGGAGATCGAGGAGATGCTGACGATGCGCCCGCGCCCAGCCTTGGCCATCGCCCGCGCCGCCGCCTGCCCGCAGATGAAAGCGCCCGTCAGGTTGACGTCGATCACCTTCTGCCAGGCGGCGAGGCTGTACTCGAGGAACGGCGCGCGATTGACCACGCCGGCATTGTTGATGTGGATGTCGAGCCGGCCGAGCTGCGTTAGCGTCGCGTCGACCGCTGCCGCGGCTGCCTGCGGGTCTGTCACGTCGAGCCGCTGAAAGACGGCCTTGCCGCCGCCCGCCGTGCCGATCGCCTTTGCCGTTTCCGTGCCGACCTTCTCGTCGATGTCGGCAATCACCACGTTGGCGCCTTCGGCGGCAAATCGCTCGGCGATGCCCCGCCCGATGCCGCTCGCCGCCCCGGTGATGAACGCCACCTGGCCCTGCAGTCGCCCCGCCATGATCATCTCCTCCCCTTGGTTTTCATCAGTTTCCAGCCCTGCATGGCGGGAACAACTGCCATGCCGCGCGCCCACCCATCTTCTCAAGCCCCGAGCCAACCTGCCATGATGGGTTATGCATAGATGCCCGGCGCAGAACCCGGGTCCGACTGGGATGGGAGAGAGACGTCCATGAGGAAGCTCGCCGCCGCGGCGACGGCACTGGTATTTGCGCTGGGGATTGCGACCAGCGCCCGCGCGCAGCAAGCCAAGGAGCTGCGCATCGCCATCCAACCCGGCATCCTGTTCTTCCCGATGCTGGTCATGCAGCAGGCCAAGATCGCCGAGCAGTTGGCGGCCCGCACCGGCCAGGCCGACCTCAAGATTACCTGGAACTCGCTGCTGAGCGGCGGCGCCAACGCCGACGCCCTGCTCGCCGGCAACGTCGATGTGGTCGCCGGCGGCACCTCCAACCTGCTCATCATCTGGGCGAAGTCGAAGGGCGCCGTGAAGGCGATCTCGGCCGTCACCGGCGTGCCCAACGTGCTCTTGACGCGCGATCCCAACGTCAAGTCGCTCAAGGACTTCAGCGAGAAGAACCGCATCGCCGTCCCGACCTTGAAAGTCTCGCTGCAGGCGATCTACCTGCAGATGGCGCTCGACAAGGAGTTCGGCGACTCCAAGAAGCTCGATTCCATCATGGTGCAGATGGGCCATCCGCAGGCCACCATCGCCCTGCTCGACCCCAACAACCACGTCGACAGCCACTTCTCCGGCCCGCCCTTCATGCAGACAGCGCTGAAGAACCCCAGCATCCGGCCCGTGCTGCGCTCCCTCGACGTGATCGGCGAGCAGACCAATCTGCTGGCCTACACCACGGCCAAGTTCCACGACGCCAATCCCAAGCTGGTCGAGCTGTTCATAGCCGCGCTGAACGAGACCAACGCGCTGATCGCCAAGGACCCGATGAAGGCGTCCGCGCTCTACCTCGAGGCCAGCAAGGAGAAGCTGACCGCCGAGGAGGTCGCGGCCATCATCAAGGAGCCGGGCACGATGTTCACGACCGTGCCGCACGGCACCATGAAGTTCGCCGAGCACATGCACAAGGTCGGCATGATCGACACCAAACCCGCGAGCTGGAAGGAATACTTCTTCCCCGCCATGCACGGCGCCAACGGCAGCTGACGCACGGGCCTCGCGCCTGCACAGCCGGGTGTTCGAGACCCGTTGCAGGGCACGCGACGCATTGACGCGACACGCCCTGCGTGCACACGCACGCGGCGACCAGCCACCTACGACAGCCCCATTCGCTCCGTAGGGTGATTGCGAGCGGCCGGTTGAGGCCGATCGTCAGATCGTGCACAAGGCATGCTGGCCTTGGCCCTCGGTCTTGGCCGGCAGTAGGGGAGCTCCTTTCGCATGGTCTGTCGTGTGCTCATCGCGCTTCTCGTCGCGTTCGTGACCCTGTTGCCGCTGGCGATATCGGCGCAGCAGGCGCCTGCGACACCGCCTCCCACGGCGCCCGCATCCGCACCGGCGGCATCGCCTCCGGCGCCGGTCGCGCCCGTGTTGCCGCCCGAGGTGACAACTCCCGTCGAGAGGCTGGCCAAGAGCATCGAGACGGCCGAGAAATCGATCCAGCAGCTCAAGGAGCTGGAGAGTGAGCTGCAGCGCCTGCGCACCGACATCGAAGGCATCATCTACGAGTCCACCTCCACGGCAGAAGCGCTTCGGCCGCAACTCGCCGAGGTGAGAAGCCAGATCGAACGTCTGGGGGCCCCTCCGAAGGACCAACCGGAAACGCCCACCATCGCGGCGGAACGCGCACGCCTCAATGCTCTTGCCGGCGCGCTCGATGGCGCGATCAGGACGACGGAGCTGGCCTGGGTTCGCGCCAAGCAGATGATCGATCGCATCACGGTGATGCGCTACCAGATCTTCTCGCGCAACCTGTTCGAGCGGCGCACCAGCCCGCTGCTGCCGTCGGTCTGGCTCGAGGTCGCGGACCGCTTTCCGACCATCGTGGGGCGCATCAGATACTACGGGGGGAACTGGCTAGAGCAGGCGGACAGGCACAGAGCCGCTGTGCTGGGTGTGCTGGCCGCCGCGCTCATCGCCGCGCTCTTGATCAGAGGTGTCGTCACCAGCTTGATCGACAAGCGACGCGGTCGGTTCGAAGGCATCCCGACCTTCTTCGATCGCATCATCTCGGCGGCGGTCGTAGCTCCGGCGCGGATGCTGGCGCCAATGGCCGCTGTCGCGATCCTCTATGTCGGAATGGACAGTCTCGGCATGTTCTTCTCGCCCTGGGAGCGCACCGCCGAGACGGTGCTCCTGGGTGTGCTGATCTATGTTGCGGGCTCTGTCCTCGCCAGCGTCGCGCTCGCGCCGCGCCAGCCGCAGTGGCGGCTCATCCCGGTCGACGACGGCACGGCCGCCTACATCCTGTACTTCGTCAAGGCCATCCTCGCTCTCTACATCATCGACACGGTGCTCGTGGAGTTCGGACGCGCCATCTACGTGCCGCTGATCATGACGGTGGTGCAGGGCTTCATCACGAACGTAGCGACCGCCGTCCTGTTGCTCGTGCTCCTGCTCAGGCCTTTTGTCCCGCAGACCGGTCCGCTGCGGGCCGTGAACCATCTCGATCGCCTCGATCCCGATGGCGTCAGCCGGTTCGCGCCCCTGTCCATCAAGCTGCCCTTCCTGGTGCTCGCCGTCGCCATCATCGCGAGCTCGGCAATCGGCTACGTGGCGCTCGGTCGCTATATCGCCCAGCAGATCGTGCTGACGGGAACGATCCTGGCCGCTGCGGGGCTGATCTACCTCGGCGTTCGCGCCGTGACGCGCCGCAGGGACGACGCGATCAGCCCCCTCGGCGCCCTGCTCGAGGGCCGCTTCGGCATCGAGCGGACGCGCCAGGGCCAGATCGTCAAGCTCGCCGAGATCGCCGCCATGCTGGCCCTCGTCCTCGTCGCGCTGCCGCTGCTGATGCTGCAGTGGGGCTTCGCCGGGGCCGACATCCGCGACTGGGCGAAAGCCCTGTTCTTCGGTTTCGAGGTGGGGCAGTTCCGCATCTCGCTGATGCGCATTCTGTTCGGCATCGTCCTGTTCATTGCGCTGCTGTTCTTGACGCGCCTGATCCAGCATTGGCTGCGCGAACGTGTGCTGGCGCAAAGCCGGATGGATGCCGGGGTCGCCAACTCGGTCGAGTTGGCGGTGGGCTATACCGGCATCGGCCTCGCGGCGCTGATGTCGGTGTCCTACGCCGGCTTCGATGTCACGAACCTCGCCATCGTCGCCGGCGCTCTGTCGGTCGGCATCGGCTTCGGCCTGCAGTCGATCGTGAACAACTTCGTGTCGGGCCTGATCCTGCTGGCCGAGCGTCCGATCAAGGTCGGCGATTGGATCGTGGTCGGCGATCAGCAGGGCAACGTGCGTCGCATCTCCGTGCGCTCGACCGAGATCGAGACGTTCGACCGGGCGAGCCTCATCGTGCCGAACTCCGAGCTGATCTCGGGGCGTGTGCTCAACTGGACGCACCGCAATATGCTGGGCCGCATCGCCCTCAAGATCGCGACCGACATCAAGACCAGCCCCAAGGCGGTGATCGCCATCCTCGAGAGGGTCGCCGGCGAGCAGAGCCATGTGCAGACGATGCCGGCGCCCCGGGCGGTGGTGGAGACCTTCACGCCGACAACAATCGAGTTCTCGCTGAGCGTCGTGCTGACCGACGTCAACGCCGGGGACCGCGTGAAATCCAATCTCCACATCGCCATCCTCGAAGCCTTCCGCGAGGCCGGCATCTACGGCACGCTGCACTAGGCTGGGATCACTCGAGCTTGAACCCCTTGGCGCGCACGAAAGCGCCCCAGTCCGCGCGCTCGGGCCCTGCGTACTGGCGCACCTTGTCCTCGGACCAGCCGTAGAACTCCGCCGTGCCGAAGCGGTCGGTCGCACGCTGCGCGCGGATCGGCTGCACGCCCGCGCGCCTGCGGTCGTAGGCATCGACTGTCTCGCGGATGCGGCCTTCCGAGAACCGCCCCCGGTGCACAGTGGCCGACAGCGGCAGCCGCAGGCTGATGTAGGTCTCGCGCGCCGGCCAGCCGAGGCCCAGCCCCGCGACGGGAAACGCGTGATCCGGCAGGCCCAGCAGACCGCTCACCTCGGCGGCGTGGTTGCGGATAGCGCTGATGCAGGCGCAGCCGAGCCCGGCAGCCTCGGCCGCCAGCACGAACGCCGACAGCGCGATCCCCGCATCCACGGCCGCGTTGAAGAAGGCGTCGAGGTGATCGTTGGCGAACGGCTTGCCGCGCCATTCGTGCAGCTGCCGCTGCCGCCGGTTGTTGCCGCAGAACACCAGCAGCACCGGCGCGCCCGGTATCCAGTCCTGCGCCAGCGGACCCGTGGACAAGAGCTCATCGATGCGCGCTCGGGCCGTCCCCTCGACGATGACGATGTCGCGCTGCTGCAGGTCGCTCTTGGTCGGCGCGCACAGCGACAGCGCGCAAAGCGTCTCGATCAGCTCCGGCGCCACCGGGCGCCCCGAGAAGCGCCGGCACGACCCGCGCCGCGCCAGTCCCGCCCAGGTCTGGGGGCAGCCGTCGGGCCCCTGCCCCGCGGGTATATCGGCCACTTCGTCGCCGAACCGCTGAGCCAGCGCCGCGCGCATGCCCTTGACGCCGTCGTCCATGCCGTCCTCCGTGTCATCCCCGCGAGCAAGCGGCCTCGCGACCGCGGTGCAGGCTACCAGGCTCCCGCTGCTTTTGCCCCGTTCTCGCGCGGCCCCCCCCGATCTGGGCACTCCATGTTGCACTGCGGAACCAAATGCCTTGCAGTGCGTTTGCAGGCTGCAGGAACCCAGACTCCAGCACGTAGCGGCCTTGCCTGCGCCGGCTTTAGCCTTCCTTCATCCCAAAGGGGCGGATGCACTCGAAATGAAGATCGCACAGGTCGCGCCCCTGATGGAAAGCGTGCCGCCGCGCCTCTACGGCGGAACGGAGCGCATCGTCTCCTACCTTACCGAGGCCCTCGTCGAGCAGGGCCACGACGTCACGCTGTTTGCGAGCGGCGACTCCATCACCTCGGCCAGGCTCGTCCCGTGCTGCACGCAGGCCCTGCGCCTCAATGCCGCCGTCCGCGATCCCATCCCCTATTACATGCTGATGCTCGACAAGGTGCGTCGGCAGGCCCGCGACTTCGACATCATCCACTTCCACATCGACCAGTTCCACTTCCCGATCTTCCGCGACATCGCCCATCGCACGGTCACGACCCTGCACGGCCGGCAGGACCTGCCCGACATGCTGCCGCTCTACGCAGGCTTTCCCGAGATGTCGCTGGTGTCGATCTCGGATGCGCAGCGCGCGCCCGTGCCCGACGCCTCCTATCTCGCCACCGTCCATCACGGCCTGCCGCGCGATCTGCTGGCGCCCACGTCGCGCCCGCGCGGCGGCTACCTGGCGTTCATCGGGCGCATCTCGCCCGAGAAGCGCGCCGACCGCGCCATCCGTATCGCGCGAGCGGCCGGCATTCCGCTCAGAATCGCGGCCAAGGTCGATCGCGTCGACATGGACTACTTCAAGTCGGAGATCGAGCCGATGCTGGCTGGGCCCGGCGTCGAGTTCATCGGCGAGATCGACGAGCGCCGCAAGAGGAGCTTCCTCGGGGAGGCCCGCGGCCTGCTGTTTCCTATCGATTGGCCCGAGCCCTTCGGTCTCGTGATGATCGAGGCCATGGCGTGCGGCACGCCCGTCCTCGCCTTCCGCAACGGCTCGGTGCCCGAGGTCATCGACGAGGGCGTGACGGGCTTCATCGTCGGCAGCGAGGAGGAAGCCGTGTGCCGGATCGGCGCCCTGCTCGCGCTCGACCGCGGGCGCGTGCGCCGGCGTTTCGAGGAGCGCTTCACGGCGACGCACATGGCCGCCAACTACGTGAAGCTCTACAAGAGCCTTCTGCCGGCCGCGAAAGAGCGGCGTTCACCACGCTCGGTACCGGCCGCTGATGGCGACAGCGCGGTTGTGCTCTAGCACGACCGAAAAGTAGCTTGGGGCAGCGGGCGAGCCCTGCCCGACAGGGCGGCTGGGAGCATGGTCCGGAACCATGCTCCCATGAGCTCGCCCTGCATCCGCTGGGGTCGGCGACATGCAGAAAGCGCGAATGACAACAGAAGCGGCCTCGATGCTTTCCACCGCGGCTGCCGGGGAAGCGCCCTTCTACATCCCGGCCACGGATGCGCCCGCGCGCCCGCGCCGCAACCTCAAGCACAACGACACCTTCGCCGTGTTCGACAGCCACGGCGACTTCGGGGCCAGCGCGGGCGGCCAGGACGGGTTGTTCGACTGCGACACCCGCTACCTGTCGCATCTCGAGCTCTTGATCGCGGGGTCGCGGCCGCTGCTGCTGCACTCTGCCGTCAACGACGACAACCTCAACGTCTACGTCGACCTGACAAACCCCGACATCTATGCCGACGGCAGGATCGTCCTGCTCAAGGACACCGTGCACATCTCGCGCACCATCTACTTGTGCGCGGGCTCGCTGCGCGAGCGCGTGGGCCTCATGAACCACGGCGCCGAGCCCGTCAGCTTCTCTTTGACCATCACGTTCGCCAGCGACTTCGCTGACATCTTCGAGGTGCGCGGCATCGAGCGCAAGCGCCGCGGACGGGGCTCGAGCGAGGTTCTGGGACCGGGCGACGTCCGGCTTTCCTACCAGGGCCTCGACGGCGTGCTGCGCCAGACGACGCTGTGCTTCGAGCCCGAGCCCACCACCCTGCACAAGAGCATCGCCACCTACAAGGTGACGCTCGCCCCGCAGGAGAAAGCCACGATCTTCGTCTCGGTCGCGAGTCGCGGCCGCGTGCCCGAGACCACGGCATCGTTCTTCCGGGGGCTCATCGGGCTCAAGCGCGAGCTGAAGGCCGCGACCCGGCATGTGGCGTCGGTGGAGACCTCCAACACGATCGTCAATGAGATCCTGTGCCGGTCGATGTCGGATCTCTACATGCTGATGACGGCCACGCCCGAAGGCCCCTACCCCTACGCCGGCATCCCCTGGTACTCGACCACTTTCGGGCGCGACGGCATCATCACCGCCATGGAAATGCTGTGGCTCGATCCGGCCGTGGCGGCCGGCGTTCTGCGGCATCTCGCCTGCCTGCAGGCCACCGCGCTCGATGCGACCACCGATGCCGCACCCGGCAAGATCCTGCACGAGATGCGCGGCGGCGAGATGGCGATGCTGGGCGAGGTGCCCTTCCGCCAGTATTACGGCACGGTCGATGCCACGCCCTTGTTCGTGATGCTGGCCGGCGCCTACGGCGAGCGCACCGGAGACTGGACGCTCATCGCCGAGCTCTGGCCCGCGATCGAGAGGGCGCTGGCCTGGCTCGACGGCCCGGGCGACATGGACGGCGACGGCCTCATCGAGTACGCGCGCGGCGCCAAGACCGGGCTTTCCAACCAGGGCTGGAAGGACTCCCACGACTCCGTGTTCCACGCCGACGGCAGCCTCGCCGAGGGCCCCATCGCGCTGGTCGAGGTGCAGGGCTATGCCTATGCGGCGCGGCTTGCGGCATCGGTTTGCGCGCGCGCGCTCGGATGGGAGGACCGGTCGGACAAGCTTGCGCTCCAGGCCGAGCAGATGCGGCAGGTGTTCGAGGAGCGCTTCTGGTGCGACAGCATGGGCTTCTATGCCATCGCGCTGGACGGCAACAAGGCGCAATGCCGCGTGCGCACGAGTAATCCGGGTCACGCGTTGTGGTCGGGCATCGTCAGTCCCGAGCGCGGCGCCGTCGTCGCCTCAAAGCTGCTCGACAGCGATTTCTTCTCCGGCTGGGGCGTCCGCACCGTGGCCAAGGGCGAGGCGCGCTACAACCCGATGTCCTACCACAACGGCTCGATCTGGCCGCACGACAACGCCCTGCTCGCGCGCGGCCTGGCCCGCGTCGGCGCCAAGAAGGGTATCGGCGACATCTTCGAGGCGCTGATGCGCGCAACCTCGTATCTGGATCACCGCCGCATCCCCGAGCTCTACTGCGGCTTCCGCCGGCGCCCGAGCCGGGGACCCACGCTCTATCCGGCCGCCTGCTCGCCGCAGGCCTGGGCCGCCGCGGCACCCTTCTCGCTCATCCAGTCGATGCTCGGTCTCGAGTTCCGGCCCGAGCGCAGCGAGGTACGCCTCAACAACCCGTTCGTGCCGCCGATCGCCGGGTCGATCACGCTGCGCAATGTCTCGCTCGGCGGCGCCAGCGCCGATTTCACCGTGCGCCCGAGCCCCGGCGGCGTGGCGCTGGAGGTGCTGCGCACGTCGGGCAACGTGCACATCTCGGTGGTCGTG
>JBGGME010000404.1:0-12378 GCA_041288195.1 Hyphomicrobiaceae bacterium
ACAGACCCTCAAGATCCGCCGCTTCCTCGGCACCACGCTCAACGCCATCCGCACGCAGATCGCCGCCGCGCTCATCGCCTATCTCCTGCTGCGCATGGCACACGCCGCCCAGCGCACCGTGCTGAGCATCCTCACCTTCGCACGCCTTGTGCGCGCCAACCTAATGCACTTCCGCGCCTTCACCGACCTCGCCGCACCGCCACCTCCCCCAGCCAAACTCCCCGGTCAAATGAACCTGCAACTCACTTGAACCGGACAGCAGTGCAACAAGTGCCGGGACGACCAGCGCGTGGCAAAGTCGCCGTTCCACCAGCAACGGAATGGCGCTAGATTTCCACACACTCAAGGCGGAGATCGAACCGCGGCTCGTGAGGAGGACGCCATGGCACAGGACGGCGCAGCGGTGCGGAGCATTGCGGACCTGCCCCCTCCGGTAGAGGGGCCGTCGGTGTGGTACGGGCCGGAGATGGCCAAGGGCACGGAGTGGGTGCACACCCTATCCGCCGAGGATGCGGCCGAGATCGAGCGGGCCGTGCGGCCGCTCGCGGACCGTGAGGCTGACATCGCACGCATCACGAAAGCCGACTTCCCGCTGCCGACGCTGGCGCCGAAGCTCGCCAGGATCTGCGACGAGGCCATCAACGGCCGCGGCTTCGTGCTGATGCGGGGCCTGCCCGTGGAGCGATGGACGATCCGCGAGTCGGCCACGGCCTACTTCGGCGTCGGCGCCCATTTCGGCAGCGCCCGCTCGCAGAACGCAAAGGGGCATGTGCTGGGACACGTGCGCGACCTCGGCCTCAACGCAACCAAGGACCCGACCGCGCGCGTCTACCAGACGAACGAGCGCCAGACCTATCACACCGACTCCTGCGACATCGTCGGGCTGCTCTGCCTCAAGACGGCGAAGTCGGGCGGGGCCTCGGCGCTGGTCAGCTCGATGACGATCTATAACGAGATGCGCAAGCGCCGGCCCGACCTGCTGGCGCTGCTGTTCGAGCCGCTGCACACCGACCGTCGCGGCGAGGTGCCGGCCGGGCAGAAGCCGTGGCACGATATCCCCGTCTACAACTGGTACGAGGGCCGCCTCTCCGCGCTCTACGCGCGCCGCTATATCGAGTCGGCGCGCAGGTTCCCGGAGGTGCCGCCGCTGACGCCCGCGCAGACCGAGGCGCTCGATCTGTTCGATGCGCTGGCCGAGGACCCCAAGATCAGCTTGCAGATGACGTTCCAGCCCGGCGACATGCAGTGGGTGCACAACCACACCATGCTGCACGACCGCACCGCGTTCGAGGACTGGCCGGAGCCGGAGCGCAGGCGCCATCTGCTGCGGTTGTGGCTGGCGGTGCCCGGAGCGCGTCCCCTGCCCAAGGTCTATGCAGAGCGCTTCGGCAACGTCGATATCGGCGACCGCGGCGGCATCATCGTGCCGGGCGCGGCCCTCAATGCGCCGCTGGAGGCGGTCTGAGCCGCTGTCTCAGTGAACGGCGTCTATTGTTGCTGGCCTCGTCTCGTGGCAGCATAAGGCATGGCAAAGAAGCGCCGCATATTCGAGCCCGGCCACGGCCGCAAGCTCATGGTGGTGGTCGACGAGTCGCCCGAGGTGGAGGGTGCGCTCTTTTATGCTGCAGGCCGCGTCTTGCATGCCGGCGGCAACATACTGCTGCTCTACGTCATCGAGCCGGAGAACCAGTTCTGGGAAGGTGTGCGCCAGGCGCAGCTCGAGGAGCAGACCAACAAGGCGCGCGCCGTCTTCCGTCTGTTCCGACGCAAGCTCAACAACGAGGGCTACGAGGCGGTTCAGACCGAAGAGGTGATCCGCGAAGGCAAGAAGCTCGAGGAGATCGTCAAGCAGATCGACGAGGACGAGGACGTGGCCGTTCTCGTGCTGGGGGCCTCCAAGGAGGCTGCGGGACCTGGTCCGCTGGTGTCGGGGCTGGCGTCTGGCCTGGCCGGCAAGTTTGCGATCCCGATCACGATCGTGCCAGGGGATCTGGCGATCGAGGACATCAAGGCGCTGGCGTAAGCAATTGACGAAACAAGGGCATTGGATCGCAGCGCAATGGCAAAGTCATCGAAGCGAGCGGTGGCCGGTCAGATGAAAGCCAAGGGCTTCGAGCATATCAAGATACTCAAGCCTGCCGTCGAGCCGCCCAAGGGTCGAGCTGCCAGGATACGTGCGGCCGTGCGGGCCTACTATCGCGATCGTCCGGCTGCCAAGTGACGAATGTCGACGTCTTCATCAACTGCCCGTTCGATGCGGAATACCGCCCCGCTTTCGAAGCGCTGATCTTCGCGATTACGGCCAGCGGCTATCAGGTGCGTTGTGCGCTGGAAGAGGACAATAGCGCCGACATCCGCCACGAGAAGCTGTGCAGGCTCATCCGGGAGAGCGATCGGTCGATCCACGATCTCTCTCGCGTAGAACTCGGGAAGAACAACCTACCCCGCTTCAACATGCCCTATGAGCTCGGGCTCACCCACGGTGCGATCAAGTTCGGAGGGCGCCGCCAACGAACGAAAACTGCGTGCATCATGGTGGCGGAACCGTATGCGATGCCAGCGTACATCTCTGACCTTGCCGGCAACGACCCGTTCGCCCATCACAACGATCCGGGCCGAGTGGTGCGCATTGTCCGCAACTACCTGCATAGGACGCCAGACGGCCAGTTGCTGCCCGGTCCAGCCAGCATCTTGGCTCAGTTCGCAAGGTTCAAACAGGATCTGCCGAGGATAGCGGCAGATTTCGATATCGACAGTCAGGAGATCGACCCTTACGAGGGCTACAAGAGCTACCTCGTCTTCCTCACGACCTTCATGACTGAGACAACGTGACCTCTGCCCCGGGTACGAGAGGCCGGTGTCAATCCCGAGGGCGGCAATCTGGTATTTTGACCCGCGCCGTCCCATCTACTAGAATGATTCAAAACTGAGCCAGATCAGAGCGCGAGAGGCCGCCCCATGTTCATCCAGACCGAGCCGACGCCGAACCCCGCGACCCTGAAGTTCATCCCGGGCAAGACCGTGCTGGGCGACGGCACCGTCGACTACAGGGACAAGGCGGAGGCCGGCACCTCTCCGCTGGCGCAGCGCCTGTTCGGCGTCGACGGCGTCACCGGCGTGTTCCTCGGCTCCGACTTCATCTCCGTGACCAAGAGCGAAGCCGATGAGTGGCAGCACATCAAGCCCGCCATCCTCGGCGCCATCATGGAGCACTACATGTCGGGCGCCCCCGTCATCGCCGACGGCGAGACCACAGGCGAGGACGCGCGCGAGGAGTACGATCCCGCCGACGAGGACACCGTCAAGACCATCAAGGAGCTGCTCGATACGCGCGTGCGGCCGGCGGTCGCCAATGACGGCGGCGATATCACCTTCCAGGGCTTCAAGGACGGCGTGGTCTACCTGCACATGCGCGGAGCCTGCTCGGGCTGCCCGAGCTCGACGGCGACGCTGCGGCACGGAATCGAGAACCTGCTCAAGCACTTCTGCCCCGACGTGCAGGAGGTGCGGCCGGTCTGACGGCCGATCAGGAGCGCAGGAATGATGACCCCGCTCGGCAACGAGCGGGGTTTTCGCTATTGGTTGTCGAGCATTTGCAGATGCGAGGATGGGTCATGCGACTTGGCGATACCGTGTTGAAGCAGCTGTTTCTCGAGGCGCGCACGAACAGGGCGTGGCTGCCCAGGGAGGTTCCCGAAAGCGCGCTGAAGGAGATCGTCGATGTCATGAAGATGGGCCCGACCGCTTTCAACTGCCTGCCGGCGCGCGTCATCTACGTGAGGTCGAAGGCGGCAAAGGAAAAGCTGAAGCCGCATCTGAGCTCGGGCAACGTGGACAAGACCATGGCGGCGCCGGCCACCGCCATCATCGGCCATGACCTCAGGTTCTTCGAGCACCCGCCGAAGGGCCAGGACAACATCGCCATGTACGTCGGCAAGCCGGACCAGGCGCTGGTCGCTGCATTGCGCAACGGCTCGCTGCAGGGTGCCTATTTCATGATCGCGGCGCGGGCGCTCGGCCTCGATGTCGGGCCCATGTCTGGCTTCGACAATGCCGGCGTGGACAAGGAGTTCTTCGCCGGCACGGACGTCAAATCGAACTTCCTGTGCAACGTCGGTTACGGCGACCCGGCGGCCCTGCGACCGCGCAGCCATCGCTTTGCCTTCGACGAGATGGCGCAGATACTCTAGTGTCCTGATCGCGAAATTCGTCGCAGTGTGCGGCAGGCTAGGAACGAATTTCGCGATCTGAAGGACACTAGAAGACTCATGGTGCTAGTGTGATTCAGATCGAGAAGTCCGCCCCTCAACCCAGCCTCATGCGATGTAGCGGACTTCTCGATCATCACACTAGGGTCATGCCAGCGGGTTCATGCCCAAAACGCGGGTCCACGGCATGAATGTTCTGGCCTTCGATACCTGCCTCGGAGCGGTGTCCGCGGCGGTGCGCTGGAAAGGCGCGAGCGGTGAATGGCAGGTCGCCTCGCGCTTCGAAGCGCGCGCGGGCGGCCATGCCGAGCGCCTCATGCCCATGATCGCCGAGGTGATGGAGGAGGCGGGGCTCGCCTTCGCCGACCTCGGCCGCATCGCCGTTACCGTCGGCCCAGGCACGTTCACGGGGGTGCGGGGCGGAGTTGCCGCCGCGCGCGGCCTGGCGCTGGCCTCGGGGCTGCCGGTGGTCACGGCAACGAGCCTTGCCGTCATGGCGCAGGGCGCCCGCGAGCAGTTGCAGGGGCGCGACGCGCACCCGCTGGCCGTGGCCGTCGACGCGCGCCGCGGCATGGTCTACCTGGAGATCTTCGACGCAGCGCCCCCGCGGCCAACACAAGTGCCATTGCTCCTGGCTTACGCGGAAGCCGGCGCACTCGTCGGCGACAGGCGCGCCGTGGTGGTGGGCTCAGGCGCTGCGGCCGTGGCGGACGCCATCGCCGAGGCGGGCGGCCAGTCCGAGGCGTGCCTGACGGAACTCCAGCCCGATGCACGTTCCCTGATGGCGCTCGCCGAGGACTTGACCCCTGTCCATCCCGTGCGGCCGCTGTATCTGAGGGCGCCCGACGCCAAGCCGCAGGAAGGCCACTCCCTGATGCGAGTTTCACCACCATGAGCGCGATCGACTATCGGCATGTGAGCATCCTGTGGGCCTCGCCGGAGCATGCGGCCGAACTCGCCAGCCTGCACGCCGGGCTGTTCGACGCGCCCTGGGACAACGCCGCCTTCACGAGCCTGCTGAGCCATCCGGGCTCGACGGCGTTCCTGGCCCGCGTCGGCGCGCCGCCGCAGACCGCAGGCTTCATCCTGGGCCAGCTCGCCGCCGACGAGGCGGAGATCCTCACCCTGGGCGTCGGCAAGGCGAGCCAGCGCAACGGCATCGGCAAGCGGCTGGTGGAAGCGCTGGCGCGTGCCGCCAAGCGGGCCGAGGCCCGCCGGCTGTTCCTTGAGGTGGCGGCGGACAATGTGCCCGCGATTGCGCTCTACAAGGGGCTCGGCTTCGCGGAGGTGGGGCGCCGCAAGGGGTACTACGAGCGCGTCGCCGCGCCGCCGCAGGACGCGCTGACGCTGGCGCTCACGCTTTGAGCGAATCGCGCCCGCCGGTGCGGCGCTGCCGGACGGCAGGTGTGCGGCAACGCAGAAGTGACCCGTTCCGGTTCTGGACCGCGCGCACTTTTGAGGGCAGCAGTCGCTGGGCGCGGACTTGGATCGGCCGGCACTAGTTGACGCCTATCCTGTCCAGCTGCCTGAACAGACTTCGCGCCCAATCCCCTTCACGCTCGGCGTGCCGTGATCGGCGCTTCTCAGCTGCGCTGGGCGACGCGACCCTCGGCGTTGAGGCCACCACCGTGGGCGATGGAGGGGCGGCAAGCGGCTCCGTCGGAAGCGCGTCTGCCGGCGGTATCGGTTGCGCCCCTGCGACCGTTGTCGTCCAACCGACGATCGCCGGCGTCGCCCTGGCGGCGGGAGATGCTGCGGCGATCAACCCACTCTTCGGCCCAGTAGTCCGCGCGAGGATGGCATTGGGCAAGCATTCCCCGGCGTGGCTCAGGCCCTGACCCGGTGGGCAGCGCTCGCCACAGATCGTGCCATTGGAAGCCTGCACGAGCGCGAGCAGGACGCCATCGGGCTCGTCAATGGGCAGTCTGGCGTTGACCCGGTCGAGGAACGTCCTCATGGCCTCACGGGTCGACCTCGTCCATGCGCCGTTGAGGTCACCGTCGTAGCAGCCGACGCGCTTGAGCTCCGTCTGCAGCTGGCGTCCGATGGTCGCGCGGTCCTTGGAGACCGAAGACCTGGGTTCGGGCGGGACCGCCGGCCAGGCTCGGCGCTGTGCAACGGTCACCACGATCGGGGCCGGGAAGACGGGCGAGCCCTCGACAGCCTCATCCGCGCTCTCGGGGCTTTCAGGCGGACCCTTGACGTACTGCAGAAAATGCGGCGGGATCTCGTCTGAATCCGTCTTGAATGGCACGTATGTGACCGCGACCCCGACGCCCGTCAATACGAGAACGAGCGCGCACGCGCTTCTCACGGTGATGCTCCGGCTGCTTGAGCTACCGGGGCATCGTGAACTCGCACTTGTGGCGGAGAAATCGGAAGTCAACCCGATACGGGCGGGGGCGACTTGCTAGTGCACGCGATGGTGCTATCCGCAGCTGTCGATCGGGCGTCCAACGGCTCCGGTGGCCCGAAAATCAGCCGAAAATCAGCATTGATCTCATACCCTCTCGGGTAATACCCCTGATTGCGTCCATTTCAGCCTGCGTCGATGATAACATTTGCAATTCGCACACTAGGTTGGCATTGCCAAGGGTCAATCCGGATTGGATTCTGCAGAGACGCAATGGACACGAAGCGAGAAGGACCTAATAAGATCGACCCTGATTGTAAGAATTGGAGTGAGGACGATAAGCGGGAATTAAGACTAATACTTATGGCCGACGAGTTGGCGACGATCGCCTATGGGGCGGTAGATTGGGGCGATGTGTCTCTCCTGGGGAGAGCGATTGTTGCGCTGGCCGAGAGTCGCAGGATGCATCGCATCAAGTAAATCTACGAATGCCGTCAGGGTTTCACCCGAGAGCCAAAAGGATCGTTGAGTCGCGCAATAGGCATTGCGCGCCGCCGTGGCTCGGCTGCGGGGCACGCGCGTGCCGCTGCGCCTACTTGGGAACGCACACTGCGTACAGTGTGCGATTGGTCTCTGTTTGCTCCTTGAGCGCGGCAACTGCGGCGAGACACTTCTGCTCGGACCCGAATTCGGCTTGGCCGCCGCCAGCGCCGACGATTGCCCATATCAAGATCCACGCCATGGTCCGGCACCCTTCGTTGCGGTAGTCGCCAAGCGGTGCCAAGGCATGCCGGTTCGGGTCCGACGCGCTCAGGACCTGGCGTGGATCGATCAAGCTCGGATGGGTTGTGCGTCAGGCCGCCACCGCCGCGCTAGCGCTTAGTCGCCTCGGGCAAGCGCTGAACCTCCTCGCGGCCGAGTTGCAGTCTGACGCGATCGGCGAGCTGCTCGAACTTGTCGGCGTTGATGGTCACGACCTTTGGGCTGATGCCGAGCGAGCGGCCAACTTCGATCTGGATGGACTGGACAGTGCCGTCGGGCGCCTTGGCGACTTCGACCACCTGGCCAACCTCGGAATTGTCGGAGCTGTGGACAGGCAAGCCCCGCAAGGCCGCCAGGCCCTGAACCGCCTTGCGCAGGTTGGCAACGACCGTCTGGCACGCCTGGGACAGAGAGGCGCGCTTCTCCACCACGCATTGTCCGATCTTGTCCGCATCACCGCAGTGCGCCTCAATGTCAGTCCAGCACGCGTCAGCGACCTTTTCGACACGGTTGAGAGCACCCTCGAGATGACGCGACGCGCGATACAACGCGAACTGACATCTGCGGCTCAACTGGTCGTCATAGGCCTGCATGCATGACAATATGCGGCCCTCGCCGCGTGTGACCTTGCCGCAGAAATTGCTGATGTCGGCAGCGCAAGCCCCTTCTATCGTCTCGACGGCGGCAGATACCCGATCTCTGAGATTGGATTGGGCGGATGCTTGCGAAGTTCCCCACGTAGCCAGCATGCACGCGACTGAGATCATGGCGAGGTTTGATCGTGCTAGGTTTCCAGTCATGCCCTGCTCTCCTTCATCAAGGTCATCCAGCCCGATCGCGGGCGGTCACGCTGCGTTGCCTGCAGGCACCGCGAAAGTTCGACTTCCGGACGCCATCTCGTCTTGGCTGCTGTGGCTACCGCCGCCGCACACCAGGGCGAATGTACCGAGAGCGAACCACGCGTGATCGGTAGACGGGTCGGTAGCCTCGGTAGGCGGTGTAGCCGTAGACCCGAGCACGCGGCGCTATCACGCCGCGAGGCGCACCGTAACCGGAGCACCAGCCGAAGGCCGACGCCGGCGTGGGGTTGAGGGCAAGCACGGGCGCTGCGCCCAATGCCGCCAGGAAGCTGAGAACGATCACTCGCTTCATGGTAGTCCTCCCTACAAATCTATTTGAATAAAGACTATTGCTCGGCAGCAACACGCCTGCACTCAGGCGAAACCCCTAAAGGCGGACTGGTAGTAGACCGACCTGCCCCTGGTGCACACAGTATGCGCACTCACAGGAAGCAGTTGCGCTCGGCAGCGCGCGCAGGCCAGCTCGCCGCCCCATGAGGCTTCGATCAATTTCACGGGCTGTCATTCAGCGAGGTTCCTTCTGCAGCGCATGAGACGGCCTTTGGCATCAGGTCTTTGCGCAATTTCAGCCGGTTGCGCGCATTGCGGGGACGGGAGCGATGGGGCGATGACCAGCGTTGCGGCGGTGCGGCACGTCACCTATAACCACGGGCAATCGCAACAGGATTCGGCTCGCTCCTTGGCGCCCATGCCCGCTTTGCCAGATCCGGCTCCCACACGCATAGAGCAGCTGTGCGCGCAGAAGCGGCTGCGCATGACGGACCAGCGGCGCATCATCGCCCGCGTGCTCTCGACCGCCAACGACCACCCGGACGTCGAGGAGGTCTACCGGCGCGCCAACTCGCTCGATCCGCGCATCTCGCTGTCGACCGTCTACCGCACCATCAAGCTGTTCGAGGCGAACGGGTTCCTCGAGCGACACAACTTCGGCGCGGGGCGCGGGCGCTACGAGGAGACCGCGCGCCGGCACCACGATCACCTGATCGACCTGGAGACCGGCAAGGTCATCGAGTTCCGCAACGAGGAGATCGAGCGCATACAGGAGCGGGTGGCCCGCGAGCTGGGATTCGACCTGGTCGGTCACAAGCTCGAGCTGTACGGCGTCCCGGCGAAAGGGCCCGTGAAACAGAAATGACCGGGCCGCGCAAGATCTTCGTCAAGACGTTCGGTTGCCAGATGAACGTCTACGATTCCGAGCGCATGACCGAGCTGCTGGCTGGCGACGGCTTCGCCGCCACGGATGCGGCCGAGGATGCCGACGTCATCGTCCTCAACACCTGCCATATCCGCGAGAAGGCGGCCGAGAAGGTCTATTCCGATCTGGGGCGCGTCCGCGAGGTGAAGGCGGAGCGGGCGCGGGCGGGCAAGGGCACGATCGTCACGGTTGCGGGCTGCGTCGCCCAGGCCGAGGGCGCCGAGATCCTGCGACGCGCGTCGGCGGTGGACCTGGTGGTGGGGCCGCAGAGCTATCATCGGCTGGGCGAGCTGGTTGCACGCGCCAGTGCCGGCCAGCGCATCGTCGAGACGGGGTTTCCCGAGGAGGACAAGTTCGCCCGCCTGCCCGAGCGCGCCGGGCCGAGGGCGGTGACGGCGTTTCTGACGGTGCAGGAGGGTTGCGACAAGTTCTGCACGTTCTGCGTCGTGCCCTATACGCGAGGCGCGGAGTTCTCGCGCACCGTTGCCGATATCGAGGCCGAGGCGCGCCGCCTGGCCGACCGCGGCGTGCGCGAGATCACGCTGCTGGGGCAGAACGTCAACGCCTACCACGGGCTCGGCCCCAACGGTCGGCCATGGCCGCTGGCGCGGCTGATCGACCGGTTGGCTGAGATCGGCGGCATCGAGCGCATCCGCTACACGACCAGCCACCCGCACGACATGAGCGACGACCTGATCGACGCGCACGGGCGGCAGCGCAAGCTGATGCCCTACCTGCACCTGCCGTTCCAGGCCGGCGCCGACCGCATCCTCGCGGCCATGAACCGCAAGCACACGGCGGACGACTATCTGCGGTTGGTCGCGCGCATCCGGGCAGCGCGTCCGGACCTGGCGTTGTCGACGGACATCATCGTCGGCTTTCCCGGCGAGACGGACGCCGAGTTCGGGGCCACACTGGAGATGGTGGAGCGGGTGGGATTCGCGCAGGCGTACTCGTTCAAGTACAGCCCGCGCCCCGGCACGCCGGCCGCGACCATGGCCGGGCAGCTCGCCGACGAGGTCAAGACCGAGCGGCTGCACCGGCTGCAAGATCTGCTCGCGCGGCAACAAACGTCGTTCAATTCAAACTGCGTGGGGCGGGTCATGCCGGTCCTGTTCGAGCGGGCGGGCCGGTATCCCGGGCAGCTCGTCGGGCGCTCGCCCTACCTGCAAGCCGTTCATGCCGAAGCGGATTCCTCGCTCATTGGGCGGGTCGTCGAGGTTGCGATCGAGGCCGTCCGCGCCAACAGCCTGGCGGGAACGGTGCGCAGGGCCGATCAGGTTTCGCCATGATGTTGCAGTCTTGTGTTTGTGCTAGGCTTATGCAGGAGAGTCGCAGGGAAGCCTGTTACACGAGGAGGCCGGCTACTTGACTGGCGTTCGCGGGCCCGCAGCCACGGGCCTGGGCAAGCAGGTGAGAGCGGCGCAGGGGCGCCTGGTGGTTCCTTTCGAGGACAACCGGCATCTGAACCGGCTGCTCGGCGAATACGATGGACATCTGGCGCTCCTGGAGGAGCGGCTCGGCATCGAGGCGCAGGCGCACGGCAACGTCGTGACGCTGACCGGAGCGACCGGCGCCGTCGAGACGGCGCGCGATGTGCTGGAGAAGCTCTACGCCCGCATCCGGCAGGGCGAGGACATCGGACCCGGCGACGTCGACGGCGTCTTGCGCCATGCCACCGACGATGCCGCGCGCGGCGACGGGCTCGCCCAGATCCGCACGCGCCGCCGCGTGGTCACGGCGCGCACGCCCAATCAGAGCCTCTACATCCAGGCCCTGGAGCGGGTCGATCTCGTGTTCGGCCTGGGCCCCGCGGGCACGGGCAAGACCTACCTCGCCGTCGCCTTCGCGGCGCAGTGCCTGGAGCGGGGCATGGTGGACCGCATCGTGCTGTCGCGGCCGGCGGTGGAGGCGGGCGAGCGGCTGGGCTTCCTGCCAGGCGACCTGCGCGAGAAGGTCGACCCGTACCTGCGGCCGCTCTACGACGCCCTCTACGACGTGCTGCCTCAGGCCAAGGTGGAGCGCGACCTCGAGACCGGCGTGATCGAGATCGCCCCGCTCGCCTTCATGCGCGGGCGCACGCTGGCGCATTCCTTCGTGATCCTGGACGAGGCGCAGAACACCACCAGCATGCAGATGAAGATGTTCCTCACCCGCATCGGCGAGGGCTCCAAGATGGTGGTGACGGGCGATCCGAGCCAGATCGACCTTCCCACCGGCCAGCGCTCGGGGCTGGAGCAGGCCGTGGGCCTGCTCGAGGGCGTGCGCGGGATCGAGACCGTCCGCTTCACGTCGGGCGACGTCGTGCGCCGCGACCTGGTGGCGCGGATCGTGGAGGCCTACGACAAGGCCCCGCAGGATCCGCCGCGCCCATGAGCGTTCCAAGCGACAGATTGGGCGGCCTCCCCGTGCAGGCCGACGAGCCGGTCGAAGCCGAGCCTCCCGAACGGCTGTCCCTCACCATCGTCGAGGAGGAAGGCGACTGGAGCGGGTTCGGCCCGCTGCAGGACGCCGTCGACGAGGTGGGGAGGGCGCTGGGGCGCGACCCGAGGCTCGGGCTTGCACCGGGCAGCGAGGCCAGCATCGTGCTCGCCAGCGACGCAATCGTGCGCAGGCTCAATTGCGCGCACCGCGGCAAGGATGCCGCCACCAACGTGCTGTCGTTTCCCTTCCAGCGCCCGCCCGGCGCGTTCGAGGAGGCCCGCGTCTACCTCGGCGACGTCGTGCTGGCAGCCGAGACCGTGCGGGGGGAGGCGGCGGAGCGCGGCATCGATCCCGGCCATCATCTGCGCCACCTGGTTGTGCACGGTGTGCTGCATCTCATTGGCTACGACCACGATACCGATGCTGCTGCAGCCGAGATGGAGGGGCTCGAGACGGAGCTGCTGGGGCGCATCGGCGTTGCCGATCCCTACGCCGTCGCCGTTGAAGCCTGATCCCTAGAGACGTCGATATTCGAGAGTTGATCCTTGCGTGCCATGAGCGTCAAACAAATGAGTG
>JBGGME010000405.1:0-61738 GCA_041288195.1 Hyphomicrobiaceae bacterium
ATGAGACCGCCCCTCGAGTGGCAGCCTCGCGAGCCGAGGTGGACGCAGTATGCCACGGCGGCAACCGCCGGGGATAAGCGCGGACACAGTTACCGCCAAGGCACGCCCGAGCCGCGTATGCCGACGCGACAGCGCTCCAGCCTCGATTTCCCCCCGAATGGCGCGTATGCAGGGATGGCTGCTGCGCTGGGGTGGCGGCAGCGATTTGGCCCTGAAGCGCCGATGCCCGACGACCGCAGCACGACGTCCGACCTGCGCCTGGCGCTCGATCTGCATCGTCGCGGCAAGCCCGCGGACGCGCCTGTCCACCTGCTCCTCGCCGCGCCCGCCGTCGTGGGCAAGCTCGCCGCGTTCGACGCCGCCGACGCGATCGCCATCAGGGAGCAGCGCGCCTACCGCCGCGTCGGCCGCTTCTCGCTCTGGTGCATGCTGATCGGCGCCCTCGTCGGCGCCCTCGCCCTGCTGCCGCTCGGCGCGTGGATCGACGGCCTGCCGCGCAAGGTGATCGCGGCGCTGCAAGCGCTGGCTCTGGTCCTCACCGTGCTGGCCATGATCTGGATCAGCTGGCGGCGGTCGCTCGGGCGCTGGATGCGCGCGCGCGCCGAGGCCGAGGCCCTGCGCGCCGATGTGTTCCGCGCCATCATGCAGGCCGGCGTTGCCGGCGCGAAGCTTCCCGCCGCACTCGCCTGCTTCCGGGACGCCCACCTCGACTGGCAGCTCGGCTACTACAAGAAGCGCGGTGGCCAACACCGCCAAGCCACGGGCTCGGCCACCCCCTACAAGATGCTTGCCTATCTGCTGACGGGCGTCTCGATCCTGCTGGCCCTCATCGGGCTCGCCAGCTTTGCGGCTGAGGTCGGCTTCTCGATCCCCTACGTCTCGAATTGGCTGCGATGGCTGGTGATCCCGGAGTCGGGGCGCTGGCAGCTGGGCCTCGGCACCATGGCCTCGAGCCTGCTGGCGTTCGCGAGCGCGCGCTCCTTCATGGACCAGGACGACCGCAACGCCTCCTGCTACGAGCTCGCCGCCGCTGAGCTCGACCGCCTGCTCGCAAGCGATTGGGAGAAGGCCGCTGCCGCGGCGGGTGAGGGCAAGGCCGGCGACGTGATCGCCTTCTGCGAGCGCGTGCAGTCCGTGCTGTCGGCCGAGCATCTGGCCTGGATCTTCGCGCGGCCTCGCGACGCCGTCATCGTCGCCCCGCCAGAATGACAGCCAGTGACGGAGAGCGACCGCCCAGCGACGGCTGTCAGCCGACGACCTCGTAGGTCTTCTCGAACGCATCGGTGCCGGCGCCGTAGACCTCCTCGCCGTTCATGAGGAGATAGCCGCCCGAGCCCGTCTGCCGCTCGCCCCACGGCGCCATGATGTCGAAGCCGCCTGGCAACGGCAGCGCCGACACGATGCTCTTGGCGCTGTAGACGGGCCCCAGCGCACTATCCTCGCCCGTCGCCTCGTAGAGCTCGGGAAAGCGGGCCGCGGAGATGACGTAGACGTTGAGCTCGCCCGCGGCATCGTGCAGGGGCTGGCGCTGCGGCGTCAGGTTGGTGACGATGTAGTCGCCGGGCTTGGCGGTGTTGGTCGTCTCCTTGCCGTTCCAGCGCGTCTCCACCGTCTCGCGCTTGTCGGCCTTGCGCGCGGCCACATAGCCGATCTTGCGCGCGCGCAGAGGCTCGCGTCCAAGCTCCTCGGCAATCTCCGCGAAGTCGGCGGGTGTCAGCTTGTCGTCGGCCTCGAGGCGTGCAACCCCGCCCTTGCTGACAATTCCGGCCATCTGCGCCACGCTTTCCATGGTGCCAGAACCCGGATCGCGACGGATGGTTCCGCCCGCCGGTGCGGCAGCGCGCCGGCGCACTCCCTCAGAGCGAGAAGCTCGTCCCGCAGCCGCACGAGGCGGTGGCGTTGGGGTTATGGATCTTGAAGGACTGGCCGATCAGGTCGTCGACGAAATCGATCTCGGAGCCGCCCAGGTATTCGAGTGAGACGGGATCGATCAGCACCCGCGCCCCTGCGCGCTCGATCACCAGGTCATCGGCCTCGGAGGCCGCCACCAGGTCGAACTTGTACTGGAAGCCCGAGCATCCCCCGCCTTCCACGCTGACCCGCAGCAGCGGCGTGGTTGGCTCTGCCGCCACGATCTCGGCGATCCGGCGCGCGGCGCGCTCCGAAAGCCTGACGGGATGCTCGAGTGTCGATGCCGTGGTCATCGCTGGTCGCTGGCGATCATCTGATGTCCGCTCGCAGGCCGCTTGGGGTAGGATAGCGTCTGGGCCCGCGATTCCTCCCCCACAACATAGGATAGCCGGCCCCCTAGTTCAAACTCGGGTTGGCGCATGGCAGCAACCGCCAGGAAGCAGGCTGATGGGGCGCAAGGCCCCGCCCAGGGCGCGTGGGCCGGCTCCCTGCAGCTCGCGCCGTGGGCAACGCGGGCCGAGGACACCGCCGGCCGCGTGCACCCCGAGCCCCCCTGCCCCATGCGCACCCCCTTCCAGCGCGACCGCGACCGCATCGTGCACGCCACGGCCTTCCGCCGCCTGACCTACAAGACCCAGGTGTTCGTGTTCCACGAGGGCGACCACTACCGCACGCGCCTCACCCACTCCCTCGAGGTGGCGCAGATCGCCCGCGCCATCTCCCGCATGCTCGGCCTCGACCAGGACCTCGCCGAGGCCCTGGCGCTGGCCCACGATCTCGGCCACCCGCCCTACGGCCACGCGGGCGAGCGCGCCCTGGCTGCCGTCATGGCGCCCTACGGCGGCTTCGACCACAACGCCCAGAGCTTCAAGGTGGTGACGCGGCTCGAGCGCAAGTACGCGGGCTTCGACGGCCTCAACCTCACCTACGAGACGCTGGAGGGCCTCGCCAAGCACAACGGACCGCTCACCGGCCGCACCAGCGGCGAGGCTGTGCTGCGCCGGGCCGTCGCCGAGGCCGGCGTTGCCGACCGCCTGCACCTCTCCCGCTTCGCGCCCGCAGAGGCGCAGGCCGCGGCCATCGCCGACGACATCGCCTACTCGAGCCACGACCTCGACGACGGGCTCAGAGCCCGCCTCATCAGCCTCGATGCTCTTGCCGACGTGCCGCTGGCCGGCCCGCTCGTGCGCCAGGCGCTGGCGGCGGGCGTCGAGACCCAGCGCGTCATCTACGAGATCAACCGTCGCATCATCTCCTCGCTGATCGACGATGCCGTGCGCACCTCGCGCATGCGGCTCGCAGCCCTGCCGAACCAGAGCGTGGACGGCGTGCGCGAGGCCGTCGAGCCCGTGGTCGACCTTTCCCTCGAGCGCCGCGCCGAGGTCGAGGGCCTCAAAGACTATCTGTTCGTCAACGTCTACCGGCATCCGCGCGTGATGGCCGTGATGGTGGCGGCCGAGCGGATCGTGCGCGAGGTGTTCGAGCGCTACATGGCCGAGCCCGGTCTGATGCCGCCGTCGTGGCACGCGACAACGCAGGACCGGCCGACGCCCGAGCGCGCGGGTGTGGTGGCCGACTTCGTCGCCGGCATGACCGACCGCTACGCCGAGAAGGAGCACCGGCGCCTGTTTGACGCTACGCCGGACTTGCGATAGCTCCCGCGCAAACGGGTGAGATGGTGAGTGGTGAGATGGTGAGTGTCAGGTGGGCGCGCGCAGCAGGGTTGGTTTCCACCCTGCGAGGCGGAAGGGGCGCCATGCCTCGCTCGCCGACCTGAAACTCACCACTCACAATCTCACCATCTCACCCCCCTCAGGCAGGTCCGCCGATGAACGTCTACGCACTCGTGCATGCTCGCATCCTCGCCGCGCTCGGTGCGCTGCAGGGTGATGGCGCCGTGCCCCAGGGGCTCGACTTCGGCAACGTCGAGGTGGTGCCGCCGCGCGATGCCTCCCACGGCGACCTCGCCTCCAACGCCGCCCTGGTGCTCGCCAAGTCGGCCAACATGAAGCCGCGCGACATCGCCGACAAGTTGGCCGAAAAGCTCCGCGCCGATGCCGACATCGCCAAGGTGGAGGTGGCAGGCCCGGGCTTCCTCAACCTGAGCTTCCATCCGGGCTTCTGGCAGGGCGTCGTGAAGGCGATCCTGGCGCAGGGGCCGGCTTTTGGCCGCAGCGATCTCGGCCGGAGCGAGCGCGTCAACGTGGAGTACGTGTCGGTCAACCCGACGGGGCCCCTGCACGTCGGCCACGGGCGCGGCGCTGCCTTCGGCGATGCCCTGTGCAACCTCCTGCAGTTCACCGGCTACGACGTGACCCGCGAGTACTACGTCAACGACGCCGGCGGGCAGGTCGACACGCTGGCGCGCTCGGCGTATCTGCGCTACCGCGAGGCGCTGGGCGAGGCCATCGGCGAGATCCCGGCCGGCCTCTATCCCGGCGACTATCTCAAGCCCGTCGGCAAGGCCCTCGCGGACGAGCATGGTCGCGCCCTGCTCGATCTTCCGGAGGCGCAGTGGCTGCCGCTCGTGCGCGACGCCGCCGTGGCGGCGATGATGGTGTTGATCAAAGACGATCTTGCAGCCCTCGACATTCGCCACGACGTGTTCTTCTCGGAGCGCACGCTCACGGCCGGCAGGGACGAGGTGGCCGAGACCATCGAGGAGCTGCGCAGGAAAGGCCTCGTCTTCCAGGGGCGGCTCGAGAAGCCCAAGGGCCACGACGACGCGGAATGGGAGGATCGCGAGCAGACGCTGTTCCGCTCGACCGCGTTCGGCGACGATGTCGACCGCGCGTTGATGAAGTCGGATGGCAGCTACACCTATTTTGCCGCCGACATGGCCTATCACCACAACAAGCTGGCCCGGGGCTTCAAGCACCTGATCAACATGTTCGGCGCCGATCACGCCGGCTACCTCACGCGCGTCAAGGCGGCGGTGGCGGCGCTGTCGGACGGCAAGGTCGACCTCGACATCAAGGTGTGCCAGCTCGTCAAGCTCACTCGCGCCGGCCAGCCGGTGCGCATGTCCAAGCGCTCCGGCGCCTTCGTGACCTTGCGCGAGGTGGTCGACGAGGTCGGCCGCGACCCCGTGCGCTTCATGATGCTCTATCGCAAGAACGATGCGCCGCTCGACTTCGACCTCGCCAAGGTGCTGGAGCAGTCGAAGGACAATCCGGTCTTCTACGTGCAGTACGCCCACGCGCGGGCCTGGTCAGTGTTCCGCAACGTGCGCGAGGCCTTACCCGATCTCACGCCCGAGGCGCCGGAGGTTCTGAACGCCGATCTTGGTCTGCTGACGGACCCGGGCGAGATCGATCTCATCAAGAAGCTCGCCGCCTTCCCAAACGTCGTCGAGGGCGCGGCGCGAGCCCACGAGCCGCATCGCCTTGCTTTCTATCTCTATGATTTGGCTTCAACTTTTCACGCCCAATGGACCAAAGGCAATGAATTGCCACATTTGCGCTTTATCCAACCGACTGAAGGGACTCTAACCGCCTCACGCCTCGCCCTGGTCCGTGCCAATGCACAGGTTTTGGCATCGGGCTTGGCGATTATTGGCGTACACGCTCCGGAGGAGATGCGATAAAGTCGCGATTCGACGGGGTGCAAACGGGGCAAAACTATAAAGGACTCCGACATGTCTCGGAACGGTCCGATTTTCTCGGGGGCGCGAGCGCAGGCGCAAGCTAGACAGCCACTGCCCGACGCCCCGTTCACGGCGCCGCCGACGGGGCAAAGCGCGCCGCAGTGGCCGCCGCAGTACGTCGATCCGCAGGCGCAGCACGCGCCCCAGTCCGCATTCGCCCAGCACCCCGCCGCCGGCCAGCAGCCGGGCTATGCGCCGCAGCCGGCGTTCGGACAGCCGCAGCCGATCGCGTACGGACATCCGCCCCAACCGCGCCAGCCGCAGGCCTTCGGGGTCCAGGACGGGCACGCGCAGCAGCAGAACCAGGGCTACTACTTCCCGCAGGCTCAGCCCGAGCCCGAGCCTGCTCCGGCCTATGCACCGCAGGCCGCCGCCGGGCGCCCGCTTCCGTTCGAGAGCCTGGGGGCCCATGCGGCGCCAAGCTTTGGGCAGCAGGCGCAGCAGCCGCAGACGACGCCGCGCTGGCCGTCGCAACCCGACCCGCGTGGTTTCGACCTCGGCAACTACATGCCTGCGGCCGCACCGTCGTTTCCCCCCGCGGAGCAGAGCCAGTTCCATCAGGGGCGCGAGGCCGCTCACTTCCAGCCGGGCGATCCTGGTCAGCATCACGCCGACCTCGACCCCGGGGCGCTGCCCCGCCAGCACGATCCCGCCCGCTTCGAATCCTCCCACGGCTACGGCGAGAACGACGCCGACTACGACGAGATCCTGGCCGAGGAGGAGGAGCAGCCGCGTCGCGGCCGCCGCGGCATGATGATTGCGGCGGCGCTGGTTGGCGCGATCGGCCTCGGCGGCGCGCTGGCCTACACCTACAAGACCTTCTTCGCTGCCAGCAGCGGTCCGGCCCCTCGCATCACCGCCAGCAACGCGGGGCCCAACAAGGTCAAGCCGGTCGTGCCCGACGGCAAGAGCTTCCCCAACACCGACAAGAAGCTTCTCAACCGGCTGGGCGAGGAGGAGAGCGCCAACCCCTCCGGCCGCGTCGTCATCGGCGTGCCGCCGCCGCCGCAGAGCCAGCAGGAAGCCGCCGACGATCCCAACGCGCCGCGCAAGGTCCGCATCATCCCGATCACGCCGAACTCGCCCCCGCAGGGCGCAATGCCGGTCACGACGGGAAGCGCGCCGGCCAAGCCGCCGGGGATCGTCATGGTGCCCGGCGTGACGCTCGAGAACATCGGAGCTCCGCAAGCACCGCCGTCGGCCGCGCGCGTCGCCTTGCCGCCGCCTCAGCCCCAAGCGCAGGCGAGGGCCGCGCCGCCGCCGCCGACCGCCGTGAGGGTGGCATCTGCCGCACCGGAGACCGTTGCGCCGCCGGTCCGCAAGGCCGCGCCGGCTGCACCCGCGGCCGAGCCCGCTGCCAAGGCGCCTGTCCCGAAGACCAAGACGGCCTCGGTCGCACCGGCTGCTGCTGCCACCGCGGCCACGGGCAGCGGCTACGTCGCCGTGCTGTCGTCGAAGAAGTCGCGCATGGATGCGCTCAAGACCTTCGCCGACATGCAGGAGAAGTATGGCGACGTGCTCGCCAGCAAGACGCCGGATGTGCAGGAATCGGACCAGAGCGCACGGGGCCTCGGCACCATGTACCGCCTGGTCGTGGGACCGCCCGGCTCGCGTGAAGCGGCGTCCAACATCTGCAGCAAGCTCAAGGCTGCGGGCTACAAGGACTGCTGGGTCACGCAGTACTGAGACGATTCCCCACGTCCCGCGAGCACCCGCGCATGCTGTCGGCGTTCATCATTGGGCTGGCGGGGCTGGAGCTTGCTCCCGAGGAAATCTCGTTCCTGCGCTCCGCGCGCCCGTGCGGTGTCATACTGTTCGCGCGCAACGTCGCGGCGCCCGATCAGGTGCGCCGGCTGACGGCGTCGGCCGCAGCCGCCGTCGGCGACGAGATCCTCGTCCTCATCGATCAGGAGGGAGGGCGCGTGCGGCGCCTCAGGCCTCCGCACTGGCGCGCGCTGCCTCCTGCCTGCGCCTATGACAACGCCTGCGGCGGCGATCTCGACCGAGCGGCCACAGCTGCGCGGGCCGCGGCGCGGCTCACCGCCGCCGACCTGCGCGCCGTCGGCATCAACACCAACTGCGCGCCGCTGCTCGATGTGCCGGCCCCCGGCAGCCACGACGTGATCGGCGACCGCGCCTTCGCCGCGACCCCGGACCGCGTGGCGGTGCTGGGCGGCGCTGTGGCCGAAGGGTTGATGCAGGGCGGCGTGCTGCCTGTCATGAAGCACCTGCCGGGTCACGGCCGCGCCACGGCCGACAGCCACCACGCGCTGCCGGTCGTCGATGCCACGCGCGCCGAGCTCGAGGTCACGGATTTCGCGCCGTTCCGCGCGCTGCGTCACCTGCCCGCGGCAATGACCGCGCACGTCGTCTTCACCGCCTGCGACAAGGATGCGCCCGCGAGCACGTCCCGGCGCGTGACGCAGGAGGTGATCCGCGGCAGCATCGGCTTCGACGGCCTACTGATGAACGACGACATCGGCATGAAGGCACTGTCGGGCACGGCAGCGGACAATGCGAGCGCCGTGCTGGCTGCGGGCTCCGACGTGGTGCTTGCCTGCAACGGCGGCCTCGCCGAAAGCGAAGCCGTCGCTGGCGTCGCACCCGAGCTTGGGGCCCAACCTTTGGCTCGCTTCGAGCGCGCGCGCGCTGTATTGAAGCGCCGGGAGCCGTTCGCGGTCGCCGAGGCGGAGGCGCAGCTCGCCGAGGTTTTGCGCAGCCGCACCTGAATCAGTGTAATCTCGGTGTGACTGATTCACAGGTTATCCACACCAGGGACGCCGCATGGCCGATGCCAGCAACAGCGCGGTGGAGCTGCCCGACTCCGATGCAGGCGCCGATCCCGTGCCCGATCCTCTGCCGGAGGGTGCGGCCGACTTCGAGGCCTGGGAAGCTGCCGAGGACGCCGTCGGCACGCCCGAGGCCCTGATCGTCAGCCTCGACGGCTTCGAGGGGCCGCTCGATGTGCTGCTGGCGCTGGCACGCACGCAGAAGGTCGATCTCGCCAAGATCTCGATCCTGGCGCTCGCCGACCAGTACCTCCTGTTCATCGCCGAGGCGCGCAAGCTGCGGCTCGAGCTTGCCGCCGACTATCTCGTGATGGCGGCGTGGCTCGCGTTCCTGAAGTCGAAGCTGCTGCTGCCGAAGGAGACCGGCACCGACGACAGCCCGTCGGGCGACGAGCTCGCCGCGCGCCTCGCCTTCCGCCTGAAGCGGCTCGAGGCCATGCGCAATGCGGCTGCCGCCCTCATGACCCGCAAGCGGCTCGGCCGCGACGTGTTTGCGCGCGGCATGCCGGAGGGCGTGCGCACCATCCGCGTGCGGCAATATACCGGCGTGATCTTCGACCTGCTCAAGGCCTATGCCGATCAGCGGCGCCGCACCGTCAAGCGCGTGCACGTCGTGCCGCGGCGAACGGTTTGGTCGATCAAGGATGCGCGGCAGCGGCTGGAGGCCATCGTCGGCCAGCTGACCGGGGAGTGGATGGAGCTCGAGAAGTATCTCGAGCAGTATCGGGACAACCCCGATGTTGCCCGCACGGCGGTCGCAAGCTCGTTCGGGGCCGCGCTCGAGATGGCGCGCGAGGGCATGGTGGAGATCTCGCAAGCCGAGCCGTTCGCGCCCATCTACATGCGCAAGCGCGAGGCGGGCGCCGAGTGGCAGCGGGTCGGCTGAGATCGTCCCGGGCTCGATGCCTCAGTAACCAGTCCAGTCAGTTGCGTCGGAGGACAAGCCTGCAGAATAAGAAGGGGACAGGAATGGTTCCGCCGAAGCTCACGGTCGTGCCGAACAGACAAGAGCCCGAGCCCGACGCTGTCGAGCCGCAAGCCGCGCCCGCCGCGGAGGCCAGCGAGGCCCTCGCCCACGAGGGCTGGCGCGGGCTGCCGTCCAACATTGCCCAGCTCCCTTCCGCCGACCGCCGTGACCAATTGCGCATTCTCGAGGCGCTGCTGTTTGCCGCCTCCGAGCCGCTGGCCGAGCAGTACCTGCGCACGCACCTGAAGTCCGACGACGACGTCGCCGCGCTGCTGACCGAGCTGCAGGGCTTCTACGCCTCGCGCGGCATCAACCTCGTCAAGGTTGCGGGCAAGTGGGCGTTCCGCACGGCCGAGGACCTCTCCTACCTGCTCGAGCGTCACGCCACCGAGCAGCGGCGCTTGTCCAAGGCCGCCATGGAGACGCTCGCCATCATCGCCTACCACCAGCCCGTGACGCGCGCCGAGATCGAAGAGATCCGCGGCGTTGCCGCCTCCGCCGGCACGCTCGACGTGCTGATGGAGATCGGCTGGGTGCGCCCGCGCGGCCGCCGCCGTGCGCCGGGCCGCCCCATCACCTACGGCACGACCGAGGAGTTCCTCGACCACTTCGGGCTCGACGCCATTAAGGACCTGCCGGGTCTCGCCGAGCTCAAGGGCTCGGGCCTGCTCGACAGCAACCTCCCGCCCGATTTCATGGTGCCCGAGCCGACGGACGCTGCCGCGCTGATGCCCGACGAGCTGCCGCTCGAAGCGGGTGACGAGGTCGAGGAGCTGCCCCCGCTCGGCAGCGATGAGGACGACACCGGCCCCCGCGGCGCCGCCTGACGCGAAAGGCCGTCATCCCGGCGGAGGCCGGGACCTGGTACAGCGATACGAAAGATTATCGAGACGCGCATGGGTGCCGGCCTGTTCCCGCGAGCGCCCCGGCGGGCACTCGCGGCGCCGGCATGACGAACAATCGTAACCGCTACTCCGCGGCGACCTTCTTGGGCTGCACGGCCGCGCTGTAGTCGTTGATCAGCGTCTCGCAGATCTTGCCGGGCGTGTACTTGTGCTCGCCGATCTCCGAGATCGGCGTGACCTCGGCGGCGGTGCCGACCAGGAAGCACTCCGAGAACGAGCCGAGCTCGTCGGGCATAATGGTGCGGTCCACGACCTTCATGCCGCGCTTCTTGGCGAGCCCGATCACGGTGCGGCGCGTGATGCCGTCGAGGAAGCAGTCGGGTGTCGGCGAATTGAGCACGCCGTCCTTGACGAAGAAGATGTTGGCGCCCGTGCACTCGGCCACGTGGCCGCGCCAGTCGTACATCAGCGCGTCGGAGTACCCCATGCGCTCGGCGCGATGCTTCTCGAGCGTGCAGATCATGTAGAGGCCGGCGGCCTTGGTCTTGGCGGGCGCCGTGGCGGGATCGGGCCTCCTGTACTGGGCGATGGTGATGCGCAGGCCCTTGAGCCGCTGCTCCATCGGGAAGTAGGAGCCCCAGTCCCAGGCGGAGATGGCCAGGTGGATCTTGGTCGCCTGCGCCGAGACCCCCATCATCTCGCTTCCGCGCCAGGCGATGGGGCGCACGTAGCAGTCGGTGAGCTTGTTGGCCTTGACCGTCTCGCGGCAGGCCTTGTCGATCTCGGCGACGCTGTAGGGGATGGTGAAGTCCAGCGTCTTGGCGCCCTCGTAGAGCCGCTGGCTGTGCTGGGTGAGCTCGAAGATCTCGCCCCCGTAGGCCCGCTCGCCCTCGAACACCGCGCTCGCATAGTGCAGGCCGTGGCTCAGCACGTGCAGGTTGGCCTCGCGCCAGGGTACGAGCTTGCCGTCGTACCAGATGAAGCCGTCGCGATCGTGATAGGGGGCGGTGTCTGCCATTTGCCGTGGGTCCTCCGGGTCTTGCTGCCGAGCCGCTGACGGGGCGGAGCGAGCCGCGAGGCTGGCCCAATCCTCTGACGGTGGTCGGCAAATTGCCCAATTTGCGGGCTTATCAAGCGCATAGGCGCCCGGGCGCCCGAACCGTTCCAGGGACACCCATGCCCGTAAAATGTCTTGCCAGACCTAACAATCGGGGTCAAATAAGTCAACATGGCTGACATAACTACGCCGCTCCTGAGCAGGCATCGAGCGCCTGCTGGTCAAAGCTCAGGCAGGTCGCCCGCCGCAAGCCCCGACCCCCATCTCATCACGTTCGTCGAGCTCCTGTTCTTCGCCTATCGCGACTTCACCAGCGAGGCCGACGCGGTGCTCGCCGAGTTCGGCCTCGGCCGCGCCCATCACCGCGTGCTGCATTTCGTCCACCGCCATCCCGCGCTGCGGGTCGCCGACCTGCTCGAGATCCTCAAGATCACCAAGCAGTCGCTCGCCCGCGTGCTCAAGGAGCTTGTGGATCAGGGATGGATCGTGCAGAAGGCTGGCGAGCGGGACCGACGCCAGCGCCTTCTGTTTGCGACCGAGAAGGGTGCGGGCCTGGCAAGCCGCCTGGACAGCCTGCAGTCGCGGCGCGTGGCGCAGGCGCTGGCCCAGGCGGGCGCGGGCAGCGACGCCGTGGCGGCCACATTCCTGTTCAATATGATCACGCGCGAGGAGCGGGCGCTGGTGGAGGCGCTGCTTCCCGAGCCGATCGAGGCGGCAACCGCAAGCCGCAAGTGATGCGCGCGGGGGAGCCCGCGCGATGCACCTGAAACAGGGCAGGTGGGGGCATGGACACGCTGCACGACAACGCTGCGCATATCCTGATTGTCGATGACGATCAGCGCATCCGCGATTTGCTGGCGCGCTACCTCTTCGAGCGCGGCTACCGCGTCAGCACTGCAACCGACGTGGCGAGCGCGCGGGCGGCCATGCGCGGCCTTACCTTCGATCTTGTCATCCTCGACGTCATGATGCCGGGCGAGAGCGGCCTGGCGCTTGCCCGCGAGCTCAAGGCGTTCTCCAACATTCCGATCTGCATGCTCACCGCCAAGGCCGAGACCGAGGAGCGCATCGAGGGCCTGGAGGCCGGCGTCGACGACTATGTCGCCAAGCCCTTCGAGCCGCGCGAGCTGCTGTTGCGGCTGCAGAATATCCTGCGCCGCGGGCATGGGTCCTCGGGCCCGCGCGACGAGGTCAAGATGGGGGACTTCATCTTCCAGGTGGCCCGCGGCGAGCTCAAGCGCAACGAGGAGACCATCAAGCTCACGGAGCGCGAGCGCGATCTGCTGCGCATGTTCGCGCAGCGGCCCGGCATGCCCATTGCGCGCCACGAGCTCGCCGGCGACGACTCCACCGGCAGCGAGCGCGCCATCGACGTGCAGATCAACCGCCTGCGCCGCAAGATCGAGAGCGATCCGGCCAATCCCGTATACCTGCAAACCGTGCGCGGAAAAGGGTATATACTGCACACCGACTGAAGAGCCGACACGGCAGAAGGCGCACCTGAGCCCATGCTCGCCCGCAGCCCCGGTGGTTTGCCCGAGGCCTGGCGCCGGTTCCTCGGCGACAGGAGCCTCTGGCGCATGGGGCCGGTGCGCCTCGTGCGCACGCTGTCGGAGCTGGCACCCAAGGGCCTCTACGCCCGCGCCCTCATCATCATCATCGCGCCCATCGTGCTGCTCGAAAGCGTGGTGGCGTTCACCTTCATGGAGCGGCACTGGAACCAGGTGACGCGGCGCCTCTCGGAGGGCATGGCCCGCGACATGGCGGCGATCGTCGATCTCTACGAGGCGGGCGGCTCCAAGCAGGACTTCGCGCGCCTGGCCGAGATCGCCCAGAACCGGTTCGGATTGTCGGTGGCGGCGCTGCCGGCCGGCAACCTGCCGACGCCCCAGCCCAAGCCCTTCTTCGACCTGCTCGACCGCGCGCTCTCCGACGAGATCCGCGCCAACGTAAAGAAGCCGTTCTGGATCGATACGGTGGGGCAGTCGCGGCTCGTCGAGATCCGCGTCAAGCTCGACCAGGCGATCCTGCGCTTCGTCGCTCCGCGCGGGCAGGCGTACGCCTCCAACTCGCACATCTTCCTGTTGTGGATGGTGGGCACGTCCGTGGTGCTGCTGACCGTCGCCATCCTGTTCCTGAGGAACCAGATCCGGCCGATCCTGCGCTTGGCAGAGGCTGCCGACGCCTTCGGCAAGGGTCGGCCCGTGCCGCTCGACTTCCGCCCGCGCGGCGCGCGCGAGGTGCGCCAGGCCGCGCTCGCGTTCATCGAGATGCGCGACCGCATCCGCCACCACGTCGAGCAGCGCACCACCATGCTGGCGGGCGTGAGCCATGATCTGAGAACCGTGCTCACCCGCTTCAAGCTCGAGCTCGCCCTGCTCCCGGACAACCCCGAGAGCGAGGCGCTGCGCCACGACGTCAACGAGATGCAGCACATGCTCGAGGACTACCTGGCCTTCGCCAAGGGCGACGGCGGGGAGGAGGCGGCGCCCACCAGCGTCGGCGAGCTGCTCGACGAAGTGCAGGAGGAGACCGAGCACCTGGGCACGCCGATCGAGGTGCGCATGCGCCAGCCCAAGCACGAGCTGGTGCTGCCGCTGAAGCGGCAGGCCTTCAAGCGTGCGGTCACCAATCTCGTCACCAACGCCGCCCGCTTCGGCGACATCGTCGTCATCCGCGCGGCCTCCGACGACACCTGGCTCAGGATCGAGGTTGACGACGACGGCCCGGGCATCCCCCTGGCCGAGCGCGACAACGTGTTTCGCCCCTTCTACAGGCTCGACCACGCCCGCAACCAGGACAACGGCAATACCGGGCTAGGCCTCGCGATCGCCCGCGACATCGCCCGCAGCCACGGCGGCGATATTGCCCTGGGCACCAGCTCCATGGGCGGCTTGAGGGCCACCATGCGCGTGCCGCTGTGAGCGCTGCCCGCCTGATCCCGGCGATTTTCTGTATGCCCGCAAAGCATTTGCTAACCCGTTCGGAATAGTCAGGCGGCTTGGAGCAAGACTCCTCGCGAGGGCCTGCCAATGGTTTCCCATCTCTTTAGCCGCGCACGGGCGATCATCCTCCGCCGGCCCATCACCTTCCAGGACGCCTGCCTGCTGGCGGCGGCCATGCTGGTGGCGGCATTCGTCGCTTACGAATGGGATCTCTTCGGCAGCGGCTCCGCGGACACCATCGATCTCGATGAGGCCCTGACACTAGCCGTGCTCCTGTGCCTCGGGCTGCTCGGCATGGGCGCCCACTTCCTCGTCGTGCAGCGCCGCGAGGTGGCGCGCCGCATCGAGGCCGAGCGCCACGCCCGCAGGCTGGCCATGCTGGACGACCTCACCAGCCTGCCCAACCGCCGGCAGTTCGATCGCGAGCTGGCCGCGGCCGCGGCGTCGCCGCCCCGGCAAGAGGGCGCGCATGCCGTCATGCTGCTCGATCTCAACGGTTTCAAGTCCGTGAACGATCTCTACGGGCACGCGACCGGCGACGAGGTGCTCGTCCACGTCGCCGCCCGCCTGCAGCAGGCCGTCCGCCAGGGCGACCTGGTGGCGCGGTTCGGCGGCGACGAGTTCGCGATTCTAGCCCGCCATGTGTCGGGCCCCGAGGATGCCGCCAACATCGCGCTTCGCATTGTCGACGAGCTGCGCGCGCCGGTCACGGCGGGGGCCGCCCGGCATCAGGTCGGCGTCGGCATCGGCATCGCTCTCGCCCCGCGCGACGGAATGCTGCCCGACGAGCTGCTGCGCAAGGCCGATATCGCCCTCTACCGGGCCAAGGAGGAGGGCGGCTCGCGCCTGCGCTTCTTCGAGCCGGCCATGGACGCGCACCTGCGCGAGCGCGACCGCCTGGAGCGCGGGCTGCTGGCGGCGCTCGAGACCGGCGCGGTCAAGCCCTACTATCAGCCGCTCGTCGATCTGCGCAGCAACGAGGTGGTCGCCTTCGAGGCGCTTGCGCGCTGGACGCACCCCGAGCTGGGCGAGGTGCCGCCCGACCGCTTTCTGCCGGTCGCCGAGCATTGCGGCCTTGCCGGCGATCTCACCCGCCAGCTGTTGCGCCAGGCCTGCACGGACGCCCTGGCCTGGCCGCCGCACGTGAGGCTGTCCTTCAACATCTCGCCCCGGCAGCTCAAGGACCGCACGCTCGGCGCGCAGATCCTGGGCATCCTGGCAGAGCAGCGCTTTCCCCCGGAGCGGCTCGAGATCGAGCTCACCGAGTCCGCCATCGTGCAGGACCTCGAGACCGCGCAGGCGGTGGTCGGCGTGCTGCGGGAGGCCGGCGTGCACGTGGCGCTCGACGACTTCGGCACCGGCTATTCGAGCCTCTACCACCTGCGCAACTTCAAGGTCGACAAGATCAAGATCGACCGCAGCTTCGTGGAGAACATGGACCGCGAGGAGGAGGCGAGGGTGCTGGTGCGGGCGCTGCTCGGCCTCGGACAGGGGCTGGGTCTCACCGTGACC
Organism: Hyphomicrobiaceae bacterium; assembly: GCA_041288195.1. Taxonomy (GTDB): domain Bacteria; phylum Pseudomonadota; class Alphaproteobacteria; order Rhizobiales; family Hyphomicrobiaceae; genus AWTP1-13. Next base: position 15,673 of record JBGGME010000405.1, read on the forward strand.
GCCGAGGGCGTGGAGCATGCCAGCCAGGCCGACGAGCTGCGCGCGCAGGGCTGCCAGCAGGCCCAGGGCTTCCTCTACAGCCGGGCCGTGCCGGCCGAGCAGACCGCCGCATTCTTCCGCGCGGCACCTCGCCCGGCGGCGGTCGCCGCCGCTCAGTAGAGCCGCCCGCCGTTGGGTACTGTGCTCTCCGGCATGATCAGCACCACCTCGCCGTCGGCGTCGGGGAAGCCCAGCGTCAGCACCTCCGACATCATCTTGCCGATCTGGCGCGGCGGGAAGTTCACGACCGCGGCCACCTGCCGTCCCACGAGCGTCTCGGGCGTGTAGTGCTTCGTGATCTGCGCCGAGCTTTTCTTGCGGCCGATCTCTGCCCCGAAGTCGATCTCGAGCTTGATGGCGGGCTTCCGCGCTCCCACCAGCGGTTCGGCGGCGACGATCGTCCCGACGCGGATGTCGACCTTCAGGAAATCGTCGAAGGCGATGTGGGGCGGCAGGGCGCCGGTCTCGGCCATTGCTGACTGTCTCCAGCGAGCGCGCGGACGACGCGCCTCAACCCCTATTCTTCCGCTCGCGGATCTCGCCGAAGATCTGCCACTCGGGCTTGCCGGTCATGCCGAGCCGCTGCTGGATCGCCGGCACGCTCGGTCGCAGGAACGGGTTGGTCTCGAGCTCGATGCCGATATTGGTCGGCAGCGTCGGTTTTCCCGCCGCGCGCAGCTGGTCGACCTCCTTGGCGCGCTTCACGAGCGCCGCATTCTCCGGCTCGATCGTCAGCGCGAACTTCGCATTCGACTGCGTGTACTCGTGTCCGCAATAGACCTGCGTCTCCTTGGGCAGGGCCATCAGCTTCTGGAGCGAATTCCACATCATCTGGGCGTTGCCCTCGATGACGCGGCCGCAGCCGATCGCAAACAGCGTGTCGCCGACGAACGCCACGCCCGCCGACGGGATCAAATAGGTGATATGGCCGGCGGTATGGCCGGGCGTATCCAGCACGCGCACCTCGAAGGAGCCGAACTTGAACGTGTCGCCTTCGCCGACCTGCTTGTCGATGCCGGGCACCTTGGCGGCCTCGCCACGCGGGCCGATGATCGTGCACTTGGTGTCGGCCTTGAGGGCCAAGTTGCCGGCGGTGTGGTCGCCGTGGTGATGGGTGGTGAGGATATGCGTGAGCCGCCAGCCCTTCTCCTTCAGCGCCGCTGCGACCTGGCTGGCGTCGGGCGCATCGATGGCGGCCGTCACCCCGGCCTCGGCATCGCGGATCAGCACGCCATAGTTGTCGGAGAGGCACGGAAATTGTTGGATGTCGAGCTTTGCCATGGGATTTGCCCGTGCTTTGGATTGCTTTAGGGATGACGGGAGCACCCTAACAGGGGATTGTTCGAATTCAACCACCCCGGCCTGCTGCATGAGAGATGCGGGCCGGGGCAGCGGGACAGCGGCAAAGCTCATGCACCCCGACGTCGTCGGCCTGCGCGACTTCTACAACCGCCCGCTCGGCGGCGTGGTACGTCGTCTGCTGACGAGCCGCATCCGCGCCCGCTGGCGCAGCGTCGAGGGCAGCGAGCTGATGGGCCTGGGCTTCGCGGTTCCCTACATCGGCATATTCCGCGGCGAGGCCTCCCGGCTCGGCGCGCTGATGCCGGCGGGTCAGGGTGCGCTGGCCTGGCCCCCGAACGGCAAGGGCCACGTGGTGATGGTCGAGGAGGCCATGCTGCCGCTGGCCGATGCCTCCGTCGACCGTCTGCTCGCGGTGCATTGCCTGGAGACCTCCGAGAGCGTGCGCGCGCTCCTGCGCGAGATCTGGCGCGTGCTCACGCCCGAGGGGCGCCTGCTGCTCGTGGTGCCGAACCGGCGCGGCATCTGGGCCCGGCTCGACACCACGCCCTTCGGCCACGGCCGCCCCTACAGCCGCGGCCAGCTCGAGCGGCTCCTGACGGACGCGCTGTTCACGCCGCAGGAATGGGTGAGCGCCCTCTACATGCCGCCCATCGATCGCCAGTGGCTGGTGCGCTGGTCGACCGCCTTCGAGCGCGTGGGCGCACGGCTGTGGCCTCACTTTGCCGGCGTCATCATCGTGGAGGCGAGCAAGGAGCTGATGGGTGCCATCCCCAAAGGCGCCCCTGCGCGCGCCGTCAAGCGCCTCGCCGAGGCGCAGGGCGGCAGCCTCGAGCGCGGCGGGCGGCGCTCGTAGCGCGAAAGCTCAGGCCGCCCCGTGCCGCGTCAGCATGAACACGGCCTTCTCGCCCATCAGGTTGTGCACGGTGAGCGGCAGCCAGGTGCCGAGCTTCTGGCCCGAGGCATTGAAGGCCACCTGCTGCTCGACGCGCGCGTTGACGATGCGGCACAGGTCCGCAAAATCCTTGATGGTGCACAGGTGCGCGTTGGGGCTCACGTACCAGGCCTCGGGCAGGTTCTCGTTGACGGGCATGCGGCCCGTGAGCAAGAGCGCGCCCCGCACCTGCCAGTGCCCGAAGTTGGGGAATGAGACGATGGCGTAGCGGCCGATGCGCAGAAGCTGCTCGAGCACCGTCTTGGGGCTCCGCGTCGCCTGGATGGTGAGGCTCAGCACCGCGTAGTCGAAGGCGCCGTCGGGATAGTCGGCAAGGTCGCGGTCGGCGTCGCCCTGGATCACCGAAAGCCCGCGCGCCACGCAGGCGTTGACGCGCTCGCGCGATACTTCGATGCCGCGCCCGTCGACGTTCTTGGTGTCGGCCAGCAGCTGCAGCAGCGCGCCGTCGCCGCAGCCCACGTCGAGCACGCGGCTGCCCGCCTTCACCATCTCGGCAATCAGCAGGTGGTCGACGCGATGCGGACCCGCGGCGCGGTTGGGGGCGAGCATCAGCGCCGCTCCGCCGCGAGCTTCAGCCCGCGCTTGTCGGCCGCCGCATTGAGGAAGCCGCGCACGGTCGCGAACAGCTCCGGCTCGTCGAGCAGGAAGGCATCGTGGCCCTTGTCGGACTCGACCTCGACGAAGCTGACGTTGGCCGCCACCGCGTTCAAAGCCTGCACGATCTCGCGGCTCTCGCGCGTGGGATACAGCCAGTCACTGGTGAACGACACCACGCAGAAGCGCGTCTTGGTGCCCTTGAAGGCGTTGGCGAGCACGTCGCCGTGCTCGGCCGCGAGATCGAAGTAGTCGATGGCGCGGGTGATGTAGAGATAGCTGTTGGCATCGAAGCGGTCGACGAAGGTGGAGCCCTGGTGGCGCAGGTAGCTCTCGACCTGGAAGTCGGCGTTGAAGGAGAAGCTCTTGGCGGCGAGGTCCTGCAGGGAGCGGCCGAACTTTCTCTGCAGCGCCTCCTCCGACAGGTAGGTGATGTGGGCGGCCATGCGCGCCACCGCGAGGCCGTTGCGCGGCTCGATGCCGAGATCGAGGTAGCGGCCCTGCGCCCAGTTGGGATCGGCCATCACCGCCTGTCGGCCGACCTCGTGGAAGGCGATGTTCTGGGAGGAGTGCCACGCCGCGGTGGCGATCGGCACGGCCGTGAACACGCGGTCGCCGTGGCGCGCGGCCCACTCGAGCACCTGCATGCCGCCCATCGAGCCGCCGACGACGCAGAACAGCTGCTCGATGCCGAGGTGATCGATCAGCGGCACCTGCGCGTCGACCATGTCGCCGATGGTGATGACGGGAAAGTCGATGCCCCAGGGCTTGCCGGTGCCGGCGTTGACGCTGGCGGGGCCGGTCGAGCCCATGCAGCCGCCGAGCACATTGGGGCAGATGACGAAGAAGCGGTCGGTGTCGATGGGCTTGCCGGGGCCCACCATCGTCTCCCACCAGCCGGGCTTGCCGGTCACGGGATGAGGGCTTGCGACGTACTGGTCGCCGGTCAGCGCGTGCTCCACCAGGATGGCGTTCGACTTGTCGGCGTTGAGGGTGCCGTAGGTCTTGTAGGCGATCTGGTAGGGCGACAGCATCCTGTCGCTGTCGAGCCGCAGCGGCCGCTCCTTGCCGACGACGAGATGGTCGCTGCTGGGAGTCTGCGCCTCCAGCACGCGCGCGTCGGTGGACTTCAGGAAGTCGCGCTGTGATGCCGTGTTCATGCCGGCCGTTTAGCTAGGCCCTCGGCAGGGAATGTCAATGGTTTCTTTGCGGCCTTTCGGGGGCCGGACGCTGTCGCGCCTCGATCATCCACCGGCACGGTGTCCTAGGTTCCGGCCTACGCGGAATGACGCCCGCGGCCATGGACGAGACCGACAATTGACGTCATGCCGGCGCCGCGAGTGCCCGTCAGGGCGCGCGCGGGAAGAGGCCGGCACCCATGCGCGTCTCGATCATCCGAGCAATTGCCGCGCCTGCGCGACGCACGCCTGGAAGCCCGCGAGGTCGCGCAGCTCGGCGCCTTGCGCAACGGCTGACACGACGATGCGCCCTCCGCACCGGCGCACCGCGAGCTCGATCATCAGGTTCTCGGCAAAGCCGAAGTCCTCGATGGCGCTGCCTGCGGAGTAGGGCTCGGCGACCGCGGCGATCCCCCGATCCCAGTAGCGCACGACGCGGTCCTTGTAGGGCGCGGCGACGTTCGTGTAGCCCAGCACGACACGTCCGCGGCTCGCCATGTAGCCCATCTCGAAGGCCGTGCCCGTGTCCATGCTCACCCCGCGGAACGGCGTGAGGTTGGCGATCAGGCAGTCGCAGCCGTCCATGAGCGCCAGATTGCTCTCGGCGATCAGCCGGGCGATCTCAGGCGCGGGCAGCCGCTCCGTGTCCTTGATCTCGGGATCGGCGGGAAAGGCGCCCTCGAGCCCATGTGCCCTGCAGATCGCCTTCTTGGCTTCCGCGATCTCGCGCGCATCGGGGAGGAACACCTCCGGCCCCGCAAGGTAAATTCTCGTTGCCACCGATCGCCTCGCATCGCCGACACGCGAATCGGCTCCGATGCTAGGTGCAACCTATCCCGCCGCCAAATCCCGGCGGCACACGGCGGCTCGAGAGTGGTTGATTTCCTTGCCCATTTCCCCAATGTAGAAGCAAAGGAGGCCGCCATGCTCGACCACACCACCCCCAAGGGCCGCATCCTCGCCGCGGCGCTGGAGCAGGCCGCGGCCAAGAGCTGGGCCGAGATCACCCTGCTCGACATCGCCGAGGCAGCCGATCTGCCGCTCGCGGAGCTGCGAGGGCTGTTTGCGAGCAAGACCGATATCATCGCCGCGCTGCTGCGCGCCGTCGACGACGCGGTCCTCGAGCGCACGCCCAAGCGCACCGAGGGCCAGGAGACGCGCGATCGCCTGTTCGACGTCGTCATGACCCGCTTCGATGTGCTCGCGCCCCACAAGGCCGCGCTCAAATCGATTTATCACTCGGGCTCGGCGGACTTCGCGCTCGCCGGACCCTTCCTGTCCTCGCAGCACTGGATGCTCGAGGCCGCTGGTATCGCCACCGACGGCTCGGCTGGCGCCCTGCGCGTTGCGGGCCTCGGCCTCACCTACGCGAGCGTGTTCCGCGTCTGGCTCGAGGACGAGGATCCGGGCCTGGCGCGCACCATGGCGGCGCTGGACCGCCGGCTGCGGCGCGGCGAGCGCGCGCTCGGCACGCTCGAGCGGCTGCAGACAGCGGCCACCCGCTTCAGCGAGGCCCTGCGCGAGGGCGCCCGCGCGGCACGGCAGAGTGCGGCCAAGCCGCAGGCCGGCGCGGGCCCCGATCCCGGCACGGTGTGAGCACATCGGCGCATGGCCTCACCTGCAAGCGAGCCTACCGCGGTCGAGGTGATCGAAGTCCTCGGCCTTGCTCCGCATCCGGAGGGCGGCCACTTCCGCGAGACCTTCCGCGATGCGGCGACGGTCGACGCGAACGGCAATCCCTCCCGCGCCGCCTCCACCGCCATCTACTTCCTGCTCGCCGCCGGCGAGATCTCGCGCTGGCACCGGGTCGACGCCGCCGAGGTGTGGCACTGGTATGCGGGATCTCCGCTCGCGCTGACGATCTCCGACGCAGACGGCCGGCGCGAGATGCGTCTCGGGCCGGACCTCGCCGCGGGCGAGCGCCCGCAAGCTGTGGTGCCGGCCGGTGCGTGGCAGCAGGCGGCTAGCCTCGGCGCCTGGACGCTCGTCGGCGCGACGGTGGCGCCCGGCTTCGAGTTTGCCGGCTTCGAGATGGCGCCGCCCGGCTTCGAGCCCTGAACAGCGAGGCGGTGCATTTCCGCCGCACATCCACCCTCGACGGACAGCCGTCCACGCCCCTGCCATCCGCCCATGCGGCACCCAAGCCCCTGTTTTCCCGTGGTTTGTGCAGCGCCTGGCGCGTCCAAGGCACACCTGTGCTTGCGGCAGTCCCGCGACTCAGATTTTGCATGTCAGGCAGAGGAATGAGTCGGCAGCCTGGGGGATCGTCTACATGCGCAGGGAAGCTGGCGGGCCGTGCCTGAGCGCGGTGTTCGTGGACTACGACAACATCTACTTGTCGCTGAAGCGCAAGAGCGAGGAAGCCGCCAAGCGCTTCGCCAAGGATGCCAGCGTGTGGCTGCGCGCGATCGAGACCGGCCGGCTCATCACCGCGACCAACGCTCCCTTCGGCGACGGCGGACGGCGCATCGTCATGAACCGCTGCTACGGCAATCCCGTGCCGCGGCGCAACGCGCATGACAACTCCACCGACATGAACTCCTTCCCCTTCGTGCGCCATCATTTCCTGCGCGCCGGCTTCGAGGTGGTCGACTGCCCCCCGCTCACCGCCCAGCTCAAGAACTCCTCCGACATCCGCATGGTCATGGACGTGCGCGACTACCTCACGCACGACACCTATTTCGACGAGTTCATCATCCTCTCGGGCGATGCCGACTTCACGCCCGTCCTGCACCGCCTGCGCGCCCACGCCCGCCGCACTGTGATCTTCGCCAATGACTTCACGGCCGCGCCCTACACCGCCATCAGCGACGGCGAGGTGCGCGAATCCGATCTCATCAGCTTGATCCTCAACGGCGCGCTGCCCGTCGAGGCGGCGGCCGCCGAGGCCGCGACGCCTGCCGTTCCCGCTCTCAGGGTCGAGGACGTGCGGCGCGCGATCCTGGACGAGGTCGTTGCCGGCGTGCGCGCTTCCGCGGCCCCGGTACCGCTCGAGGCGCTGGCGGACAAGGCGCTGCGTGCACTCGGGCACGAGAAGACCATCGCCACCGGCTGGGCTGGAGCCGGCAGCTTCCGCGAGCTGCTGCGCACGCAGCTGCCCGCCGAGATCAAGCTGACGGACGAGGCACCCTACCTCGCTTTCGACCCCAAGCGTCACGGTGGCGAGGGCGAGGCGATCGCGCTGGAGGCTCGCGATCCCGCACCCGCGATCGCCGCACCGCCGGCCCCAGCCCCGATCCAGCCCCCGGCGCCGCAGGCCGTTGCACCACCTGCGCCGGCGGAGGCTCCGGCTGCGCCCCCGCCGCCCGCGGCCCGCGGCCGCTCGGCTAAAGCGGCGGCGAAGTCGACCAAGGCTGCGCCCGCCACGGCCCCTGCCGCCGCTCCCGATGCCGCGCCGGCAGCTGCATCGACGCCGCCTACGGTTCCAGCTCCAGCGCCGGTCGCCGCGGCAGCGCCTCCGCCTCCTGCTCCGGTGCCCTCCGCCGCGAGCTCGGCTGCCATTCAGCAGTCGATCGCCCGCATCCAGGAGGCCTGCCAGGCCCCGCCGCTGGCTCCGCCCGAGTATCGCCTGCTGTTCGAGGTGATGGCCAAGGAGATCAGCGACAACGACCTGATCGGCGCGCAGACGCTCGCCAACATCACGCAGCGCGCGCAGGAGCGCGGGCTCGCGGTGCGCCGCGACGACGTGCGCTTCGTGCTCGAGGTGGTGAGCGAGGCCGACCCGTGGTTCGAGCAGGGCGCCTCCGCCAACCTGTTCGCCGGCCGCTTCCGCAACTTCGTGGTGGCGCGCTGCCGCGGTCAGGGCCTCAACCTCTCGGCCGACGAGCTCGACCTGATCGACGCGTGGTTTGCCGGCGGCACGCTGCCCCAGCCGGTGCTAGCGCGCACGCCTCCGCCGACGCCGCAGGGCGCGGCGCCGATGCCGCCCGCGCCGCCGTCGACCGCACCGCAGGCGCCGCAGCCGGTGGCTTCCGGCGGCGGTCGCTGGTGGTCGTTCGACGACGGCCGCTCGCAGCCTGCTGGGTCGGAAACGAGCCGCGTGCCGCAGCCCACCGCCCAGGCCCGCAGCGAGGGCGAGGACTTCCCCCGCATCGTCCGCACCCGCCTGCGCAGCTAGCCTCGCTCGCGCGCATCCCCTCTTCCCGCTTGCGGGGAGAGGGTTAGGGTGAGGGGCGGCAACAGACGCCGGGGTATGCGTCTGCTCCGGGCCCCGGCACACTGTTCGGTGATGACTAAGCAGGTCCAGCGCCCATCAGCGCACCCGCTCGGGCTCGAAGGTGATCTTGAGCCGATGACCGGTCGCCTTAGCGAAGCGCTTCAACGTGCGCGTCGACGGCAATGTGCGTCGGGGCGCCGCAAACGCGGGAACAGCCCAGTGCTTCGGCGAGGATTGCTACCTCCCCGGCACCCAGCGGCGGGAGACGACCTCGCGGGCGTCGTCGAAGGAGGCCTCGAAGATCGGCGCCGCCAGCGTCGCCTGCACGTGCAGCGTGCGCTCGCCGACGTTGCGGAAGCCGTGCTTGCGGCCCGCCGGGATCACCATCGACTGGCCCGCGGTGAGACGCGTGCGCTCCTCGTCGATCCACATCTCGGCCTCGCCGTCGAGCACGGTCAGCACCTCCTCGACCGCGTGCAGATGCGTCGGCGCGCCCTTGCCGGGGTCGCACCATTGCTGAAACACGCACAGCTGCACCGAGCCCGTGACGGCTGAGACGTGCATGCGGGTGAGCACGCCCGGCCGCCATTCCTCGCGTCCCTGGCTGGCGTGATCGATGATGCGCATCGGTACCCTCCGTGGTTTCCCTCTCCCCATCGCGGAGTGCGACGGGGAGAGGGAGAAATCAAGCCATGTATTGCCCGCCGTTGGCATCGAGGCAGGCGCCCGTGATGAAGCCCGCATCATCAGCGGCGAGGAACGTGACGCAGCGCGCCACCTCCTCGGCGGTGCCGAGCCGCCCCACCGGAATGAACGGGATGATCTTGGTGTCGAGGATATCCTTGGGCACCGCCATCACCATCTCGGTGGCGATGTAACCCGGCGCGATGACGTTGCAGGTGATGCCGCGCGCTGCGCCCTCCTGCGCCACGGCCTTGGTGAAACCGAGCAGCCCCGCCTTGGCCGCCGAGTAGTTGGCCTGTCCCATCTGGCCCTTGCGGCCGTTGATCGAGGAGATGCTGATGATGCGGCCGAAGCTACGCGACCGCATGCCCTCGATGACGAGGCGCGTCATGTTGAAGACCGAGTCGAGGTTGGTGTGCATCACCGCGTCCCAGTCCTCCCTCTTCATCCGGTGCAGCATGACATCGCGCGTGATGCCGGCATTGTTGACGAGGATCTCGACCGGTCCCAGGTCGCGGGCGATCCGGGTCACGGCCTCCTGGCAGGCGGCATAGTCTGCGACGTCGAACTTGTAGATGGGAATGCCGGTCTCGGCCTGGAACTGGCGCGCGGCGGTGTCGTTGCCGGCATAGGTGGCGGCCACCCGGCAGCCCTTGTTCTTGAGCGCGATCGAGATCGCGTGCCCGATCCCCCGTGTACCGCCGGTTACGACAGCAACCCTACCCATGTTGGTTTCCTCTCCGACCCTCGTCTTGGACCCTTGTGCGGCCAGCCTAAAAGAAATCCCCGGCCGGGGATATGCCGGCCGGGGACGATGTTAAATCGCAAACCTCGAAATTTGTCAGTCGCGCTCGACGCACATGGCGACGCCCATGCCGCCGCCGATGCAGAGCGTGGCGAGCCCCTTTTTCGCTTTGCGGCGCTGCATCTCGAACAGCAGCGTGTTGAGCACGCGCGCGCCCGAGGCCCCGATCGGATGGCCGATGGCGATCGCACCGCCGTTGACGTTGACCTTCTCGGTGTCCCAGCCGAGCCCCTTGTTGACGGCGCAAGCCTGGGCCGCGAACGCCTCGTTGGCCTCGATCAGGTCGAGGTCCTTGACGGTCCAGCCGGCCTTCTCGAGCGCCTTCTTGGAGGCGGGGATGGGTCCCGTGCCCATGATCGAGGGGTCGACGCCGGCGTGCGCCCAGGAGACGATGCGGGCGAGCGGCATGATGCCCCTCCGCTTGGCCTCCTCCAGCGTCATAAGGACGACCGCGGCCGCCCCATCGTTGATGCCGCTGGCGTTGGCGGCCGTCACCGTGCCTTCCTTGTCGAAGGCGGGCCTGAGCTTGGCGATCGACTCAAGCGTGACGCCGTCCTTGATGTACTCGTCGTCCGCAAACACCGTCTCGCCCTTGCGCGTCTTGATGACGACGGGGGTGATCTCGTCCTTGAACTTGCCGGCCTTCCTGGCCGCCTCGGCCTTGTTCTGGGAGGCCACCGCGAAGCGGTCCTGCTCCTCGCGCGTGATCTGCCACTGGCGGGCGACGTTCTCGGCCGTGTTGCCCATGTGGTAGCCGTTGAAGGCGTCCCACAGGCCGTCCTTGATCATCGTGTCGATGAACTTGACGTCGCCCATCTTGGTGCCGTCGCGCAGGTGCGAGCAGTGCGGCGCCTGGCTCATGCTCTCCATGCCGCCGGCGACGACGACCTTGGAGGAGCCGAGCTCGATCTGCTGGGCGCCGAGCGCAACCGCGCGCAGGCCCGAGCCGCACAGCTGGTTCATCCCCCAGGCCGGCGCGTCGACGGGGATGCCGGCGCCGATGGAGGCCTGCCGGGCCGGGTTCTGGCCGGCGCCCGCGGCCAGGATCTGGCCCATGATCACCTCGGAGACCTCGCCCGCTTCCACGCGTGCCCGCTCCAGCGCCGCCTTGATGGCGACCTTGCCGATCTCGTGCGCCGGCAGGCTTGCGAGCGCGCCGTTGAATGCGCCGACCGGCGTGCGCGCGGCACTGGCGATAACGATGGTGGATTGATCCTTGCTCATCCGATGCTCCATGTGCTTGTGGTTATCGTGGTCTTTGTGCCGATTGCCGGCATACGGCAGCGCTGCAGCGCCGCGGCGGGAATCGCTACTTGGTCAGCACGATAGCAGGCCCCGCTTCGCAGCTGCAACACGAACATCAGCCGACTGCCCAGCCAGCCCTGGCCTCGCCCGTGCAATTCGCGGGTCAAAAACGGCTTCTCTTGCGTTGCGATGCCGTGCTAGCGTACGCGCTGCACAATGCGCAGGCAATCCAGCGATCGACCCACGCACATGCTCAACAAGTCGGATCCGCCCGCAGACAAGAAAGAGCCGGTGGTCATCAAGAAGTACGCCAACCGGCGGCTCTACAATACTGAGACAAGCACTTACGTCACTCTCGATGATCTGGCCGCCATGGTGAAGGGCGAGCGGGATTTCGTCGTTTTCGACGCTAAGACCGGGGATGACCTCACCCATTCGGTGTTGACCCAGATCATCGTCGACCAGGAGCACCAGAAGGGCACCGAGACGCTGCTGCCGATCCCCTTCCTGCGCCAGCTCATTCGCTTCTACGGCGCCAGCATCGAGCGCTTCGTGCCGAGCTACCTGCAGATCAGCCTGGAGACGCTGGCCAAGGAGCAGGACCGCTACCGCAAGCAGTTCACCGGCGCCTTCACGCCGGCCGGCGCGTTCGAGGCCTACCAGGAGCAGGCCCGCAAGAACCTCGCCATGTTCGAGCAGGCGATGGCGATGTTCTCGCCCTTCGGCGCGATCAAGGTTGGCGCCGGCGCCAAGCCCGGCGAGGAGGGCAAGAAGCCCGAGCCGCTCAAGTCACTCGACAAGCCTGCCGAGAAGATCTCCGGGCCGTCCGGCGGGCAGGCGAGCGAGATCGCCGAGCTCAAGGCGCAGCTGGCGTCTATCCAGTCTCAGCTCGAGAAGCTCTCCAACGATCGGCAGTAGCCAGCGGTCCGCCCTCTGGATGCCTGCTGCTGGGGCGCTCGCTAATCAGTCGGCGCCGCCGATGGAGAGATCGCGCCGCGCGACCCGGATGCCGATGGTGAAGCCCGCGACCACATCGATCAGCGAGGCGACCATCACCAGGAAGAACACTGACGTTGCTGCCTGGTTGACCACCAGGAACTCGACGATGCAGGCCACGAACACCATCATCGACAAGCCGTGATCGACCAGCGAGACGGAGCTGGTGTAAGTGGCTTTAACGAGCTCGGCGAACAGCACGATCAGCGTGACGAGCAGGATGAAGTCGCCCCACGTGAAGGTCCACGTCGCGCCGCGCAGCATCGGCAGCGCGAATATTTTCGCGTTTAGCGGACCCGTGGCAGGTCCGCTGCCGGCGAACACCGCGACGATGTTGTAGAGGATGAACGGGATCACCATCAGCGGCAGGGCGCGGAGCGACATTGCATCCTCCAACAGGGTCGGCGTCGAGGTTCGGAGAGACCAGGGTGTCCGATAGCTGAGGCACGATGAGGGCGGGCTTCACCCGCCCACTATCTCAGACATCGCCCTTCGGGGCCAGGATCTGGCGGCCACGGTACTTGCCCGATTTCAGGTCGATGTGGTGGGGGCGGCGACGCTCGCCGGAGTCCTTGTCCTCGACGTAGAGGGGTGCAGTCAGCGCATCCGCGGAGCGGCGGGTTCCCCGCTTCATGCGTGACACTTTCTTCCTGGGGACAGCCATCGTCTTCTCCTCGCATGCAGATTCTGAGCGGGCTACGGGCCCTGGCGCCGAGCCTGTCAGCCGCCGGGCTTATAGCGGCTCGGATGGCGCATGGCCAGAGAGTGTATTGCGGCCTTCTTCCCGCGCCGGTTGCTCGAGGCCCTATCCCGAGGCCCTATCCCGAGGCAGGGCGGTCCCGCACGCACGCCGTATTGCCCTGGCCGGCCCGCATGCGCAGCAGCAGGTTGTCGGCAAGCCTGGCCGTGCCGGGGCCTGGCCTTCCGGCCTGGCGGTCGAAGGGGTTGGGCAGGGAAACCGCCAGCAGGGCCGCCTCGCGCAGGTTGAGCGTGGAGGCGGACTTGCGGAAGTGATAGCGGGCGGCCGCCTCGGCGCCGAAGATGCCGGGGCCCCACTCAGCGATGTTGAGGTAGATCTCGAGGATGCGCTGCTTGCTCCAGGCCGCCTCGATCACATAGGTCAGCGGGATCTCGAGGGCCTTGCGGACGTAGTTTCGGGACGGCCACAGGAACAGGTTCTTGACCACCTGCATGGAGATGGTGCTGCCGCCGCGGGCGATGCCGTCGTTGGCGCTCTCGATGGCTTCCTTGAGCTCGCCCCAGTCGACGCCCCGGTGGCGGCAGAAGGCGCCGTCCTCGGAGAGGACCACGGCGGCAATGAGATTGGGGGAGATGCGCTCGAGCGGCACCCAGCGCTGCGTGATGGGGGTGCCGGCGAGGCGCTGGCCGAGGATCAGCGTGGAGGCCGGCGGATCGACCCAGCGGTAGAGCACGACGAGGGCGAGCAGCAGGCCCACCAGCGCCGCAAGCCCCACGCTCGCGAACGTGAGGACCCCGCGCAGAGTGATACGCGGCAAGCGCCGCGCTGCGCCGGAGGGCTGCAGCGCCGCGCGCCCGGGACCCGCGGACGGCAGCTCCGTGCGCCAAATGTCAGTGTCCGCCGTGGCGTCAGACCCGGAGGGTCTGACACCCTCCAACCCGACACCCTGCGATTGCGAGGGTCTCGCATCCAACCCACGCTCGATGATTGGCGGCGGGGCAGGCTCTATTCTCTCTCGCGCTCGCGGAGGCTCGGGCACAGATGAGACCGTCGGCGTCACCAGGACGGGCAACGGCGGCGCCGCCACGGGCTCCACTGGCGGCACTGCCGCGACCGGCTCCGGCTCGAAGGTCTGCGCCCTGACCACGGGCTCGTGCACGGTCAGCACGGCATGCCTGATCGGTGGCGTCTCTACCGACCGCATTTCAACGCGCGGCCTTTCGATCGGCACTACGACCGGTTCGATCGCCTCCGCAGCCGGCGGCAAAGCCGCCTCCGCGACCACCACCGCCGGCACGACCACCGCGCCTGCCCCGCCCCCCGCCGCCCGCGGCAGGATCAGGACGGGCGGGCTGGGGTCGGCTTGCACGCGCCGCTCGGTCGTCGGCTCGTCCCCCGTCGCCTCCGCGGCCTGGCTCACAGGCTGGCTGGCAGCGTCCGCATCGGGCGGGCCCTGTCCCCGGTCGTGAGCACGCTCCTCCACGTCCCCCGCATCCCTTTCCGACGGTTTGCCTTTCGTCCTGTGCACGGGACCGCTAAAAAAAGGCGCGCCAGCGGCATGCCCGGCGCCGGGTTGTGCAAGACCCGCCGACATGGACCGACGCCATGACCTTCAGCCAACGGCTAGCGCAGGCGGCCCAGCTTGTCGAAGGGCATTTGGCCGGCTTGCTGAACGGGACGGAACGGGAGGGCGCGCCGTCTCGGCTGGCAGCAGCCATGCGGCATGCAACGCTCGGCGGCGGCAAGCGGCTGCGCCCGTTCCTGGTGCTCGAGAGCGCGGGTCTGTTCGGGGTGTCTCGGGACGCCGCGCTGCCGGCCGCCGCGGCTCTCGAGTGCGTGCACTGCTACTCGCTGGTGCACGACGACCTGCCCGCCATGGACGACGACGACCTGCGCCGCGGCCGGCCCACCGTGCACAAGGCCTTCGACGAGTGGACCGCGATCCTGGCGGGCGATGCGCTGCTGACGCTGGCCTTCGCCGTACTAGCGAAGCCGGAAGCGCACGCCGATCCCGCCGTGCGCGCTGATCTGATCGCGGGGCTCGCACAGGCTTGCGGTGCCGCCGGCATGGTCGGCGGCCAGTGCCTCGATCTCGAGGCCGACAAGCTCAGCCTTCCCTCGCGCCCGAACCTCGATCATGTCGCGCGCCTGCAAGCCATGAAGACCGGCGCGCTCATCCGCTACGCCTGCGAGGCAGGCGCCATGTTGGGCCGCGCCGGACCCGCCGAGCGCCGAGCGCTCTCCCTCTACGGCGATCGCCTGGGCGCCGCTTTCCAGATTGCCGACGACCTGCTCGATGCCGAGGGCGAGGCCGCCGCCATGGGCAAGGCCGCGCGCAAGGACGCGGGCAAGGCGACGTTCGTATCCGTGCTCGGCGTGCCTGAAGCCAAGGCGCGTCTCGCGCGGCTGCAGGCCGAGGCCATCGCCGCGCTCGAGCCATTTGGCGAGCGCGCGGCTGTATTGCGCGAGGCGGCGGCGTTCGTCGCGCAGCGCACGAGTTGAGGCATTCAGCCTGTCCGTGGGGCGGGCACGCATGCGACAAGGGCGCCGCGCGAACAGCGCGCGTCGACTGCTAGCGTGGCGAAGCGGACGGTCGGTTGCGAGGCGAAGCATGCTCATGCGGCTCTGCGCGATGGCGATTGCGCTCGTGCTCCTGGCGGTCGGTCTCCCCGTCGGGGCCGCGACTGCCGACGACAACGAGGTCGACCTGCTGCTCGTGCTCGCGGCCGACGTCTCCCGCAGCGTCGATGCCGAGAAGTTCAAGCTGCAGCGCGAAGGCTATGCAACCGCGATCACCGATCCCCGCGTCGTCAAGGCCATGACCCAGGGCAGCCGCCGCCGCATCGCGCTCTGCTTCGTCGAATGGGCGGACGACTACGAGCAGAGCGTGATCGTCAGCTGGAGCCTGATCGAGGGCGGGGAGGACGCCCACCGCTTCGCCCGGCTCATTCGCACTGCCCCGCGTGTGCACTCCGGCCGCACCTCCATCGGCGCCGGCATCGACTACGCCCTGGCGCAGCTCGGCCGCGCGCCGTTCAGGTCGCCGCGCCGCGTCATCGACGTATCCGGCGACGGCACCAGCAATGCCGAGCGCACCGTCACGCTCGCGCGCGACGAGGCCCTGGCCCAGGGCGTGACGATCAACGGCCTTGCCATCCTGAGCGCAAAGCCGATGTCGACCAACCCCCGCCACACGCATCCACCCGGCGGGCTGGCGGCCTACTACCAGGCCAACGTCATCGGCGGCCCCAATGCCTTCGTGGTCGAGGCCGCAGGCTTCGACGACTTCGGCCGCTCGCTGATCGGCAAGCTGATCAAGGAGATCGCCGACGCGGGCGGCATCGATGCATCGCCGCGCGTGGAATAGTCGGCTCAGCCGCCTTCCAGCTCCTCGCGCAGGATCTCGAGCTCGAGCCACCTGTGCTCGGCCGCTGACAGCTCCGCCTGCCGTGCGGCAAGATCGGCCGACACCTGCGTGAAGGCCGCCCGGTCGCGGGCGTAGAGATTGGGGTCGCCGAGCCTCTGCTGCAGCTCGCGGATGCGCGCCTGCAGGCCCGCGATCTCCTTCGGCAGGGCCTCGAGCGCGTGCTTCTCGTGGAAGCTGAGCTTGCGCTTGGCCGCCTTCGCCCCGCGCTCGGGTGGCGGCGCCTTGCCCTCGACCGGCGCCGGCTTCGACTTCGCCTCCGGCCTGCCGGCGAGATCGGCGCCCCGCTGCGCCAGCATGTCGGTGTACCCGCCCGCATACTCGACCCACCGGCCACCGCCTTCCGGCACGATCACCGCGTTCACCACCCGATCGAGAAAATCGCGGTCGTGACTGATGAGAAGCAGGGTGCCGGCATAGTTGCCGAGCATCTCCTCCAGCACGTCGAGCGTCTCGAGGTCGAGATCGTTGGTGGGCTCGTCGAGCACCAGCAGGTTCGACGGCAGGGAAAGGGCGCGCGCCAGCATCAGGCGGGCCCGCTCGCCGCCGGAAAGCACGCGCAGGGGCGTGCGCGCCTGCTGCGGGGTGAACAGGAAGTCCTTCATGTAGCTGACCACGTGCCGCTGGCTGCCGCCGACTGAGACCGTATCGCCGCGTCCCCGGGTCAGCGCCTCGCGCAGGGTCCACTCGGGATCGAGGCTCTCGCGGTGCTGATCGAGGCTCGCCATCTCGAGGTTGGCGCCGAGCCGCACCGTGCCGGCATCGGGCGCCAGCGCGCCGGTGAGCAGGTTGACGAGCGTGGTCTTGCCGCTGCCGTTGGGCCCGACGATGCCGATGCGGTCGCCGCGCAGGATGCGCGTGGAGAAATCCGCCACGATCGGCTGCGGGCCGAACGACTTGGCGATCGACTTGGCCTCTATCACGAGCGTGCCCGACGCCTGTGCCGCCGTTGCCTCGATCACGGCCTTGCCCGCCCCCTTGCGAAGATCGCGCCGGGCCTGCCTAAGGCCCTGCAGCGCCGCCATGCGCCGCACGTTGCGCTTGCGACGCGCGGTGACGCCGTAGCGCACCCAGTGCTCCTCGCGCACGATCTTGCGGTCGAGCTTGTGCTGGGCCTCCTCCTCCTCGGCCAGCTGCTCGTCGCGCCAGGCCTCGAACCGGCCGAAGCCGAGCTCGACGCGGCGGGTGCTGCCGCGATCGAGCCACACGGTGATGCGCGAGAGGTTCTCCAGGAAGCGTCGGTCGTGGCTGATCAGCACCAGCGCGCCGCTGCGCCCGGAGAGCTGCCCCTCCAGCCACTCGATCGCCGGCAGATCGAGATGGTTGGTGGGCTCGTCGAGCAGGAGGATGTCGGGCTCAGGCGCCAGCACGCGGGCGAGGGCCGCCCGCCGCAGCTCGCCGCCCGAGAGGTTGGCCGGGTCCTCGGTGCCATCTAGCCCGAGCTGCTGCAGCAGGTAGCGCGCCTGGTGCGGATCGTCGGTGGGCCCGAGGCCCGCCTCCACATAAGTGAGCGTGTCGGCAAAGCCCGAGAGGTCGGGCTCCTGCGGCAGATAGCGGATCGCCGCGCCCGGCTGCACGAAGCGCTCGCCCTGGTCGGGCTCGATCAGCCCCGCCGCGATCCGCAGCAGGGTCGATTTGCCCGAGCCGTTGCGCCCGACCAGGCACACACGCTCGCCCGCGGATACCGACAGCCCTGCGCCTTCCAGCAGCGGCGTGCCCCCGAAGGTCAGTCGGATGTCGGCGAGCTGGAGGAGCGGAGGAGCGTTGGCCATCGGCTGCGCATGGGAGGAGACGGGACGGCTCTATAGCGTGGCAGCCCCGTCCTGTCTCCCCGCCAATCGGCCTTGTCATGCCGGCCGAGGGCGCCAGCCCGAGCGCCGGTACCCAGGGCCCGGACAACAACCGATCTGATCGCAATCGCCCTCAGATCGCCATCTCGGTGTCGGCGTCGAAGAAGTGCAGCCGTTCCGGATTGACCGCGAGCCGCAGCGACTCCTGCACCTTGGTGCGCGTGGTGGGGTCGACGGCGGCCACCATGCTGTCGTTGCCGACACGGACGTCGAGCAGGATCTCCGAGCCCAGCTGCTCGATCACCTCGACCTTGGAGGCGAACGTGAGCCCCGCCGGATCGGCGTCACCCGCCACATGCAGGTTCTCCGGCCGCACGCCCAGCGTCAGCTGCTGGCCTACGCGGCTACGCAGGCGTTCGGCCTGCGCCGGCGGCACCTCGATCTCCAGCCCGGAGTTCTTGGCAGTCAGCTTGCCGTTGCCGTCGGTCATGGTGACGGCGGCGAAGTTCATGGCCGGCGAGCCGATGAAGCCCGCCACGAACCTGTTGGCCGGGTTGTTGTAGAGCTCGAGCGGCTCGCCCACCTGCTGCACGATGCCGTCCTTCATCACCACCACGCGGTCGCCGAGCGTCATGGCCTCGACCTGGTCGTGGGTGACGTAGATCGCGGTCGTGCCGAGCCGCAGGTGCAGCTTCTTGAGCTCGACGCGCATCTGCACCCTGAGCTTGGCGTCCAGGTTCGACAGCGGCTCGTCGAACAGGAACACGCGCGGGTGGCGGACGATGGCGCGCCCGAGCGCCACGCGCTGGCGCTGGCCGCCCGAGAGCTGGCGCGGCTTCCTCTTGAGCAGGTCGCCGATGCCGAGGACCTCGGCCGCGTCCTTCACGCGGGTCGCGATATCGGACTTGGCGAACTTCCGCATCTTCAGGCCGAAGGCCATGTTGTCGTAGACCGACATGTGCGGGTAGAGCGCGTAGTTCTGGAACACCATGGCGATGTCGCGGTCCATGGGGGCGAGCTCGTTCACCACCTGGCCGTCGATGGAGATGTCCCCGGAGCTGATCGCCTCCAGGCCCGCGATCATCCTGAGCGTCGTCGTCTTGCCGCAGCCCGACGGGCCTACGAACACCACGAACTCCTTGTCGCGGATCTGCAGATTGACGCCTTTGACCGCGTGCACGCTGTCATAGAACTTGTTGATGTCTGTGAGGACGACCTGCCCCATGCGCTTTCCTCTTGCTGCCTCCCTCTCCCCACTGAAGGGTGAGGAGAGGGAGACCTATCCTTTTACCGAGCCCGTCAGGCCCGCCACGTAGTGCTCGACGAAGAACGAGTAGGCGATCGCAACCGGTATCGAGCCCAGCAGCGCGCCCGCCATCAGCGCTCCCCAGAAGAAGACGTCGCCGCGGATCAGCTCCGAGGTCACGCCCACGGGCACGGTCTTCTGCTCGGGGCTCGACAGGAAAACGAGCGCGTAGATGAACTCGTTCCACGACAGCGTGAAGGCGAAGATGCCGGCCGACAGGATGCCGGGAATGGCGACCGGGATGATGATGTAGATCATCGCCTGCCAGCGCGAGGCGCCGTCGATGCGCGCGCACTCCTCGAGCTCCTTGGGCACCGCCTTGAAGTAGCCCATCATCAGCCAGGTGCAGAACGGGATCAGGAAGGTCGGGTAGGTCAGGATCAGCGACCAGGGCGTGTCACCCAGCTTGTAGTTGCGGATGATCTCGGCCAGCGGGATGAACAGCAACGTCTGCGGCACCAGGTAGGTGACGAAGATGCCGGTGCCGAGGCTGCCGGCGAACGGGAAGTTCAGTCGCGACAGCGCGTAGCCGGCGAACACGCCGCACACCAGCGAGATCGCCGTGGACGCGAGCGCGATGAACATCGTGTTCCAGAGCCACGATAGGAACAGGGTCTCCTCGAACAGGTACCTGAAGTGGTCCAGCGTGGGCTTCCAGGTCCAGAACGGATTGTAGTTGACCGAGTTCCAGGGCCGATAGAGCTCGCCGTCGGGACGGAAGCTCGTGATGATCATCCAGTAGAAGGGGAACAGCAGGAAGATCAGGAAGAAGGCCATGGGCAGGTAGAAGTATGCCCAACGCCTCCACTTTGCACCTTCGATCATGATCAGCGCGTCTCCACGCGGCGGATGTAGAGCAGCTGGACGATGACCACCAGGAACAGCACCGGGAACATCGCGAGCGAGATGGCGGCGCCTTCGCTGAGCAGCCCGGTGCCGATGCCGATCTGGTAGGCGTAGGTCGCGAACAGGTGCGTCGCGTTGGCGGGCCCGCCGCCGGTCATCACGTACACGATCTGGAAGTCGGCGAAGGTCTGGATCACCGAGAACAGCACCACCACCATGGTCACCGGCAGCAGCAGGGGCCAGGTGACGTACCAGAACCGCTGCCAGGGCTTGGCGCCGTCTATTGCCGCGGCCTCGTTGAGCTCGGGGCTGATGGTCTGCAGGCCGGCCAGCAGGCTGATGGCGAAGAACGGCACCCCGCGCCAGATATTGACGACCATGATCGAGATCATCGCCAGGTCGGGATCGCCCATCCAGTTGATGCGGCCGGTGATCAGGCCCAAATGATAGAGCGTCCAGTTGAGGACGCTGAAGGTCGGGTCGAACATCCACTTCCAGGCGAACGTGGACAGCACCGTCGGAATGATGAAGGGCAGCAGGATGAAGGCGCGGGTGAAGGCCTTGCCGCGGAAATTGCGGTTGAGCAGCATGGCGAGCCACAGACCCATCGCCAGCTTGAAGACGGTGGTGACGCCTGTGTAGAGGAACGTGTTGTAGACGGAGGTTCGGAAGATCGAGTCGTTCCAGATCTTGTAGAAATTGGCGAGGCCCACGAAGTCGCCGGGTACGCCCACCTTCGAGTTCGTCACCGACAGCAGGATGCCGCGCACGAACGGGTAGGCGATGAACATGCCGAGCAGCACCATGGTCGGCACCAGCAGCACGAACGCCAGCCAGCGCTCGTCCTCCAGCAGCCGCTGCCGGCGCGGCGGGGGAGCCTCGTTCAGCGTGGTGGTGACCGCGCCAATCGCCATGGGTCGTTTCCTGTCGCCACGTTGGGCTTTGTTCTTTTCGGCCTCCGCAAGTGGTGCCAGCGACGCGCGCCGGCAGCAACTTGCGGAAGCTCTCTTTGCTTAATCTCGGCGCAGTCTGCCGAGCGCTTCATTCAGGCTTCAGCCGTAGACCTTCTTGAGCTCGGTGTCGGCCCACTTGACGGCTTCCTCCGGCGGCATGCCCTGCACGGCCTTCGCGTACATGTCGGTGACGATGTACTTGGAAAGCGCCTCGGCCGCCTTCGCGTTCGCGAGGCCGGCATAGCCGGGGGTGCGACCCAGGCGGCCCGCCACCTTGTAGGGGGTCATGACCGGATCCTCGTCCCACACCTTGTGCTTCTCCCAGTCCGCGGCCGGCGGGGTGGCGAAGCCCTTCTGCGAGACGAACCACTTCTCGTACACGGGCTTGGAGTGGACCCATTTCAGGAAGTCCTTGGCCGCCTTCTCGTTCTTCGAGTACTTCGGCAGCACGTGCGAGAAGTAGGTGTGCATCGAGAACTGGCCAGCCGGGCCTTTCGGCAACGGTGCGTGCAGGATGTCCGTCTTCAGCTGCGCACCTTTCTCAGTGATGTACTTGTCGGGGTTGCGCAGCGACTCGATGTAGATCGAGGCGCCGTTGAGAGTCGCCGACACTGTCTGTGACAGGAACGCGCGGTTGTTGTTGGTGTCGTCCCAGGCAAGGCCGCCCTCGTCGTGCGCGTCCTTCCAGAAGCCCGTCATGAACTTGACGGAGGCGACGGTCTCCTTGCTGTTGATGGCAACCTTGCCGCTCTCGTCGACCTCCTTGCCGCCGAAGGACCACATCAAGGGATAGCTGAACGTCGGCGCGTCGCCGAAGGTATGGCCGAGCGTCTGACCGATGGGCCGGCCCTTGGCCTTGAGCTTCTTGCCGACCTCTTGATACTTCTCCCAGGTGTCGGGGAACGAACTCGCGCCGACCTCCTCGAACCACGACTTGCGATAGGCGATCATGCCGCCGACGATGGTCCACGGCATGGAAAGCCACATCTTGCCGTCGTTCGAGTTCGACTTGACGAGGGGATAGTAGCCGCCATCGGCCTTGCTCACCGCCTCCGCGACGTCGCTCATGTCCACGAGGCTCGCGGCATAGAGCTGCGGGTGGTTGTTGAACAGCATGATGAGGTCAGGACCGGACCCGGACTGGATCGCCGCCGTGATGCGCGGCTGCAGATCGTTGCCGTTGACCGTCTCCAGGTTGACCTTGAATCCGAGCGCCTTCTCGGCCTCGGGCAGTATTTCCCTGCGCAGGAGCTGATCGGAAGCCGGTACGAAATCGTTCCAGCGGAGCCATTGCAGCGTGGCGGCCTGCGCGTAGGCAGGGGCTTGGCCGGTCGCAAGGATGGCCGCCATGCCGCCGGTCTTGGCGGCGAGCGCACCGGCGCCCGACACCTTCAGGAATCGACGACGAGTGACACGAGACATCTTAGTTTCCTCCAGTTTCAGGTTTTGTTTGGTCTGCTAGAATTTGTACGACGACTCTAAGAGCAGACGTTGTGGCGCGCAAGGGATGGCGGATCGAAGGCGCGCGGGCCCGTCCCGCGCGCCCACTGCGGGTGCCTTGCGCTGTGGTGGAATCCGCCCTACCTCGCCTGGCGCGCCGAGCGCGTGACGCAAGTAGCGTAAATGTGGCTTTACGTGGAGCGGGGGCGCTCAGAACTCCACGTCGAGCTCCTCCATCTCGGCGGGCTCGGCCTTTGCGTCCTCCACCCACTCCACCATGGCCGGCCACTCCATGATGCTGCGGCTATAGGCCGAGCATTTGGGGTCGAGCTTGACGTCGTAGGTGAGGAAGCGGGTGCACACGGGTGCGTACATGGCGTCCGCCATGGTCAGGCTGCCGCCGAACAGGTAAGGCCCGCCGTACCGCTCCAGGCACTCGCGCCAGATCGCCGCGACGCGCCCGATGTCGGCCTGGGCGCCGGCCCACACCTTGAAGCCGGGGTGGTGCGCCTTGAGGTTCATCGGCAGCGCCGAGCGCAGATTGTAGAAGCCCGAGTGCATCTCGCCGCAGATCGCGCGGCAATGGGCGCGCGCGGCGCGGTCCTTCGGCAGCAGGCCGGCACGCGGGAAGGTCTCCGCCAGGTATTCGGCGATCGCCAGCGTATCCCACACCTTGACGCCGTCGTGCGTGAGGGCCGGCACCAGGAACGACGGCGACAGCAGCAGCAGCTCGGCACGTGCGGACGGATCGTCGAGCGAGACCAGCTCCTCCTCGAAGTCGATGCCGGCGAGCTTGCACAGCAGCAAGCCGCGCAGGCACCAGGACGAGTAGTTCTTGCTGGAGATCGTGAGTGTGGCCTTGGGCATTCCGCGGTCCTCGTTGGGGGTGGTGCAAAAGTTGCATCCCAACCGCTTCTGCGGCGGTTTCTGCAATCGCCGCGCGGCCGTTGATTGCAACTTTCGTTCCACACCTTCCAGCCGCCCGGGGCACACGCAGAACCCATGCTCTACCTCGCCTATCAGACACACACCGACATCATGGTTCCCGTGCGCGCCTTCGCGGAGGCTGGGCTCTCGGCGCTGGCGCCGTGGGCCGCCTCCGAGGACCTCAAGGTTCTGCGCAACCTCACCGCCGCCTACGAGCTCATTACGCGCGCCGGCCTTACGCACGAGCGCCCATCCTACGGCATCGACAGCGTCCGCGTCGGCAACCGGGAGGTGGCCGTGCACGAGGAGCCGGTGTCGGTCAGCCCCTTCGGCACGCTGCTGCGATTCCGCAAGGATGTGACGATGGCCCAGCCGCGCGTCCTGGTCGTCGCGCCACTATCCGGGCACTTTGCCACGCTGCTGCGCAGTCTCGTGCGCACGATGCTGCCGGAGCACGATGTCTGCATAACGGATTGGCACAATGCCCGCGACGTGAGCATGTTGCACGGCCGGTTCGGCTTCGAGGACTACGTCCAGCACCTCATGGATTGGCTGACCGAGATGGGGTCGCCCACCCACGTTGTCGCCGTGTGCCAGCCGTGCGTGCAGGTGCTCACCGCCGCCTCCCTGATGGCCCAGGCCGGCAGCCCCGCCCAGCCGCGCAGCATGACCTTGATGGCCGGCCCCATTGACACGCGCATCAATCCCACCAAGGTCAACGAGCTCGCCATGTCGAAGCCGATCGAGTGGTTCGAGCAGAACCTGATCGCCCGCGTGCCGTTGCGCTACCCTGGTGCGGGGCGCAGGGTCTACCCGGGCTTCGTGCAGCTCTGCGCCTTCATGTCCATGAACATCGACCGCCACCGCAAGGCGCACCTCGACCTCTACGAGCAGCTGGCGCGCGGCGAGACCGAGAAGGCCAGGGCGGTGAAGGCCTTCTATGACGAGTATTTCGCCGTCCTCGACCTGGCCGCGGAGTTCTACCTCGAGACGGTGGCCTGGGTGTTCCAGGAGGCGCGCCTCGCCAAGGGCGAGCTGTTCGTCAAGGGCGAGCGGGTCACCCCGCGCGCCATCCGCTGCACGGCGCTGCTGACGGTGGAGGGCGAGCGCGACGACATCTGCGCTCTGGGCCAGACCGCCGCCGCCCACGACCTCTGCACGGGCATCAAGCCCTACCTGCGCCGCCACCACATGCAGGCGGGCGTCGGCCATTACGGCGTCTTCTCAGGCAAGCGCTGGGAGGAGCAGGTCTACCCCATGGTGCGCAACATGATCCTCTCCAGCGAGTGAGTCTTCTCCCTCTCCCCGCAGGCGGGGAGAGGGGACTCGCGCTCCCCGCGCATCTGTGCGACACCGGGCGCCGCACCAATCCCGGGGGTCCCCCATGCTCACCATCTACGGCGTCTATCGCTCGCGTGCCTCGCGCAACATCTGGCTCTGCGGCGAGCTCGGCATTCCCTTCAAGCTCGTGCCGGTGATGCAGCTCTACCGGCTGAGCCCCGAGGCGGCGAAGGGCACCCTGCACACCAAGTCGCCCGAGTTCCTGAAGGTGAACCCCAACGGGCACGTCCCCTCCATCGACGACGACGGCCTCGTGCTGCACGAGTCGCTTGCCATCAACCTCTACCTCGCCAAGAAGCATGGCGGACCGCTCGCGCCCGCCAACATCGCCGAGGACGGGCAGATGTCCATGTGGGCGCTGTGGGCCGTCACCGAGCTCGAGGGCAACGCGCTCACCGTCCAGACCCAGCGCATCGCCAAACCGCCCGCCGAGCGCGACCCGAAGGCCGCGCAGGCCGCCATCGATGCGCTGCGCGCCCCGTTCGCGGTGCTGGACCAGGCGCTTGCCCCGTCGGGCTATCTCGTTGGCGGTCGCTTCACCGTGGCCGACATCAATACGGCGGAGATCGTGCGCTACGCGCTTGCCGCGCCCGAGCTGTTCGAGGCCGCCCCGCGCGTCAAGACCTGGCTCGCCGCCTGCCAGGCTCGCCCCGCCTTCAAGGCCATGTGGGCCAAGCGCGACGCCGAGCCGGCGTAAGACTGGCGCGCGAATCGAAAGCTGCCCGGTCGCGCGGCAGGTGCCGAATTCGGCGGCACAGCCTCGCGACTGCAACGCAGGCGCGCTGGTCAATCGACCACGGGAATGTCAGGTTGCGATCCGGAAGCGCGAGCCCTCGCCGCGCGCCGAGGAGGAACCATGGCCAACCTCGCAACTGAATTCTGCGGCATCCACTTCAAGAACCCGGTTGTGGTCGCGTCCATCGAGCCGACCAACAGCCCCGAGATGATCCGCGAGTGCGTCGACGCCGGCGCCGGCGGCATGATCGTCAAGACGCTGACCGACATCGAGGAGATGGCCGTCCTCACCGAGAACTCCAAGTACGCCATCCTCAATGACAAGGGTGACATCATCCGCGGCAAGATCCCGCACGACTTCCGCTTCTATTCGCGCTCGGGCTACTCGACCACGCCGGTCGCGGAATGGGTGCCCCATCTCAAGGCGCTCAACCGCTACGCCAAGGACAACGGCTCGGTGCTGATCGGCTCCGCGGGCGGCAAGACGATGCAGAGCTGGAAGGACATCTGCCGCACCATCGAGGACTGCGGGCTGGCGATGGTGGAGCTGAACTTCGGCTGTCCGCATCCCGCGATGATGCCGGGCGTGCACGGCGGCTCGATGATCGGGCAGGAGCCCGACGTCGCCTACGAGGTGGTGCGCGCCGTCAAGGAGGTGTGCGGCATCCCGATCGTGGTCAAGCTCACCCCCGACCAGTCGCGACCGCTCGACGTGGCGCGCCGCGTGCGCGAAGCGGGCGCCGACGCCGTCACTGCGACCAACCGCTACACCGGCTTCGCCGTCGACATCGAGACGGGCGAGCCGCGGCTTGCGGGTCCCGCCGGCATCGGCGGCCCGTGGACCAAGCCGCTGTCGCTGCGCTGGGTGCACCGCATCTACACCGAGCTCGGCATGCCCATCACCGGCTCCAACGGCATCTACGATCACCGCGACGTCGTCGAGTTCATCATGACCGGAGCCGGCATCGTGCAGGTCGGCTCCGTCCTTATGATCAAGGGCATCAAGTGGCTGCCCAAGATCATCGAGGGCCTGGAAACCTTCATGGACGAGCACGACTACCCCGACGTTGCCTCCATGCACGGCATTGCCTCGCGGCGCGCGGTCAGGGATTACGGTCAGCAGTTCGAGAAGCCGCGCATCCACTCCTCGGTCAACCGCGACACCTGCAAGAACGCGACCTCGTGCACGATCTGCATCCAGACCTGCTTCTACGAGGCGCTGTCGCAGGCCGACAAGAAGGTCGGCGTGCACTCCGACGCCTGCATCGGCTGCGAGATGTGCCTCAACACCTGTCCGTTCAACTCGATCAACCTCCAGGAGACGACGCCGGAGGAATTGGCAACCGGCGGCTTCTATTCCATTCCCGCGGGCGGGTTCGAGCAGGACAAGTTCGAGAAGGAATTCCCTCGCGGCCTGAAACTCTCCCGCCCCGAGCGGTGAATGTCCGCGTCATCCCGGCGCTTGTCGCCGGGATCCATCATTCCTCTTGCTCCGTCGCTAGTCGATCGCTGGATGCCGGGGACAAGCCCCGGTATGACCATGGGATGCAAGCGTCGGCGTCACCCCACTAGGCGGTCGACTTCCCGGTCGTCGTGGCGATCCAGATGCCGGCGAAGACGGCGACGAGGCCGAGCAGCAGGTTGGGCGTGATCGGCTCGCCGACGAGCTGCGTGGCGAGCAGGCCCGCCGCGATCGGGTTCACCGTCATGGTGTTGGCGACGCGCGTCGGCGTCGTCCTCTGCAGGGCAAGCACCCACAGGATGAAGGCGAGTGCGCCGCCGGCAACGCCGAGGTAGATGCCCGCAATCCAGTCCGCGGGTGTGAAGGTCGCAAGGACGGCCACGCGGCCGCTCAGCGTACCGTACAGGATCAGCGCCGCCGCGCCTGCGCCCATTCCGACCGTCAGATACCCGAGCGCGCTCGACCTCTGCATGAAGGGGCGCGACCACACGTTGTAGAATGCCATGCACAGCACGGCGCCGGTCATGATCAGCTCGCCGCGCCATGCGCCGGCCGGCGCGGCAGACAGACCCGAGGAGAGGGCTGCGAGCACGCCGCACATGGCGACGAGCACGCCCGCCGTCTTGCGCGCCGTCAGCGCCTCGATGCCGAGCAGGGCGCCGACCACCATGGTCTGCAGCGGCAGGGTCGAGAGCGCGAGGCTGGCGCGCGCCGCCGTCGTGTAGCTCATGGCGATATTGTAGAGGACGAAGAACAAGCCGAAGTAGCACACGCCGAGGCCGGCGACGGGGAGCCAGTCGTCGCGCCGCGGCCACCGCACGCGCAGCAGCAAGGCGACCGGCAGCACGCAGAGGAAGCCGATGCCCCAGCGCAGGATCGCCAGCGTCACCGCATCGGCGTTGCCGACGAGATATCGCGTCACCGCCGCTGCCGTGCCGCCGAGGCAGCTGGAGACGATTGCCATCAGCACGCCAATCGCTTCACCCATCCGCTTCCCCCGTGTGCAAGCCGTCGTCGCCTATGCCATCTTGTCGTTGCAGATCGTGTCGGCAACTACCTCGCAGGTATTCATGAAGACGGACGCGGACTTTGCCGCGAGGCTGCGCCGGTGGCGCGAGCATCGCGGCCTGTCGCAGCTCGAGCTGTCCGGCCGCGCCGGCATCTCGCAGCGCCATCTGAGCTTTCTGGAGCTCTCCCGCGCGCGTCCGAGCCGGCAGATGGTGCTGCGGCTCGCCGAGGCGCTCGACGTGCCGCTGCGCCAGCACAACGCCCTGCTGCTGGCAGCCGGCTACGCGCCGGCCTGGCGCCAGACCGACCTCGGCTCGCCGGAGCTTGCCCAGGTCGCGAGCGCGGTCCGCTACATGCTGGTGCAGCAGGAGCCCTTTCCCGCGGTGGCGGTCGACCGGCACTGGAACCTGCTCGAGGCCAACGGCGGCGCGGTTCGCCTGGTTGAGTTCCTTGTTGGCCCGTTGCCGCCGGGCACGCCTGTCAATCTTGCGGACGCCTTGGTTGCGCCCGACGTGCTGCGGCCGTTCCTCGTCAACTGGGCCGAGGTGGTGCGCTACTTCGTACGCAGCGTCGAGGCAGACGCCGCCTCCGACGGCAGCGAGGACACGAACGCCCTGCTGGACCGGTTGCTCGCCTACAAGGGCGTGCGCTCCGTCATGAAAGCGCCGGCGAAGGAGAAGGCGCAGGGGCCGGTGCTGCCCATGCATTTCCGCAAGGGCAAGACGTCGCTCGCCCTGTTTACGACCATCGCGACGCTCGGCATCCCCCAGGACGTGACCGCGCAGGAGCTGCGCGTCGAGAGCTTCTTCCCCATGGACGCCGAGACCGAGACGGTCCTGCGTGCCTGGGTGCCCAAGAGGCGAGGTCGCATCGGCGCCCGAGGAACGCTTTCTCGGTGACGAACGGCGGGCCCTCCAGCAGCATTCACTTCTTGTATTTTACCACTCAATGAGTGATAGTCAGTTCTGTCCAATGAACCGGGGACAAGCTTGCGGCTCTACAAGCTCAAGGCCTTTGCGCGCTTCCAGCGCCGTGAGCGGATCGCCGATCAAGTGCTCGGTAGGGCCGTGAAGAGCGCGGAGGAGGGGCTCGTCGATGCCGACCTCGGCGGCGGGCTCATAAAGCAGCGCGTTGCCCGCCAGAGCCAGGGAAAGAGCGGCGGCTTTCGTACCCTTATCGCCTATCGGCGTGGCGACCGAGCGATCTTCCTGTTCGGCTTCGCCAAGAACGAGCGGGACAATCTCGACGCCGACGAGCTCGTCTATTGGCGGGGCGTTGGCCGCGCCTACCTGGGCCTGGGTGACGAGCGCATCGAAGCTGCAATTGCCGCGGGCGAGCTGAACGAGGTGAGCTATGACGAAGATGAGTAGGTCGAGGAGCGCCCTCAAGGGCAGGGTACGGATGCGGTGGGAGATCGTCGAAGCCATGCGTGGACTGCGCAAGATCGGTGCCGTCAGCGATACCGAGCTGGAGAAGACAACGCTTCGAATGCTTGGGCGCGACGCGCTTCCGAAGGTGGCCGACCTTTCGCCGTCGGAGATCGCCCAGGTGCGGGAACGTGCGGGCTTGAGCCAGGCCGTCATGGCCGGCTACCTCAACGTGGCCGTGAACACGGTCAGCCAGTGGGAGCGGGGCGAGCGCAAGCCGACCGGCGCAGCGCTGAAACTGCTGCATGTGGTCAAGCGGAGCGGGATCGAGGCTCTGCGGTAGGGCTCCGGTTCGCGGATGCTGCGCCAACGGCTCCGGAGCGCTATGTTCCGTGCGGACATATCCACGCAGGCGGGTGGCGAGGCAATGGCACGGGCACCGAAGCGGCGCAATCGGCGCGCTGCCGCTCCGCCGCAGGCGGTGAGCGGCGAGATGCGCAACGCAGGCCTCACCATCCGCGTTGACCTCGGCGCTTTCGGCAACCTCGGCCCCGGCAAGATCGCGCTCATGGAGCTGATCTCCAAGCACGGCTCGATCACGGCCGCGGGCAAGGAGATGGGCATGTCCTATCGGCGCGCCTGGTTGCTGGTCGACGAGATCAACCACATCTTCCGCGAGCCGCTGGTGGAGACGCAGATGGGCGGCTCCGGCGGCGGCGGTGCGCGCCTCACCCGCCTCGGCCGCGACGTGGTCGGCCGCTACCGCGCCATCGAGGGCGCCGCAGCCATCGCCTCCGCCGCCGACCTGCGCGCGCTCAGGGCCTCGCTCCCCGCCGCGCCTGCCCCCCGAGTCGAGCGCGAGGAGTAGTGCGCATTCCCGGATGCCGAGCCAAGGCGAGGCAATCCGGGAACTTCCCCGCCGAATGCGAGGTCGCCACCTCACGCATCGCTCGCCTCGCCCCCGACCGAACCCTGCAACGGCCCGCTCAGGCTGCGCCGATCGAGCGCCACGCTCTTGATGAGCGCATAGACCGGCACACCCGGCGCGAGCCCCAGCCGCTCCGCCGAGTAGCGCGTCACGCGCGCGACCAACGCTTCGCCGCCGCAGTCGAGCCGCACCTCCACGATCGGCCCCTCGCGCGCCGCGATGTCGGCCACCACGCCGGGCAGCACGTTGAGCGCGCTCAGGTCCGAGGGCGCCGATTTGGCGATCATCACGTCGCGCGCCCGCACGCGCAGTCTCATTCGCGCGCCGACGTCGGCGTCGAGCCGCGGCAGTCGCCAGACCCCGGCGCGCGAGCGCAGCTCGGTAAGCCCGAAGCGCTCGTCGTGGCCCACGACCTCGGCCTCGATGATGGCGCCGGCCTCGGCGCGGCCGGTCAGCGGGAACAGGTCGAGCCGGTGCATGACCTCTGCCGCCGGGCCCACCGCCGCCACCTTGCCCTCCGACAGCAGCACGATCGTGGTGGCGAGCCGCGCCACCTCGGCGATCGAGTGGCTGACGTAGACGATGGGCACGCGGGCCTGGTCGCGCAGCCGCTCGATGTAGGGCAGGATCTCGGCCTTGCGGGCCTCGTCGAGGGAGGCCAGCGGCTCGTCCATCAGCAGCAGCCGCGGGTCGGCGAGCAGGGCGCGGCCGATGGCGACGCGCTGCTTCTCGCCGCCCGAGAGCCGGCCCGGCCGCCGCTCGAGCAGGCCGCCGATGCCGAGCAGCTCGACCACCTTGTCGAGGCTGTCGTCGCAGCGCGAGCCCTGCGGGGTGAACCAGCGGCCGTACACGAGGTTCTGCCGCACGGTCAGGTGCGGGAACAGCCGCCCCTCCTGGAACACGTAGCCGATGCGGCGCTTGTGGCGCGGCACGAACACGCCGCGGCTGGTGTCGACCAGCACCGCGTCGTCGATCCCCACGCGACCCTCGTCGGGGCGGATCAACCCGGCGATGATGTTGACGAGCGAGGTCTTGCCCGCGCCCGAGCGGCCGAACAGAGCGACCAGCCCGCCGCCGGTCTCGAAGCGGGCATCGAGCCGGAAATCGCCGAGCCGATGCCGGATGTCGAGGCTGAGCGTCATTCGACGTCGAGCCGGCGGTTGGCGAGGCGTGCCATCACCTCGGAGGCCGTGAGCGCCAGCATCGAGATCGCGATCGACACCAGGGTCAGGCGCATGGCGCCGGCATCCCCGCCCGGCACCTGCGTGAACGTGTAGATCGCCGAGGGCAGCGTCTGCGTCTCGCCGGGGATGTTGGAGACGAAGGTGATGGTGGCGCCGAACTCGCCCATCGCCTTGGCAAAGCACAGGATCATGCCGGCGATGATGCCGGGCAGCATCAGCGGCAGCGTGACGGTGGCGAACACCCAGGCGCGGTTGGCGCCGAGCGTGCCGGCCGCCTCCTCGAGCCGTGTGTCGACGGCCTCGATCGACAGGCGGATGGCCCGCACCAGCAGCGGGAAGCCCATCACCCCGCAGGCGAGCGCCGCGCCGGTCCAGCGGAAAGAGAAGACGATGCCGAAGGTGTCGGCCAGGAACGCCCCGATCGGCCCCTTGCGCCCGAACAGGATCAGCAGCAGGTAGCCGGTGACGACGGGGGGCAGGATCAGCGGCATCAGCACCAGGCCGTTGAGGAGCGTGTGGCCCCAGAACCGCCCGCGCGCCAGCGCCATGGCAATGGCGATGCCGAACGGCAGGCTCACCAGGGTCGCCACCACGGCGACCTTGAGGCTGAGCCGCACCGCCGTCCATTCCTCGGGGCTGAGGGTCATCCACTCCATGGGCGGCGGATACCCTCAGTGGTCAGCCCGCGCAACTGCCCTCAGGACTGCCCGGGGCTCAGTACCGTGAACCCTTGCGCCTCCAACAGCGGCCTTGCCTTCGCCGACTTGATGTAGGCGAGGAAGGCGGCCGCGTCGGGATTGGTGGCATTCGCCGTCAGCGCGATCGGATAGACGATCGGGGGATGCGCATCCTCCGG
The DNA here is from genome assembly GCA_041288195.1 of Hyphomicrobiaceae bacterium. GTDB lineage: Bacteria > Pseudomonadota > Alphaproteobacteria > Rhizobiales > Hyphomicrobiaceae > AWTP1-13. The sequence continues at coordinate 47,891 of JBGGME010000405.1, forward strand.
GAACGTGCCGATTATCTTGACGTTGGGATCCGCCACCGCGTCGGTCTGGTAGACGATGCCGGCCGGCGCCTCGCCGCGCGACACGAGCAGCAGCGCCGCGCGCACGTTCTCGGCCTGCGCCACCTTGCCCGACACGCTCCCCCACACGCCAAGCTTCTCGAGCGCAGCCTTGCCGTACTTGCCGGCCGGCACGGCATCGACGTTGGCCATGGCGAGCCGGCCGTCGCCCACTACCTTGGCTAGGTCGAAGCCCGGCTTGATTTCGATGGCCTGCGCCTTGTCCTTGGGCGCGATCAGCACGATGCGGTTGCCGAGCAGGTTGGAGCGCGTGTCGGGCTTGATCAGGTTCTTCCGAGCGACGTAGTCCATCCAGTCGAGGTCGGCTGAGATGAACACCTGCGCCGGCGCGGCCTGCTCGATCTGCCTGGCCAGCGCCGAGCTTGCGGCATAGGAGATCGCGGCCTTCTTGCCTGTCTCCTTCTGCCACTGGGCGTTGACGGCATCGAGCGCGTTCTTGAGGCTGGCGGCGGCAAAGACGATGACGTCGCCGCCCTGCGCCGGCGTCTGGGCCCTGGCCGGCGCCTGCGGCGGGCCCCACGCCAGCAGCGCGGCGACCGCCAGCCCCAGCGCTCTGCCCAGCCACCTGCGTTTCGAGCCATCCATCGCGGACCTCCATCGCCATCCGGGCGGCCGATATCAATGCACACCCCAGCGATATATTCCATTGAATATTGCGCAGGGCAAGCGGACGCCGCCCGCGCTCCGGGGCGGGCGACGGATAGCCGCGATGCGAGGGGTCTTCGAGCGGCAACGGCGGGTGGCGGGGGCTACCCTCCCACCCCGCCGGTCCTGACGGGGCCCCTAGGCGCGTCGGTCTCGACCTGCACGTCGACGCTGATCTTGCCGGCCTGGTCGAACACGAGCAGCAGGGTGAAACGCTCCTGCGCCTGCAGCCGCCGCTTCAGGCCGACAAGCTCGATGCGCGGCTCGCCGTTGCCGATGACGAACTCGGCGCTGCCCGGAATGCTCAGCCCGTCGGCTTCCCGGCCTTCCTGGTCGCTGATCACGACGCGCTTGGCGATGCTGGTCGCGACCCGCACCAGACGATCCGCCCTGTCGCCCGTGTTCGCGATCGTTACGTGCAGCGCAGTGCGCCACTCATCGGTCTCGCGCACCCACGCTTTCGCGATCCGAATATGCTTGTGGATGGTCTCCCGCGTCGTCGTCTGCGATCCCGCGGGCAGGGGCAGCAACAGGGCGAGCAGGAACAGGACCGAGCGCATGATGATCGTCCCTCCCTATCCCCAGGGCGCGCGCAGCACGGGCCGTGCGCAGCTTGATGACACGCGGTCTTGACAGTTGGATGACAGCCGCCGCCTAGCGCCGCCACTCGCCGTTCATCCAGCCGAAAAGGATGGCGACGACGCCGCCGAGATAGAGCGGCCACAGGGTTGCGAGCCCGTCCGGTCCGCCCAGGCGCAACACCGTTCCCGATACCGCCCCGGCCAGCATCAGCAGCGCACCGACGCATATCACGGCGCCGACGACGAACTCGCGCACGCGCTGGATCGGCTTCAGCGGCTCGCTTGTCGTCTCGCACATGACCGGGCCCTTTGTCTGCAGCGGAAGGAAAGCCCGCCCAGATTGGGCCCTGTGCATGAAACTGAGGATTCGGATTTCTGACAGAACCGTGAAGCTCCTGCAGGTGTGGCCGCGGCAACATTGCCGGCTTAGCGCTGGCGCAGGGAGCCCACCGGATCGGCGAGCCGGTAGATCGCATAGGCAGCAACGGGTGTGCCGCGGTCGTCGCGCGTGATTCTCCCGAGCGCGGCGACGCTGCGGAACTGTCGCGCCAGATACTCCTCGGACACACGCCGCTCGAGCTCGACATAGAGCGCGGGGCATTCGAGGACGCTGCGGTCGGGGCGCGGCAGATGCACGTAGCGCAGCGGCTCGTCGAGCTGGAGGACCGGCACGCGGCCGCGCAGCGTGTGGGCGAGCTGTCCCGTCGTGCCGTAGCTGGATGTGGCGATCCAGCAGGCACCGTTGGCGGCGCGCAGGTCGTCGACCTGGCTCGCGAACGCCTGCCAGCCGCGCAGCTGCGAGGTCGGATCCTTGACGCCGGGCAGCTTCGCGAGAGGGCGCAGCGTATGCGCATAGAGCAGCGCGGAGAGCAGAAGGCCCGTGGCGATACCCCATCTCGCCCACATGGCCATCCGTTCGCGCGCCGCGGAGGGTCGGGCATGCGCGACGGCGAGCGCTGCGCAAACGGCGAGCGCAGGATAGAGCGGCGCTGCCCAGTTGGGCTGCACCCGATCGTGCAGGGCGTGCTGCAGCAGATAAGCGAGGAACGGCAGGATGCTCGCCGCCAGCAGGGCCGAGGCCTGGTCGCGTTCCGCCATGGCGTGCGCGACGACTCTCCACAGGCCGACGATGCCGAGCACGGCAACGATCGGGCCCGCAAGCGCCAGGTAGGCCCCCGCAAGCTCCAGGATGTAGGTCGCGGTCAGGCCCTCGTTGGCGGCAACGCGCCCGAACTGCTTGGCGAACGAGGCCCAGCCGTGCTCGGCGTTCCAGATCACGACGGGCAGCGCAAGACACGCCGCGAGCGCGCCGCCGGCCCAGAGCTGCCAGCTCCTGAGCCAATGCCAGTTCGCGGGCAGCAGGATCAGCCACGCGACAATGCCGGCCCCGACGAACAGGTTGCTGTACTTGGAGATGAGCCCGAGGCCGGCGAACAGGCCGACTGCCAGCCACCAGTCGGCACGGCCCGAGACGTGCAGCTCGGCGAGCGCCCAGCCGGCGAGCCCCCAGAACAGCACGGAGGGCGTATCGGGCGTAATCAGCACACCGCCGACCGCCAGCAGCGGCATGGCGAGCGCAAACCACACGGCGCGTTGTGCCACCTCGCCGCCAAAGAGAATGTGCGCGGTGCGCCACAGCAGGAACGGCCCGGCCAGAGACGTCAGCACGGCGCCGAGCCGGATGCCGAGCGGGTCGTCGCCTGCGACCGCCCGGCCCGCCGCGATCATCCAGCCCACCATCGGCGGATGGTCGAGATAGGAGAGCGCCGGCGCCAGCCCCCACAGCCGGTAGTAGGCCTCGTCCTCCGACAGCGGCATGAGCGCGGCCACCAGAGCGTGCACGCCCGCCATCGCCACGATGGCGAATGCCAGCAGCATGGAGCGGCGCTCGAGCCGGCGCCATCGTGCAACAGGCGCTTGGACGCTAGCGCTGACGCCAGGTGATGGCGGAGCTCGCACCATAGTTGAACACCGCCCCCATCAGCGCGCCCGCGGTGCCGGCCAGCCACCAGCTCGGGCTGCCGCCGTACACCCAGCTCGCCACCCCGACGTTGGCGACCGCGCCGACGCTGCACACGACATAGAATGAGAGCAGTCCCCTGACGGCGCTCCAGCCCCTGAGCCGGCGATCGCGATAGGTGAGCCGGTTGTTGAGCGCGAAGTTCCAGGTCATGGCCGCATAGGCCGCGAGCGCCTGTGCCGCGTCGAAGGCGATCGGCGTCGTCCCGAGCAGCGCCTTGAGCGCTGCGAGATGCACGAGCAGGCCCGTGGCGCCCACGGCCGCAAACAGCACGAACCGCACCGGCAGCCGGTCGCCCGAAAGCTTGGCCAGCAGCAGGCCGGCTAGGTCCATCGCCACGATGCCGTCGAGCTTGGAGACGCCATGCTGGCGCGCCCGGAAGCGGAAGGGTAGCTCGACGATCGCAAGCGGCTGCCTCTGCGAGACGACGATATCGAGCAGCAGCTTGAAGCCCTGCGTGGAAAGCCCGGGCGCCAGCGCTTCGAAGGCATCGCGCCGGATCATGAAGAAGCCGCTCATGGGATCGCTGAGCCGCTCGCGGATCAGGACCGCCGCCACGCGATTGGCGACCCGGCTGCCCCACGCTCGCACCGGCGAGAGGCCCGTCCCCGCCGATCCGCCCTCGCCGAAGCGCGTGGCGATGACGAGATCGGCGCCCATCCGGACCGCCTCCAGCATGCGCGGCAGCAGCGCCTCGTCGTGCTGCAGGTCGCCGTCCATGACGGCGACGGCGCGCGCGGATGAGGCGAGCATGCCCTCGATGCAGGCGCCGGCCAGGCCCTTGCGGCCGATGCGCCGCAGGCAGCGCACGCGCGGGTTGGCACGTGCGATGGCGCGGACGACCGCGGCCGTGCCGTCGGGGCTGTCGTCGTCGACGAAGATCACTTCCCAATGCGTGCCAGCGAGCACGCGCTCGAGGGCGCCGACGAGAGCGGCGACATTGTCGCGCTCGTTGAGGGTTGCGACAACGACCGACAGCTCCGGCGATGTCCAGGCATGCGTGCCCTCCGTGGCCGTCACGAGGCCGGCGGCCGGTCGATCCTGATCGAGGGCGAGGTGCATCGCGCGCCAAGCTGATCGGCCAGCGTGACATCGCGGTGAGGCTTTCGCGACGGTTGCGTGACAGGGCGCAGCTGTTGCGTGCCGGCCTCGGCAATGGGCTCGGCGCCGCCCGTGGCGTCCACACGCCGAGCGGCACCTTCATGCCCCCGTCATGCAAATCGGCGATGTCCTGTCCGGTTTGCTGCAGGGTGGAGCCCATGACCTCGCTGGACGCACTGCTCCTCACGTTCTGCCTGATCGCAACGGGCCTGCACGTGATCTCCGCGGGGCTGGCGATGTGGAGATGCCGCGCGCCACGCGATACGCTGCCGCCGCCCGGCGGTGCGCCCGCCGTCACGATCCTCCGGCCCGTCTGCGGCATCGACAACTTCGACGAGGCCACGCTGCGCTCGGGCTTCGAGCTCGACTATCCCGACTACGATCTCGTGTTCTGCTGCGAGGATGAGGGGGACCCCGCCGCGGCCCTCGTGCGCGACTTGATGACCCGCCATCCCGGCGTCAGGGCCAGGCTGCTGACCGGGCGCGACGCGATCTCGGCCAATCCGAAGCTCAACAACCTCGTGAAGGGATGGCCGCACGTCCGCGGCGACTGGCTGATCTTTGCCGACAGCAATGTGTTGATGCCGCCCGACTACATCCAGCGGCTGCTTTCGGGCTGGCGGCCGGACACCGGCGTCCTGTGCGCACCGCCCATCGGCAGTCTCCCGGCCGGCTTCTGGTCCGAGCTCGAGTGCGCCTTCCTCAACACCTACCAGGCGCGCTGGCAGTACGCCGCCGATACGGCCGGCTTCGGCTTCGCGCAGGGCAAGACCATGCTATGGCGCCGAAAGGACCTCGCCGCCGCCGGCGGTATCGGCGCGCTCGCCTGCGAGATCGCCGAGGATGCGGCGGCCACCAAGGTCGTGCGCGGATTGGGCCTCAGCGCTAGCCTAGTGGATGCACCTTTCGCGCAGCCGCTGGGGGCCCGCTCCGCGCGCCAGGTCTGGGACCGCCAGGCACGCTGGTCGCGTCTGCGCCGCGTCACGTTCCCCGCAATCTTCGCGCCGGAGGTGCTGACGGGCGGGCTGCTGCCGATCGCCGCGGGGACCCTCGCCGCCGACGCGGTCGGCGTGCCGGCACCGGCCGCCTTCGCCGCGTTGGCAACCGTGTGGATCGGCAGCGAAGCCCTCCTCGCCCGGGTCGCCGGATGGCACCTGTCGCCGCTGTCGCCGCTTGCCTGGGTCGCGCGCGATGCGCTGCTACCGGCCTTGTGGCTGCAAGCCTGGTTGTTCGGCGGCTTCAACTGGCGCGGCAACGAGATCCGCGCCGAGGCCAAGATGCAGCCGACCTGAAGGTCGCAAGCCCGCGCCGGAGGCTCACGCCACCAGGCGATTGATCTCTTTCTCGACGTGGGCCGCGCGCCACACGTTCTTCAGGAAGTAGACCTTCGTGCCCTGGCCCGGCGTGTTGAAGCGGACCTCGATGTCGCCGGTGCCGAAGCCCAGGAACCAAAGCCCCAGCAGGCGGTGCACGAAGATGTCGTCGCTCTGGCGCGCGGTCTGCACCTGGGGCGAGGTGTAGCTCTCCGCCGCGTCCGTGAACCAGTATTTCATGGCGATCGAGCCCGGGGCGAACTCCCAGCGCACGGCGCGGTCCGAGCCGAAGATGACGAACAGCCACGCGGCCAGCAGCACACCCGAGAACAGGAGGTAGAAGGCGAGGTTCATGTGCACCAGCAGCAGCGGGAAATACTGGAGGACCTCGGTCCAGCCGACGGTCATCTGCACGCTGAGCCCGATCACCACCAGCAGCAGGAACAGCACGAGCGATTTCACGCCCCGCGCCCGCGCGTTCGTGAACACCAGCACGAACAGCACGAGCATGACGTAGGAGATGCCCATCCAGGCGCCCGGATAGATCAGCACCGCCTTGTGCCCCTGCGCGAGCGTCACCGGCACGCCGCGCACCGCGGTGAGTGCCGCGCAGAGGAAGCCGTATGCCCACACCACCCACCAGTAGAGCAGGTCGGAATGTTGGTAGACGACGACCTTCTCCCCGAGGTCCACGACCTTGGGTGCTGACTTCTCGTTGGCTGCTGCTACGGCCATCGAATGTTCTCCAGGCATGCCCGACGGGGGGCACATTGCCGGTTCTTGATGGAGGCTTCAAGGCGCCCCAGGCGGCGCCGGCCACTTACATGCGCGAGACGGCGGCTGCCGCATTGACGATGTCGTATTCGCACCTCACCCCGTCCGAGCGCTGGCCGGGCGTCTGGCTCGCCGTCAGCAGCAGGTAAGGATTGCGATAGCGGGCATTCCACTGGGCATGGTCGGTCTGCCACAGGTAGACGTCGAGCGAGGTCTTGCCGATCATCAGCTTGACGTCTCTCGGGTTTGCCCAGGCCTGGGGTCCGAGCCCGAGACTGCGGCTGCCGGTGTCGTTCCGGCAGGCCTCCACCGCGTGCTCCCTGTAGGCGCCGATGATGGCGTCGCGCGTCGCGGCGCGGAACAGGTACTCCTGATAGCCGAACTTGCCGGCTGCCAGCAGCACCAGAAAGATTGCGACCGCCCTCATGGGCCATTCCAGGTTGCGGAAGTTCGGGGCGGAGTCTCCCCGGATAGGGTGAACAAAAGGTTTCCCCGTGCCCGGAGCGGGGACCAGGCTGGACGAAGACAGTCGACGCCATCATCATCCCGGCCAAAGCACGCTAGTGGACTGACTTCCAGGAGGAGACCCAGGCATGGCGACCATCGGCTTCATCGGCCTCGGCAACATGGGCGTCCCCATGGCCGGCAACCTCGTCAAGAAGGGGCATGAGGTCAAAGGCTTCGACCTCGTTTCCGCCAACCTCGAGAAGGCCCTCGCCCGCGGCGTGAAGACGGCGGCCTCGGCGGCGGAGGCGGCGGCCAAGGTCGACGCCATCGTCACCATGCTGCCAGCGGGCAAGGACACGCTGGCCGTTTGGGGCGGGGGCCTGCTCGCGGCCGCGGCGCCCGACACCCTCATCATCGACAGCTCCACCATCGACGTTGCCTCCGCGCGCGAGGCCCACAAGCTCGCAGGCGCCGCACGCATGGTGTCTCTCGACGCCCCGGTCTCGGGCGGGGTCGGCGGCGCGGAGGCGGGCACCCTCACTTTCATGGTCGGCGGCAGCAAGCAGGGCTTCGAGCGGGCCAAGCCGATCCTCGAGTGCATGGGCAAGCGCGTCGTGCACTGCGGCGAGGCGGGCGCCGGGCAGGCGGCCAAGATCTGCAACAACATGATGCTGGGCATCAGCATGATCGGCGTGTGCGAGGCGTTCGTGCTGGCGGAGAAGCTCGGCCTCTCGCATCAGGCGCTGTTCGACGTGGCCTCGAGCTCGTCGGGCCAGTGCTGGTCGCTCACGACCTACTGCCCGGTGCCCGGACCCGTGCCCGGCGCGCCGTCCAACAACAGCTACAAGCCGGGCTTTGCCTCGGCCCTCATGCTCAAGGACCTGAAGCTCGCCCAGGAGGCCGCCGCCGCCGCCGGTGCGACGACGCCGCTCGGCGCCGCAGCCGCGCAGATGTTCGGGCTGCATAACGCCTGGGGCGAGGGCGGCGCTGATTTCTCCGGCATCATCCATTTGATCCGCGGCAGGCAGGGCTGATCCGCATCTGCCGCCTGCGCAACGTTGAGGGGATTGCGCGATGATCGATCATGTCTCCGTTGCCGTTCGCGACCTCGCGCGCTCGGCCGCATTCTATGAGCGCCTGCTGGCCCCTCTCGGCTACACGAGGCTCGTGGAGCGCCCTGCCAGTATCGGCTTCGGCAAGAAGTATCCCGAGCTCTGGCTCAACCTGCGCGCCGATATGAGCGCCGCGCCGACCAATCCCGGGTCGCACGTGGCGCTGCGGGCGTCGAGCGTGGAGGCCGTTCGCGCCTTCCACGCTGCGGCGTTGGCGGGGGGTGGTGCGAGCGCGGGCGAGCCGGGACCCAGGCAGGCGGCGATGACGACCTACTTCGGAGCCTTCGTGCTCGACCCCGACGGCAACAAGCTGGAAGCGATGTCGTTCCCGGCGGCGTAGCGGGCTTCTATGCCGCCGCCAACACCAACCCTGTCGAGCGGCTCGACCGGGCGATCAGGCGGCGGACCAACGTCGTCTCGATCTTCCCCAACGAGGCGGCGATCGTGCGGTTCATCGACGCCATCCCGCTCGAGCAGAACGACCCGTCGCTTTCACACAGCCAGGGTCATCTTCGCCCGGTGGGCGGGCTGCCCTACTCCGTCGTCTTTCCATCAAAGTGCGCGTCTGTGGCGTGGGCCTCGGCCCGCGTAGCACGGGCGATGCCATCGCGATGTTCCGGAGGGGCGTAGATCGTGTAGAGCTTGAGCGGGGCCTTGCCGGTGTTCACTACATTGTGGCTGGCGCCAGCCGGCACTATGAACGCGTCATCGCTTCTTACGCGTGAAGCGACGCCATCGATCCGAAGCTCGCCCTCCCCTTTTTCAATACGGAAGAATTGATCGGTGCTGTCATGCACCTCTTCCCCGATGTCCTCGCCGGGCCGAATGGTCATCACGACCAATTGCATGTGCTTTCCCGTGTAAAGGACGCGGCGAAAATCCTGATTGCGTTCGGTCAGCGCTTCGATATTGGCAATATATCCTTTCTTTGGCGCGGAGATTGCCGAGCCTGCCATCAGAACCGCCAATCCCAGCAGTCCGGTGATCGCAAATGAGCGCCGGATCGTCGTCATGGGCTGCCTCCTGCTTCGCCATCTGTTGGGTTGGAATTGAGAGGCGGTCGAACAGAATGACATTGATCCCTGTCAAACGGCGTCTGCGGCAAAATAAATCACTTTGGCTGAAGCGCGGAGCGGAGCCGGGTGGTTTGATTTGCCCGGCGAACGTCCTGCGCGGGGTGCGAAGGCGCAGCGCCTGCCAAGCGTTGACGCCCGGCCGTGCCGCCGACGGCAGGAGTGTCATTGCGTCATCAATGCTCACCGCGCCAGCAGAGAAGGGTATTCCCGGATACGACCCGCTGCATCTGACGCCTACATGACGTCGTGACGAAGCGTTCGTCGGAATGAAAATAGGAGACGGAGAATGTCAATGCGAATCCTGTTTGCCATGGCTGCATCTGCGGCCTTCGGTGTGGTCTCGACGTTGGCAGTGGCACAATTTGATCCGTGGAATAACAACAACGTGAATCTAAGAGCCATGACCGACCATTGGAGCGGACCAAGCCGCGTTGGGGAACTGGCCTCTAATGAAGGTATTTATGTCGGCGCCAGAGATTTCAGAATTCACAAAGGTATGGCAAGAGGCGATACGTCCCAACAAATCAAGAATTCCGGGGCCAGAGAGGTAATGGAGGGCGCAATCGTGTTCCGCGCTGGCGACAAGCTCTACGTCGTCGACGGAAGGCCTCCTGCGGCAACCAACTAAGCGTGCAATCAGAGGGTGCAAGTGTTGTCTGCTTGCACCTTCCGCCTCCGCTCCTGTCCGGAGCCGTGCGTGACCACGCAGGCGTGCGCTGAGACCCGCATTGGGTCAAAACTCTACCGTGCGCGGGCGCTCGGCAGGAAAGCACCGGAAGCAGCCGAAGGGGCCGGACCTCGCGATCCGACCCCTGCTTGCGGTCCCTAGTCGATCGGGTCGCTACCACACCTTGCGGCGCAGCGACGTCTGGCCGTCGTGGCTCTCGCGGTAGATGCTGCGGGACGCTTCGTCCTGAGCGGCCTGGATGCGGCGGGCCTCCGAGCGGCTGACGTAGCCGTCGCGCTTGGCGTCCGCCTCCATGCGGTAGATGCGGCGCTGCTCGGCCTTGAGCTTGAGGGTCTCGTACCAGGTGAGCTCTCCGGCGCGGCGGGCCTGCTGGATGCGGCGGGCTTGCGCGGCCTCGCGAGCGTCGATGCGGTCGGCGCGGCCGTAGTCGTGGGCGCTGGCGGCCGTGGTGGTGGCGGCGAGCGCGAGGGCGATGAGGGCGATGCGGATCATGGCTGCATTTTCCTTTGCGTGGAGATCATTGAAGTCCATGCAACGGAGAATGCCGTAGGCTGCCTGAACTCGATCTGACCGGATTGTTGGCCAGCGTTCATTTTCTCGACGGCGTGTGGCAACCGCCTTGGCAGTGGCGGGCGCGGGCCCCCTTCGCATCTGCACGATAACCCAGGCTCATTAGACTTTAGTCTATGGTAAATTTCTGCCGTGCGGGGCATTCGAACCGGGGAGGCTTTCCATGGTCAGCAGCTTCGCAGACTGGCTTTGCAACGTGTTGGTGTGGGGCGGAACCGTCCTCGTTGCTGCCCTTCTCTACGACACCTTCATCGCTCCGGGGTCCCTGACGGACTCCTCCGCAGCGATCGTCGCCCTTGTGGGTATTGCCGTGGTCGCGGTGTTGTCGTCGCTGTGGCCGAAGTACTAGGCAGCGCTGCGTCGGGCCGACGCGCGAGCGGCGCCGGCCCGGATTTCGATCGGGATGATCGGCGGCTGCTTGGATCTGAGCGGCGTCGTGCGCACGACGCGAATTGGCGACCGCGCACACGAAGTCGAATTAGAATAATTCGAAGCCGGATGAAGATGATGTGGGCTCGAGCCTCGACCCGCACCGGTCTTTCTTGACAAGCGTAATCAACATTACCACTAATGCGCGCCTCGGCGGCAGGTGGTGCCGCCGGCAGTCCGATGCCGGGACCTTGAATCCCGCTGTTTGGAGGTACGCATGCTCGTCACGCACCTCGCGCGCCAGCCGGCGCGCCGCCTTGCCCAACTGGCGTTCATCCTCTCCGGTGTGATCGCCGCCTCCTCCGCCGCGCTGGCGCAGGGCGAGGTCAACATCTACTCCTATCGCGAGCCGGGGCTGATCGATCCGCTGCTCAAGGCCTTCACCGAGAAGACCGGCATCAAGACCAACGTCGTGTTCGCCTCCGCCGGTCTCAACGAGCGCCTCGCCGCCGAAGGACAGAACAGCCCTGCCGACCTGCTCTTCACCGTCGATGCCGGCCGCCTCTCCGAGGCCAAGGATGCGGGCCTCACGCAGCCCGTGGATTCCGCCGCGCTGAAGGCCGCAATCCCCGCCCCCTATCGCGATCCCGCCAATCACTGGTTCGGCGTCACCATGCGCTCGCGCATCGTCTACGCGTCCAAGGAGCGCGTGAAGCAGGACGCCATCACCTACGAGGAGCTGGCTGACCCCAAGTGGAAGGGCAAGATCTGCATCCGCTCGGGCCAGCACGTCTACAACACCTCGCTGCTCGCCACGATCATCGCCCACAAGGGCGAGGCGGCGGCCGAGGCATGGCTCAAGGGGCTCAAGGCCAACCTGGCGCACAAGCCCGCCGGCGGCGATCGCGAGCAGGCGCGCGACATCTTCTCGGGCAAGTGCGACCTGGCGATCGGCAACACCTACTACATGGCGCTGATGGCCAAGAACGAGAAGAACCCCGAGCAGAAGCAGTGGGGCGCCGCCATCAAGCCGCTGTTCCCCAACGCCGCCGACCGCGGCAGCCACGTCAACATCTCCGGCATGGCGCTCGCCAAGAACTCGCCCAACAAGGCCAATGCGCTGAAGCTGATGGAGTTCCTGGCGTCCGAGGAGGCGCAGAAGATCTACGCCTCCGCCAACAACGAGTACCCCGTCAACCCCAAGGTCGAGCCGTCCGAGGTCGTCAAGAGCTGGGGCACGCTCAAGCCCGACGCGCTGCCGCTCGAGAACATCGCCAAGTATCGCAAGCGGGCTTCCGAGCTCGTCGACAAGGTCAACTTCGACGCGGGCCCCAGCTCCTGAGTCGTGTTGGTGTCAGACCCGGAGGGTCTGACACCCTAGCGCGGGCTCCTCTTGGGCGCGCCCTTTGACGGCGCGGGTGTGGGCGCCGGCATTGTTGCGTCCTCGCCGATGGTGCGCGCCGTCCAGTCGACGAGATCGATGACGGCGGCGCCGAAGGCCTGCTCAAGGGCGGATTTGGCGGAAGCCGCGTCGCTCCCCTTCGCAGGAGCGGACGCGAGGAAGATGCGCGTATTGGCGATTCTGCCCTTGTCGTCGAGGACCTTGGCCGAGAGCTCGATCTCGGCGGTTGGCGGGGAGCCAAGCGAGAGCTGGAACTTGCGCACGTCGATGAGGAGCTGGACGTCGCCCGTCACGCCTTCCAGCGGCCGGCTGACGGCGGCAACCGCGCCCGCGTCCTCGAAGGCGCGGATGATCTTCACCTGGACGAGCTTAGACAGCGTGTCGCTCCATTGCGCATCGGGCAGCGCCGCGCTTACGCCTGCCGGCGTGACGCTCTGGACCTTGTCGCTGTCGAGGGCCGCGAGCACCGAGGGGTCGGGCACGACGAGTTGCGCGCCCGATGCTTTCCGTTCGGCCCTGGGGATAGGCGGCAGCGCAAGGTCGTAGACGGCCGTGCGCGCCTTGGCTGCCGCGCCGCCCGTCATGCGCTCGATGCCGGCAACGATGCCGTCGAGGCGATCGGAGTTGCGCGCCAGCGCGCCCGAGAAGGTGTCGAGGTTGCCGATCGTCTTGCGCAACGGCTCGGCATTCTCGGCGAGCACGGCGTCCATGCGGCGCAGCACCTCGCGCGCCGATTGCGACATGCTCTGGCTGGCCGCGGGATCGGCGACGAGCACGGGCGGCCCACCCTTGGCGGCGGCGAGCGGCTCGGTCGAGGTGCCGCCCGTCAGCGCCACGACAGGCGATCCCGTCAGCCCCTGGAAGTCGATGCCGGCGGTCGTGTCCTTGTGCACCGGCGTGGCGCGCTCGATGGCGACTGTCGCCATCACCTGCCGGGGGTTGGCGCTGCTGAGATCGAGCGACGTGACCTCGCCGACGCGGATGCCGTTGAACAGCACGGCCGACCCCTTCAGCAGGCCCGACACCGGGCTCTCGAACTGGATGCGGTAGACCGTGCGCTCGCGCAGGCTCCCGGCGTTCTCGAGCCAGTAGACGAAGGCGAAGCCCGCCGCGATGACGGCCAGCGTGAAGGCGCCCATCTGCACGTAGCGTGCGCGGGTTTCCATGGTCAGGTTCCGATCTGCGGGAGCTGGTGGCCGGCGCCGCGGCCTCGATCCAGAAGATGTCCGCGCTTGCCCTGGAAGTAGGCGGTCATCCAGGGATGCTGCGAGGCGAGCATCGCATCCATGGTGCCGATGGTGATCACCCTGCCGTCGGCCAGCGCGGCGATGCGGTCGCACACCGTGCGCAGGCTTTCCAGATCGTGCGTGACCATGAATACGGTAAGCCCGAGCGTTGCCTGTAGCGTCGCGATGAGCGCGTCGAAGTCGCCCGCCGCGATCGGGTCGAGGCCCGAGGTCGGCTCGTCGAGAAAGACGATCTCGGGATCGAGCGCCAGCGCGCGGGCGAGCGCCACCCGCTTGGTCATTCCGCCCGACAGCTCCGAGGGCAGCTTGTCGCCGTCGGCGGCCGTCAGCCCCACCATCTCGAGCTTGGCGAGCGCCACCTCTCCCATCAGCGCCTCCGACAGGTCGAGATACTCGCGCATCGGGAACTGCACGTTCTGCAGCGC
>JBGGME010000406.1:0-8232 GCA_041288195.1 Hyphomicrobiaceae bacterium
CGGCGCCGCCGATTGCCTTCGCGGCGGCGACGGCCTCCCCGGCCGAGCCCGCAAGCGTGCCGAGGCCGTCCGCCCCGATGCCGTAGGCGGCGAGGATCGGCCGGGCCTCCCACTCCGTGAGCGCGGGGCCGGCGGCGGCCAGCAGCCCGGCTGCCTTGGCCTTGTCCGCAGTGATCCCGGTCGAAACCTCGATCGGCCGCAGGAAGCGCTCGCGCAGCGCTCGATAGTCGGCCATCGCGCGGAACGTGCGCGCGCAGGTCTGGATGCTGGTGTAGAGCGGCAGGCCCGCCTCGCTCAGCAGCTCGACCGAGCGCTGGGCGGGGAGCGTGTAGCTCCACATCAGGATCGGCTTTTCCGTCTCGGCGGCGAGTTGCGCCAGCGCCTCCTTCTGGCGCTCGAGGCCGTGCGGATTGCGGCCCGTCATGACCACGACGATGCCGTCGATGACGGGGGAGGGCAGAACCAGCTTCGCCAGTCCCGCGTAGCCGATCCTGGAGACGGCCTGTGCGGTGGCGTCGACGGGGTTCTGCGAGGTGCCGTAGGAGGGGAGATGCACGTCGATCCTGGCGCGCGTCTCCTTGTCGATCTCGGGCACCTCGAGCCCGGCGGCGCTGCAGGCATCGGCCATCCAGCCGCCACCGCCGCCCGACGCCGTGCAGATGCCGACGCGCCGTCCCTTGGGCAGCCGCGAGCCCCAGGCGATGAAGCCCTGCGCGAAGTCCACCATCTCGCCGATGTCACGGCCCTCGATCAGACCGTAGCGCTGGAACATCGCCTGGTAGGCGGCGTACTCGCCGGCGAGCGCGGCGGTGTGGGAAGCTGCGGCCCGCGCGCCCGCCTGCGACTGGCCGATCTTGTTGACGATGAGCGGCTTGCCGGCCTTGAGCGCCTTCTCGGCCACACGCTTGAAGGTCTCGGGGCTCTTCACGTCCTCGAGCAGCATCAGCAGCGCGTCGGTCTTGCCCTCGTCCAGGATGAAGTCGGCGAAATCGAGCACCTCCAGGCAGGCCTCATTGCCGGTCGTCACGACGTAGCGGTAGGAGAGCTCCTTGGCGCGGCCGTGGTCGAAGAAGGCAAAACCGATGCCGCCGCTCTGGGCGATGACGGCGAGCTGGCCGCGCGGGCGCCCCGCGGGCAGCAGCGGGCGGGCGCTTGCCTCCATGGCCGGACTGAAGGTGGGGCAGAGATTGGCTGCCGTGTTGGCGAAGCCCTCGCAGTTGGGTCCCATGACCGCCATGTCATGGCGCTCGGCGACGGCGCGGATCTCCGCCTGCATGCCGGCGCCGGCCTCCCCGCCGCCTTCCGCGAAGCCGCTGCTCAGAATGATGGCCGCGCGCACGCCGGCCGCCCCGCACCGCTCCAGCTCCTCGGCGATGTGCTGGGCCGGGATGATGAGAACCGCGAGGTCGGCGCGCTCGGGCAGATCGGCCACGGAGGGGTACGCCTTCAGGCCCATCACCTCCTTGCTGCTGCGGCTGACGGGATAGAGCTTGCCGGCGAAGGGGTGGCCCTTCATGACGTTGAGGATGCGCCCGCGCAGGCTCTCGGCATCGGCCGACGCGCCCACGAGCGCCACCGCGCGCGGCCAGAGCAAAGCGCCAAGATCGGGCATGCGAAGTGTCCCCCTGGAGCGATTGGGCGCGGCAGCATGCAGGACAGCCCGCGGCAAGGCAATCGCGCGGACGGCATGCCAGCGATGTAGGATTTCCTTGAGATGGTGATCTCTCCCAGCGGGCGGAGTTATGCCCAGAAATGTGTTGATTGCTGCCAATCGGCGCTAGACGCACAAGGAAGCACTTGCAATTGCTCGAAGCATGTTCCGCAAATGCCGCAGTGTCCTTCTGGGTCTACTTTGGCCGCTAGCAATCACAGGCTGCGGCCTCGGCTCAACTACCGCCGATTTGTTCCCCATAGAAGGGCCGCTTTCCAAACGCACGCCCGTACCATCCATCAGGGCAAATGTTGATGGAATTCTCGGTAACACTGGAACGCTACGCGTAGCACTACCCGACAACGAAGACTGTAGCGGGCGATGGTCGTCCGCAGCTCCGACTTACACCGCAGCAACGAGCGGCAGCCTCTGGAGCATCCATGGCTCGGCCGCCTTCTCCGGCCACACCGCAGCCATTGCGCCAGGGGTCAACCGAGGCGAATTCTTTGTGACGTGTGCTAAGGGAACAACGATAAGCGGCGAGTTCTTCACCGGGAGCGGAACCGCGAACGGTTATGGAGTGGCAAAAGACTCCAAAGGAAATGTATACAAGGTTCTGTTTTGAATTCCATTTGAAGCCGTTCGGCTCTGTCGGTTCTGCTGCTTCGCAGCTTAGAGGTGGAGCCTCGTCTGGTTCAATCGTTGGTTCAAGGTCGCGAGAGCAAGCTCGATAGGATGCGGTCAGTGCAGGTCGCGTGCGTACTCGATTGCGGCGGTGACCTGCGCGCGGCTCAGGTGGGGGTATTCGGCGACGATGTCGTCGACTGAGCGGTCCTCGGCCAATCTCGTCAGGATCAGCTCGACCGTGATGCGCGTACCCTCGATGACGGGCTTGCCCATCATGATGTCGGGGTCGGCGATGATGCGGGGCGCTTTCGACATAACAACCGAAGTATACCGTTGCCGAGCCTCAAATACATCCCGACATCAAACCCGCTCGACCTGCAGCACGGTGCCCTTCGCGGCCGTCACGCGCACCTCGGCGCCGGCGGGGAGATCGGGGCCCTCGGCGGGCCAGAGCGTGTCGCCGCCACGCACCTTGCCGCGGCCGCCCTCGATCGGCTCGACGACGACGAGCACGCGGCCGACGAGCTGCACCGCGGGGCGGTTGAGGTCGGGCTGATCGGACTTGGAGACGGTCGGATGCGCCCACACGAAATCGATGGCGACATCGCAGATGAGGCAGAGCGCGCCCGCGCCGACGAGCCACCAGCCCTCGGTCTCGCCGCGGCTCACCTGCCAGCCGCCGAAGACGCCGAGGCCGACACCCAGCCACGGCAGGGCCATGCTTACCGCGGCTACGAGCCAGGCTAAGACGCCGGGGTCGCCGTCATGCCGTTGCACGCTCCACCACCAGCACGGTGCCCCGGGTCGCCGTCACCTTGACGCGCGCGCCGACCGGGGAGTCGGGACCCTCGGCTTGCCACAGCGTGTCGCCGACGCGCACCTTGCCGCGGCCGTTCTGGATCGCCTGCTCCACCACCAGCGAGCGGCCCACGTACTGCTGGCCGCGGATGTTCAGGTCGGGCTGGTCGGTGTGGGCCGCCTCGACGCGAAAGAACCGCCTGACCCCGAACACGGTCAGGACCGAGATCACGCCGAAGGCAACGAGCTGCCAGGGCCAGCCGATGCCCGTCGCCACGGCGAGGCCACCGACGACCACGGCGGCAATCCCGAACCAAAGGAAGTGCACGCCCGGAACGACCGTCTCCAGGATGAAGAGCAGAACGGCCAGGATCAGCCAGTTCCACACCCCGAAGCCGTAGAAGAAATTCAGAAAGCCTTGCATCTCACTCTCCCGACGCAGCGCTCGATCAGGCCTGCGGCACGCTGCCCGGGCGGGCGCGCGGGGACGGTGTCTGCACGCCGGCCGCCCCGTTCTTGCTGAAGGCTTCCTTGGTGATCTCGGCCAGGCCCGCGAGCGAGCCGATGACCGCCGACGCCTCGAGCGGCATCATCAGGATCTTCTGGTTCGGCGACTTGGCGATCGCCTCCAGCGCCTTCACGTAGTTGTTGGCGACGAAATAGTTGATCGCCTGCACGTTGCCGTTGGCAATTGCCTGGCTCACCACCTCGGTCGCCTTTGCCTCGGCCGCTGCGAAGCGCTCGCGTGCCTCGGCATCACGGAAGGCGGCCTCCTTGCGGCCCTCTGCTGCCAGCATGACGGCCTGCTTCTCGCCCTCGGCATTGAGGATCGCGCCCTGCCGCAGGCCCTCGGCCTCGAGGATCTGCGCACGCTTCTCGCGCTCGGCCTTCATCTGCCGTGCCATGCTGTCGACGAGGTCGCGCGGCGGCGCGATGTCCTTGATCTCGATGCGGGTGACCTTGACGCCCCACGACTCGGTGGCGGCATCCACCACCTGCAGCAGCCGGGCGTTGATCTGATCGCGATTGGAAAGAAGCTCGTCCAGGTCCATCGAGCCCATGACGGTGCGGATGTTGGTCATGGTCAGGTTGACGATCGCAGCCTCCAGCCGATCGACCTCGTAGGCGGCCTTGGCGGCGTTGAGCACCTGATAGAAGTTGACGCCATCGACCGTTACCATGGCGTTGTCCTTGGTGATGATGTCCTGGGACGGAATATCGATCACCTGCTCCTTCATGTTCATCTTGGCGCCGACGCGCTCCATGACGGGGATCAGGATGTGCAGCCCGGGATTGAGCGTGCGCGTGTAGCGGCCGAAGTTCTCGACCGTGTAGTTGTAGCCCTGGGGGACCATCTTGACGGTGGACCACAATGCGGCCGCCGCGAGCGCGATCAGCAGCAGGGCAAAAATCTCAAATCCGCCGGAGAACATGGGGGGCTCCTCACAAGCTTTCCCTGCGTCAGATATAGGGATCAACTATGGTGGAGGAGTGCCGAACAAAGACTTAACCATGCTTGCAATAGATAAGTGTTTCCAATGTGTTGCAAGCGAACCGGTTGCAGGGGCGCCGCCGAATTGTGGCGGACGCCGCCGTACCCTGGCTCAGCTCGAAGCGAAGAGTAGCCCGTTGCAGGGCGGCACGATGCGCCTGCAACGGATTGTCGCCAGTGCGCAGGTCGCGATGCGCTAGGCGCCGGCGCCGCGCGCGGCCGCGTCGACCTGGGCCGCGAGCTTGGCATCGATGCCGAGACGGTCGGCAAGCGCGGCAAGGAACTCGTGCTCCTCCTGCTCGTCGGGGTCCACGGCAATCCGGGCGGCCGTATAGACCTGCAACGCCTCCTGCGGTGAGTTCACGGCATCGGCGAGCTCTTCGATGCTGGCGGGGTTGCCGGCCTCGCGCATCAGGAACTCTCGCGCTCCGCTTCCGGCACCCGCCTGCTCCATACCGCCGATGATGCCCTGTTGCTCCTTGGCGTCGATGCGTCCGTCGGCGGCGGCCGCGGCGATCATGGTACGAATGAGCAGGGTTGCATTCTCGTTGGTGACGGCAGCCGGCTCGAAGCCGGAGCCCGCGGGCGCGGCGAGCAGCGCCTGCCGGCCGGTGAGCACGGGCTGGCCCTGCTGGTAGTTCTGATAGGCCTTGTAGGCGAGACCGCCGATCAGCGCCAACCCGCCGAGCTTGACGGCACTGGCTGCGAGCGACCGGCCGGCTCCGGTGCCGAGCAGAATGGCTCCGAGGCCGCCCAACGCCGCGCCGGCGCCGAGCTGGTTGTTGGCGATCAGGTCGCGGATCTGCTGCACCAGTTCCTCCGGAGACTTGCCGGTGGCGCGCCCGAGCGCATCGCGCGCGTGAGTGGAGGCGCCGGTGGCATCATCGATGCGGCCCGCACCCTCGCGCACGCCTTGCGTCGCCTGTCCCAATACCTGGCCGAGGATGTCGGCAATGCCGCCGCCCTACTGCTGCAGCTTGCCCAGGATATCGCCGAGGCCTCCGCCCTTGCCGCCAAGCACATTGCGCAGCATGTCCTCGAGGCCGCCTGCTCCACCCGGTGCGCTCCCCGTTGCCTCTGGGGGCGGGCCGGCATCGGCGCCAAGACGGTGCATGGTGCCGCCGCCGATCCTGGGCCCGGGCAGCAGGTCGCCGCCGGCATCCTCGGGCTCGGGACGCCCGCGCATGGGAGGCTCGCCGGGTGAGGATCGGCCACGGGGGAAGGGTTGCTCGTCGGGCTCCGGACCGCCGCCCTGCTGGCCGCGACGAAGCTGCTCCAGCAACTCGCCGAGATCTCCGAAGCCGCCGCCCTGCCCGCGCGGCTGGCCGCCGCCGCGCATCAGAACGTCGAGCAGGTCCTTGGCATTGAACATGGCAGAGCTCCGTGGTTGCTCAATAGCTTAGGCAGTGCCCCGGCGTCCCCAGGCCAGCTTCCCGGCTCTGGCGCGTCGCGTCAATGTCCTGCTGGCCGAGCCGGCATCGCCCTTAGGGCATGTTACCGATGCCCGGTTCCGCTGAGCCGCGCGAGGACGGCCTTCACGCGGTCGGCGAGGATGCCCCACAGCAGCGCGAAGCCCCCGAGCTGTGCCGGCGCCAGCTCGGCCGCCGGATCGCCGAGTCGGGCATCGAGGTTCTGGGCGAAGGTCTCGCCGATGCGGCGCACCACGTCGCGCACCAGCCCCGAGCGCCCGATCTGGGCGAGCGCGCCGGCAAGCGCGTAGCTGATGACGACGTCGACGCGCGTGGCCTCGCCGCCGGTTTCACCGCCAACCGGGGTCAGCCGCCAGTCGACGCTGCCCGTCGCGCGCGAGCCGCTCTTGCGGTCGGCGCCGCGGCCCTCGACGACCTGGCGGTATTCCGCCGGCATCTGCCGGATCGTGCCCTCGCCGGCGAAGCTCGCGGTGATCGGCCCGATCTTCGCCTCGAGCCGGCCGGCGACCTTGTCGCCCTGCGGCGGGCCATCGAGCACGAGGCCCGGCATGCAGGGCGCGATTTTCTCGATGTCCGACATCAGGGCCCAGACGGCATCGCGCGGATGCGGCAGCACGAAGCTCTGGCTGATGCGGGTCGCCCCATCGGCCTCTTCTAGCTCGCCGACCGCGACGTCGATGGGTGCGCGCGCTGGGCCCGCGTGAGGCCGTGGCGCGCGCCTGCTTGTGGAAACGTCATCCCGGCGCAGGCCGGGACCCATGTTACGTGCCGCTTGCGACGGTACTTGTCCGGACATGGCGACGGGACCGGGGGCTGGCCCGAGCCACTGCGAGGTGGAGTGGGTCCCGGCCTGCGCCGGGATGACGCCGGCGGCTGACGTTGCAGTCTCCGCCATCACGCGCTCGATGGCGTCGACGATCCCCATGTAGCCGGTGCAGCGGCAGAGGTTGCCGCTCATCTCGGTGCGGATCTCCGGGCGCGGGAGCTGGCCGCGCCGGCGCACGAGATCGCGCGCGGCGATCAGCATGCCGGGCGTGCAGTAGCCGCACTGCAGGGCGTGCGCCTGCGTGAACGCCTGGCGCATGCGGCCCATCAAGGCATCGTCGTCGAAGCCCTCGATCGTGTGCACCTTGGCGCCGTCGCAGGCGACCGCGTAGGTGATGCAGGAGCGGGCGATCTCGCCGTCGATCTCGACCGTACAGGCGCCGCAGATGCCGTGCTCGCAGCCGATGTGGGTGCCGGTGAGCAGCAGGTGCTCGCGCAGGAAGTCGGCGAGGTGCGTGCGCGGCGCGACCTCTGCGGCGACGGCCTTGCCGTTGACGGTGAGGGCGATGCGGGTCATGGCGCCATCGCCTCGAGGAGCGCGCGGCGGACGGCGACGGCGCGGAGCCTGAGATCGTAGGCGTCGCCGGTGAGTCCCGCCACCACTAGCCGGCGCTCGATGTCGGCGGCATCGGGCGGTACGCCGCGGTCCAGCTCAGCCGCTTCGATCACCATCGGGGCGCCGGTAGCCGTGCTCGCGGCCAGCCGAGCGACACCGCGGTCGGGATCGACGACCGCGACGCCGATGGCGTCGGCGAACTCGCCGGTCTTGCGGCAGATCTTGTGGAAGCCGCAGCGCGCTGCCCGCGAGAGCCTAGGAATGCGTACCGCGGCCAGCAGCTCGTCCTCGGCGAGGGCAGTGGCCATGGCGCCGAGCACGAACCCGGCGAGCGGCGCGCGACGGCTGCCGTCCGCACCCGTGACCACCACCTCGGCCCCGAGCGCGGAGAGGCAGGCGAGCCAGTCCGCGGCGGGGTCGGCATTGGCCAGGCTGCCGCCGATGGTGCCGCGCGTGCGCACCGCGCGATAGGCGATGCCGCGGGCGACGCGCGCGAGAAAGCCGTTGGCGGGATCGGGGATGCGGCCGTCCTCGATCGCCGCGTGCGTGACGGTGGCGCCGATGGCGACGCTGTCGCCGTCCTCGGACGCCGCCGCCAGCTCGGGAATGCGCGTGATGTCGACGAGCAGCGCCGGTTGTGCGAGCCGCAGGTTGAGCATCGGCCCCAGCGTCTGTCCGCCGGCGAGCACCCTGGCGCCGGCATTGCCGGCCAGCATCCCCAGCGCCTGCGCAACCGTGGCAGGCCGCGCGTAATCGAAAGCGACGGGCTTCATGCGGCGTCTGCCTTCGCTTGCCGGCGCACCTCCACCCGCGAGATCGCCTCGACGATGCGCCGCGGCGTCACGGGCGAGAC
>JBGGME010000407.1:0-16121 GCA_041288195.1 Hyphomicrobiaceae bacterium
GTGATGGGCAAGGAGGAGCTCAACGCCAAGACGCCGGTGTCGCCGATCGAGCTCACCAAGGACCTCTCCTGCCCGTTGCTCGGCATCTTCGGCAACGAGGATCGCGCACCGAGCCCGGAGCAGGTGAACCAGCACGAGGCCGAGCTCAAGAAGCACGGCAAGGCCCACGAGTTCTACCGCTACGACGGCGCCGGCCACGGCATCTTCTACTACCACCGTCCCTTGTACCGCGTGGAGCAGGCGCTCGACGGCTGGAACAAGGTGTTCGCGTTCCTCGGCAAGCATCTGGCGAAGTGAGGGGGCAGCATGTGCACATCGATCGTCGAGATCGTCGCGGCCGAAGGCATGGCGAAGCGGGAGGACGAGTGGTTCCCTCTGACGCACGCGGTGGTCGCCTATGATCACGCACGCCACGCCGTGCTTGCCGACGTCATCACCCTCGACTTCATCAATCAGGAGCTGCCGCCGGGCGCGCGCGCAGGGGTCGAGCTGACGCTGGAAACGGCCAAGGCGCTGCATGCGGCGCTGGCGAAGGCCATCGCCGAGGCGGAGGTCGAGGAAGCCGAGCGGGCCGAGGGGATCGCGCAGGCGCGGCGCGCTGCGAAGGTGGTGAAGCTCGCGGCGGCGTGAGGACGTAACCTTGGCGAGCGTACAAGAGAGCCCGTTGACTGGCGGTCCCACTCGCGGCTCACCTTGCCCGACCGATAGCGATTGCAGTGCTGGCTCCATCAAATCCAGCTATTGGATTCCGGTGATCTGGTGCCAAGCATGTAGATTCCACTGTGGACATCGATGAGGCTCCAGTCATCCAGGCCACTGCGTATCTCTGTGAAGAGGGTGTTGTTCAAGTAAAGGGAGCTTGGCCACGCGTCTGCCTCGTCGAGTGCGTTCCCCTCCGGTTTCCTTGAAAGCAGATGGCTGCGATGAAGTAGGGTAAGCCCAAATACTACGGGTCCTCCGGGTGGCAACATTGGTCCGGGATCGGTCATTGTCGCAGCCAACCGAGGTTGAGCGAACAGGGCCATTGTGAACATCGCGGTCGCGTTCCAACTGCCAATGTATCGTGGTCGATTGGCGGAAAGAATCGGGCTCAACCATCTGTTCTGAAGGTCGCTCAAAGCCTTCAACGTGCCCGGAAGTTGTGGTGGTAGCGTCACTCGATCGAACAGTGAGCGAGCCCCCATAAGCGAGTCCTCAATAGGCTTGGGGCCGCGTTCCATGTGGAACGAGCGTGCCAACTTGAGATCATCTGAGTTCCAAGCTTGCAGGAGACGGACGGCTGCGCCAACGAAATGCACATCGGTGCGTGCGAGATGTCCCCAGCATAGGCCCAGCGCGAAGCATACGTGCCAAGGATTGTATCCTGAATACTCGTGCAGGTTTTGCTGGGCGTCCCTGTAACCGTTGACGTTCAAACGTCTGCCACCGTCACGTAGGAGTAGCTGCACCTCCCGTTTGACCGGCCCGCCCTTCCTGCCACCGCCTTGTTCGCATAGTTCGTTGAAGCGGACCTGGATTTCGTTCGTAGGGTTAGGGATCACAGGCACGACCGGCGTTCCTCACTCGGCGCTGCGGATGCGTCTGGCGGGACACTATCAGCAATAAGCTGGTGAAGGTCGAGGCCCAAAGGCGAACGACTTCTGGCGTCTAAAGGCGGCCCGAGCGCGACCTTGATCACCCAGGGCACGCATGCCGCAGCAGCCAAGTTGACCAACCAGGTCAATGCTCAAGAAAACGCAAAAACTCCAGGGGCTTTCTTTGCTGGAGTCGCTCCCTGCGACAAGGCCCCGGATGACCGCTACTTCGTGCCGTACATGCGGTCGCCGGCGTCGCCGAGGCCGGGCACGATGTAGCCGTGGTCGTTGAGGCGGATGTCGATGGCGGCGGTGAAGATGCGGACGTCGGGGTGCGCCTGGGCCAGTGCGGCAATGCCTTCGGGCGCGGCGAGCAGGCAGACGAGGCGGATGTTGCGCGCACCGCGGTCCTTGAGCCGGCTCACGGCCGCGACCGCCGAGTTGCCGGTCGCCAGCATCGGGTCGAGCACGATGGTGAGGCGCTCGGCGATGTCCTCGGGCAGCTTGCAGTAGTATTCGACGGCCGCCAGCGTCACGGGATCGCGGTACACCCCGACGTGGCCGACGCGTGCAGACGGCATCAGGTCGAGCAGGCCGTCGAGCAGGCCGTTGCCGGCACGCAGGATCGGCACCAGCACCAGCTTCTTGCCCCGGATGAAGGGCGCCCGCGTGGGGCCGACGGGGGTCTCGATGTCGCGCAGCTCGGTCGGCAGGTCGCGCAGCACCTCGTAGCCCAGCAGCAGCGAGATCTCGCGCAGCAGCGTGCGGAACTGCGCAGACGGCGTAGCCTTGTCGCGCATCAGCGACAGCTTGTGCGCCACCAGCGGGTGGCCGATGACGACGGGAGTGCTCACTCAGTCGCCCTCCATGATGTCCTCGTGCCACAGCTCCGGCTTCTCGCGGATGAAGCGCGCCATCAGGGCGATGCACTCGGGGGCGTCGGCGATGATCACCTCGACGCCACGCTCGCGGAGGAGGCCGGAATTGCCGGGAAAGTTCTTGTCCTCGCCGACGACGACGCGCGGGATGCCGAACTGCAGGATCGTGCCGGTGCACATCATGCAGGGCGAGAGCGAGGTGTAGAGGGTCATGCGGCGGTAGGACCTCTGCCGGCCGGCCTTGCGCAGGCAGTCCATCTCGCCGTGGGCGATGGGGTCGCCCTGCTGCACCCGCTGATTGCGGCCGCGCGCGACCAGCCGCTCACCCTCCGCCAGCACGCTGCCGATGGGGCAGCCGCCCTCCTCGAAGCCGGCCTTGGCCTCCTCGTAGGCCATGCGCAGAAAGGCGGCATCGACGGCGCTCAATTGGGGCATTGCGGGATCCTCTGCCGGTTCAGCCCTTGCATCGTTAACGATTTAGCACAGGAGCGACGCGGGTCATTGCGCGGATCACATTGTGTCCCTGCGCTTTGTTTCCTGCGCTTTGTTTCCTGACGTGATGCAACTATAATGCCTCCCGGTCGGCACGCGTATCGCGGCCGCCGCATCGATGACAGCAGTGGGGGTAGGCCCGCCCGAGCGGCGGGCCGTCGGCATTTTTGGGTACCGGTCATGAGCCGTCCGAACCGCACAGACCATATTCGCCTCACCTCGCATCCCGCGCCGGGCGCCAAGCCGCGCTTTCCCATTGCCTGGGGCGCGGCGACGGCGCGCGAGCGCGGACCCATCATCGGCACGGTGTCGCGGCCAGCCGACCGCAACGTCATCGGCACGCATGGCGGCTCCTATGCGGTCTACCGGGCGCTTGCCGTCTCCTCCGGCGCGCTCGATCCGATTCGACGGGCCGACCTCACCAACACGCAGCCCGCCGTTGCCATCGGCCCGTTCCCGCAGTGGGTCGGCGCCAAGACCATCGTCTCGCTCGATCCGTGGGGCCACATGGTCGCCGAAGCCTTCGGGCCGGAGATCGCCCAGGGCATCGACATCCGCCCCAGCATCGCCGTGACGCGCGCGCGGCGCGACCTCGGCGAGATGCAGCAGGCGGTGGCGGCGGGCCGGCTCGCCATCGACGGCGTGGTTGTCCAGCCTGGCGGCGGCCTGTCCGTGGTCAAGGTCGCGATCGACCCGGTCTGGTATCTCCCGGGCATCGCCGAGCGCTTCGGCGTAACGGACACGAGCCTGCGGCGCACCCTGTTCGAGCAGACCGCCGGCATGTTCCCCGAGCTGGTGACGCGGCCCGACCTCGATGTGTTCCTGCCGCCGGTCGGCGGGACGACGGTCTATCTGTTCGGCGATGTCGCAAAGCTTGCCGACCCGGCCACCCGCATCACCTGCCGCGTGCACGACGAGTGCAACGGCTCCGACGTGTTCGGCTCCGACATCTGCACCTGCCGGCCCTACCTCGTGCACGGCATCGAGGAGTGCGCGCGCGCGGCGCAGGCCGGCGGGCTGGGCGTCATCGTCTATAATCGCAAAGAGGGCCGCGCGCTCGGCGAGGTCACCAAGTTCCTGGTCTACAATGCGAGGAAGCGCCAGCAGGGCGGAGATTCGGCGGCCGGCTACTTCGAGCGCACGGAATGCGTGGCCGGCGTCCAGGACGCGCGCTTCCAGCAGTTGATGCCGGACATCATGCATTGGCTGGGGATCGCACGCATCGATCGGCTGGTATCGATGAGCGACATGAAATACGACGCGCTCGTCGCGCAGGGCATCGAGATCGTCGAGCGCGTGCCGCTGCCCGACGCGCTGGTGCCCGCCGATGCGCACGTGGAGATCGCGGCCAAGAAGGCGGCGGGCTACTACGCGCCGCCGACGCCGCAACCGCAGGACCCGACCGGCACCGTCGGTCGTTCGCTCGACAAGAGCTGATCTCGCAAGACCGGACTCGCTCCTCGTGACGCCCGACACGGCCGCCGCCATTTCTATTCTGAGCGCCGATGCGGTGCGGCAGCGGGCGCATCGGATGCTGGCGATCGGGTTGGAGGACGGCTTGGAGCATTTCCGTGTCGACCTAGGACGGCTCGGGCCGGCTGCCGACCTCGTCGTCGAGACCACGCGCACGGCCTACCCCGATCTCGCGGTGCCGTTCCACTCGCGCTGGCGGCATTTCGTGGCAGGCGGGGAGGATCGCTGGGCGGAGATCGAGAGGACCGCGCCCTGGCGCGACAAGGCCGAGCGCGCGCGTGCGGCCTTCGACCTCGCCATCGCCAGCGTGCTGCTCGATGCGGGGGCGGGCCCGGGCTGGTCCTATCGCGATCCCGAGACAAGCGCGCAGGCCGGCCGGTCCGAGGGCCTGGCGCTGGCGAGCCTCGATATGTTCGCGCGAGGGGGGTTCTCGTCCAGCCGCCGCTCGCCGATGCGGGCCGATGCGGCGGCACTGGAGGCGCTCTCCGGCGAGGCGCTGGCGCGCGCGTTCCAGGTCTCTGCCGCGAACCCGCTCGCGGGCGTCGAGGGGCGCGCCGAGTTGCTGCGCCGGCTCGGGGTGACTGTCGCAGCCAAATCCGACATCTTTGCGCGAGCCGACGGTGCGCGCCCTGGCGGGCTCTTCGACCATCTGGCGGCACTTGCCGAAGGGGGCGTGATTTCCGCGCCCCGCATCCTCTCCGAGTTGCTGCTCCACCTGGGTCCCATATGGCCGTCGCGACTGCAGCTCGGCGGCGTGCCGCTCGGCGACTGCTGGCGCCACCCGGCCATGGTGACGGACGACGCGACGAGCGGGCTCGTGCCGCTGCACAAGCTGTCGCAGTGGCTCGCCTACTCCCTGATCGAGCCGCTCGAGGCGGCCGGTATCGTGGTCGCCGGCATCGATGGCCTGACGGGCCTCGCCGAGTACCGCAACGGCGGCCTGTTCGTCGACATGGGCGTGCTGGTGCTGCGCGATCCCGCCCAGGCGCAACTCGCACACGATGTCGGGTCGGCCCTCGTCGTCGAGTGGCGGGCGCTGACCGTGGCCCTGCTCGACCGGCTGGCAGAGCTCGTGCGCGCGCGCCTTGCCGCTGATGCCGTATCAATGCCGCTTGCCCGCATCCTGCAGGGCGGGACGTGGGCCGCGGGCCGGGCGATCGCGCGCGCGCGCAGGGCCGACGGGGCGCCGCCCATCAAGATTATCAGCGACGGCACCGTGTTCTGAGTGCAGCAACTGGAGCGAGCCATGGAAGGCGTCACGGTCGTCGAGCATCCGCTGGTGCAGCACAAGCTGGCCCTGATCCGCGACAAGGACCGCTCCACCAAGTCCTTCCGCGAGCTGCTGAAGGAGATCGGCATGCTGCTGTGCTACGAGGTGACGCGCGACCTGCCGATGATGACGGTGGAGATCGAGACGCCCATGGTGCGTACCACGGCGCGCAAGATCGCCGGCAAGAAGCTGGTGTTTGCGCCGGTGCTGCGGGCGGGCACGACGTTCGTGGAGGGCATGCTCGACCTGGTGCCGACGGCGCGCGTGGCCCACATCGGGCTCTACCGCGAGCCCGAGACGTTCGTGGCGGTCGAGTATTTCTTCAAGTCGCCGGCCGACATCGCGGAACGGCTCGTGATCGTCGTCTCGCCGGTCATCGCCACCGCCAACACCGCGATTGCGGCAATCGACCGGCTCAAGGAGCGAGGCGCCAGGGAGATCCGCCTCGTCTGCCTGCTCGGCGCCCCGCAGGGCTTCGACCGCCTGCGCGGCATTCATCCCGACGTTGCCGTGTGGACGGCCGCCATCGACGAGACGCTGGATGAGAACGCCTACATCCTGCCAGGTCTCGGCGATGCCGGCGACCGCGCCTACGGCACGAGGTAGCCTGCCGTGACGGAGCGGGTGCCTCTGAGGCGCGCGGTATCAGCCGATGCCTCGGCCGTACGCGAGCTGTCCAGGTCCGCTTACGCCAAGTGGGTCCCGCTCATCGGACGGGAGCCAATGCCGATGACCGCGGACTACGAGCGCGCGGTCAGCGAGCACATCATCGACCTTTGCGAGGAAGGGGGACAGCTGCTCGCTCTGATCGAGATGATCCCGGCCCGCGATCATCTTCTGATCGAGAACGTAGCGGTTCGACCGGACCAGCAGGGCAAAGGACTGGGCGATCGCCTGCTCCGTCACGCCGAGGCCCTGGCTTTGTCCTCGGGCTACGCGGAGACGCAGCTCTACACCAACGCTGCTTTCGCCGCGAACCTGCAGTTCTACGCCAAGCGCGGATACCTGGAATTTTGAAGAGGAACCATGATCCCGGGCAGCATCACGGTGTTCATGCGCAAGCGGCTGGCAGGCGCCGACTGACACCGACGGGCGTGGAGCCCGAAGCGCGGGGTCCCCGGCCCGTCATTCGCAGGGGACCCCAACGCGTCAGCGGTGGGAGGCTAGCCAGGGGAGCATGATCTTGTTGAAGGCTTCGGCGCGCTCGACGTTGGGGAAGTGGCGGGCGTCGGCGATGCCCTCGTAGCGGGCGCCGGGGATCAGCTCGGCGATCTTCTTGTTACCGGCGGGCGGCGTGCCCTCGTCCTTGTCGCCGCACACTACCAGCGTCGGCACCTTGAGCGAGGGGAGCTTGGGCGTGAAGTCGAAGTTGAGGATCGCCGCGGCGCAGCCGAGATAGCCTGCGGGCGTGGTGCCGGCGATGGTGGCCTGGATCTGCTTCCACCGGCCGGGGTTGCGCGGCTTGTAGGCGTCGGTGAACCAGCGCTCCATGGTCGGGTCGGCGAGGGGGGCGAGCGAGTTCGCCTTCTTCACGGCCTCGATCCTGGGGGCCCAAGCGCCCTGCGCGCCGGGCGGCGTCTGGGGCGAGGTATCGCACAGCATGGCCGAGATCAGGCGGCGGCCGTGGGCGATGGCGAAGGCCTGGCCGATCATGCCGCCGATGGAGAGGCCAATGTACTGCACGCGCTCGATGCCGAGAAAGTCGAGCGAGGCGGCAACGTCGTCGGCGAGCTGCGCCATGGTGTAGTCGCCGCTGACGGGATCGCTGCCACCATGGCCGCGCATGTCGAGCCGCAGCACGCGGTAGCCGGCTGCCAGGAGCGGGGTGAACTGCTCGGCCCACATGCCGCCGTCGGAGGCCAGCGAATGGGTGAAGCACACGACCTGGCCGTTCTCGGGCCCCGAGAGATCGTAGTAGATGCGGCGTCCAGCGAGGTTGATGAGCATGAGGGTTGGCCTTTCCCAGCGAGGTTGGCGTCAATAGGTCAGACGGCGGGAGGGGAGTTTAGCCCGGCTGGGCCGAGATTTCACGAGTGGCTTGTCCCGCGCGCTCTGGCAGCGGCGAGGCGCCAGTTGAAGAGGCGCGGCACCTCGCGGCAATAGCGGCGGTAGGGCTCGCCGTAGACGGCCGCGAGCCAGGGCTCCTCGGCCAGGATCATCAGGTAGTAGACCGCCATCATGGCCGCGCACAGCACGTAGGTCGGCGCGCTGTCGGCGGCGACGGCAAGCGCGGCGTAGACGACGACCAGCATGGCGTTCTGCGGGTTGCGGGACCATTGGTAGATGCCGCTAGTGACGAGGCCGTCCTGCGCGCCGTAGCTGTTGTCGCGGCCGAGCATGCGGAAGGAGTAGACGAAGAGCGCGATCGAGCCGGCGAGCACGATCGATGCGAGGATGCGGAGCCAGAACGGCAGGCCGAGCCAGCCCGCGGGCTGGTCTGTGATCGCCGCGGCGAAGCAGAGCGCGTTGAGGCCGCGGAACAGCGGCCAGAACACGTAGCTCTGCCAGGTCTTCTCCCCCGGCGTCGGCCAGATGCGGAACGGCGGGGCCAGCAGCGTTGCCACAAGCAGGCCGAGCAGCACGACCGCCACCACCGCCCCGATCGCGAAAACCGCCGCCGTCACGACACCTGCATCCCGCGGTCATACCGGGGCTTGTCCCCGGTATCCAACCATCCACAAGCGTCGGAGCCAACCGAGAGATGGATCCCGGCGACAAGCGCCGGGATGACCTGGGTAGTCGCCGCTCGAGTCACCCCGCCAGGCCCTGCTTCAGGTCGGCGATGATGTCGTCGGCGTCCTCGATGCCGATGGAGAGGCGCACCACGTCGGGGCCGGCGCCGGCGGCCTTGCGCTGCTCGTCGGTGAGCTGGCGGTGGGTGGTGGAGGCGGGATGGATGATGAGGCTCCGCACGTCGCCGATGTTGGCGAGGTGGGAGAACAGCTTGACGCTGGAGACGAGCTTGACGCCCGCCTCGTAGCCACCCTTGAGGCCGAAGGTGAAGACGCTGCCGGCGCCCTTGGGGCAGATCTTCTTGGCGAGCGCGTTGTACTTGTTGCCGGGCAGGCCCGCGTAGTTCACCCACTCCACCGCCTTGTGCTTGGAGAGGAACTTGGCGACGGCGACCGCATTGGCGCAGTGCTTCTCCATGCGCAGCGGCAGCGTCTCCATGCCCGTGAGGATCAGGAAGGCGTTGAAGGGCGAAAGCGCGGGCCCGAGGTCGCGCAGGCCGAGCACGCGCGCGGCAATGGCGAAGGCGAAGTTGCCGAAGGTCTCGGCCAGCCGCATGCCGTTGTAGCTGGGGTTGGGATCGACAAGGGCGGTGTAGCGATGTTTGGCGGCGAGCCAGTCGTAGGTGCCGCAGTCGATGATGGCGCCGCCGATCGAGTTGCCGTGGCCGCCCAGGAACTTGGTGAGCGAGTGCACGATGATGTCGGCGCCGAATTCCTTGGGCCGGCACAAGTAGGGGGTGGCGAGCGTGTTATCGACGATCAGCGGCACGCCGGCCTTCCTGGCGATGGCCGCGATCGCGGGCAGGTCGACGACGATGCCGCCGGGGTTGGCGATCGACTCGCAGAAGATCGCCCGCGTCTTGGAGGTGACCGCCTTGGCGAAGCTCGCGGGGTCGGTGGCGTCCGCCCACTTCACGCGCCAGTCGAACTTCTTGAACGAGTGGTTGAACTGGTTGACGGAGCCGCCGTAGAGCTGGCGTCCCGCGACGAACTCGTCGCCGGGCTCCATCAGCGTGTGGAAGACGAGGGCCTGGGCGGCGTGGCCGGAGGCGACGGCGAGCGCCGCGGTGCCGCCTTCGAGCGCGGCGATGCGCTGCTCGAGCACCGCCTGGGTCGGCCCGCCGATGCGCGTGTAGATGTTGCCGAAGGCCTCCAGGCCGAACAGGGACGCTGCGTGGTCAACGTCGTTGAAGACGTAGGAGGTCGTCTGATAGATCGGCGTCACGCGGGCGCCGGTGGACGGGTCGGGCGCCGCGCCGGCATGGACGGAGAGCGTGGCAAAACCCGGCTCTGATTTCGGCATCGGCGGCTCCTTGGGGCTGGTCTCCTCGCGACGCGCACAACGGAGCCAATCGGCGCGGGCAAGTCAACGAGGAAGTGGGGAGTGGGGAGTGGCGAATAGGCAGTAGGGGTCCGCGCTCGATGTGCCCTCACGCGTCGTCATTCCCGCAAGCGCGCAGCGCGTCAGCGGGAATCCAGCGGCAAATCGAAACGTGCATGGGTCCCGGCCTTCCTCCGCGAGCGCGCTGCCGCGCACTCGCGGCGCCGGGATGACGACGCTACGCCCTACGTCGCTCAGTCGCGGGCGCGCTCGACGTAGGCGCCGTCCTCGGTCATGACGACGACGCGCGTGCCCGTGGCGATGTGGGGCGGCACCATGGTGCGCACGCCGTTGGATAGGATGGCCGGCTTGAAGGACGAGGAGGCCGTCTGGCCCTTCATGGTGGGCTCGGTCTCGGTGATCTCGAGCACCACCTTGGCCGGCAGCTCCACCGAGATCGGCACGCCCTCGTGCGTGTTGATGGTGACGGCCATGTTCTCCTGCAGATAAACCGACTGGTCGCCGATCATGTCCTTGGGGACCATCACCTGCTCGTAGGTCTCGGGCTCCATGAAGGTGAAGCCGGTGTCGTCCTCGAACAGATAGTTGTAGGTCTTCTCCTCGAGGTAGGCGCGCTCCACCTGCTCGGTAGTGCGGTAGCGCTCCGTGATCTTCACGCCGTCGGCGATGCGGCGCATGTCGAGGTGCGTCACCGGCGTACCCTTGCCCGGATGGATGTTCTCGGCCTTCATGACGACGCACAGCTTGCCGTCGATATCGAGCACGTTGCCTTTGCGCACCGAGCTTGCAATAACCTTGACCACGCCGTCCTCCGCCGCAGTTGCATGGGAAAAGGGCCTGCACGCGCGCCAGCGAGGCTCGAAGCGGCAGGGCCCAAATCGATTGGCCGCTTTCTACAGGCGTTTTCCCGCATCGCCAAGGAGCAAGGCGCCGTTGCCCAGTCCACCCCAGCCAAGCCCGTGGCCAAGCCCGTGGTGGGACGCCCGCATCCATGGCGACCGGCGGCCGTTCCTGCTGGCGCGCGGGCGCATCCTGGCGGCGCTGCGCCGTTGGTTCGAGGGCGAAGGCTTCCTGGAGGTGGAGACGAGCGCGCTGCAGGTCTCGCCCGGCAACGAGACGCACCTGCATGCCTTCGCCACCGAGCTGATCGAGCCTGATGGCAGCCGGCGGCCGCTCTATCTCCACACCTCCCCGGAGTTCGCGTGCAAGAAGCTGCTGGCGGCAAAGGAGTCGCGCATCTTCACGTTCGCGCCCGTGTTTCGAAACCGCGAGCGGGGCGCGCTGCATCACCCGGCGTTCACCATGCTCGAATGGTATCGCGCAGGCGAGCCCTACGAGCGGCTGATGGAGGACTGCGCGGCGCTGCTGCGGATCGCGGCCGAGGCAGCGGGGGCTTCGGTGCTCCGGTTCGGCGGACGCAGCGCCGATCCGTTCGCGGCGCCCGAGCGCGTGACGGTGGCGGAGGCGTTCGCGCGCTGGGCGGGTATCGATCTTTTGGCGACGCTTCCGTCGGCCCCCTCTCCCCGCTCGCGGGGAGAGGGGGACCGCGCGGCGCTCGCCGAGACCGCACGCGCTGCCGGCATCCGCGTCGCACACGACGATACGTGGGGCGATGTCTTCAGCCGCATCCTCGTCGAGAGAATCGAGCCGCAGCTTGGCAACGGCCGCGCGACGCTGCTCACCGAGTATCCCGCCGAGCTTGCCGCGCTTGCCCGGCCCAAGGCTGCCGACCCGCGCGTGGCAGAGCGCTTCGAACTCTACGCCTGCGGGGTGGAGCTCGCCAACGCCTTCGGCGAGCTGACCGATCCCGCCCTGCAGCGGCGGCGGCTCGAGGCCGAGATGGCCGAGAAGGAGCGCATCTGGGGCGAGCGCTATCCCATCGACGAGGATTTCCTCGCCGCCCTCGGGCACATGCCGCCGGCGAGCGGCGCCGCGCTGGGCTTCGACCGGCTAGTCATGCTGGCGACGGGCGCAACCCGCATCGAGCAGGTGATCTGGACGCCGGTGGCGTAGGGCGTAGGGCGCAATAGGCGTCAGCCGTATTGCGCCGATTCGAAGCGTGCCGCGGCGCAATGCGCTGCGCTTATTGCGCCCTACCGGCGCGCACGTCCTTGCGCAGGAAGCGGGCGGCGACCCAGCCCTGCTTGCCCTGGTAGTCGACGCGGCACCAGTGCGTGGGCGGCACCTCGCGCTGGGCCTTGCTCATGCGCGCCCACTGGTCGAGCGAGGGGCCATTGCGCCGGCAGCCGAGGTTCTTGAGGCCCTGGGCATTGGCAGGGATGCCCGCGAGGCTCTTGCTCTCGGCCGAGGGCATGTCGCGCAGGTGCAGGACGTCGTTGGCGCGCACGCCGGTCACGGCCCAGAACGGCGGATCGAGGCTGTATTGCTGCGCGTGGGCCGCGGGGGACGCGAGGACGCCGAGCGGCAGGACGACTCCAAGGACGTAGAACGTTGCGCGTGGCATGGCGATAGCCCCCATCCGACACCCCGCACGGCGCAAAGCACGCCGCAGAAATGCGCCATCGTTGTGGCGACGGGGGATCGCGGGCATAAAGCGTCAGCCGTGAGACAGCAAAGCAAGACCCTGCGGACGATTGCCGACCTCATCGGGGCGGGCCTCGCGCCGGCGCGCGAGGCGGCAGCGCTCGAGGCCGTGGCGGAGCGGTATGCGGTTGGGATCACGCCGGACATGGTGCGGCTGGTCGATCGGGAGGATGCGGGCGATCCGATCGCGCGTCAGTTCGTGCCGGATGCGCGGGAGCTGGAGACACGTCCCGAGGAGCGCGCCGACCCGCTCGACGAGGCGCGGCTCTCGCCGGTCGCCGGCATCGTGCACCGCTATCGCGACCGCGCGCTCCTCAAGCTGACCCACGTCTGCCCGGTCTACTGCCGCTTCTGCTTCCGGCGCGAGGTGGTGGGACCCGGCGGTCCGCAGGCGCTGTCGGGCAAGGCGCTCGACGCGGCGCTCGCCTACATCGCCGCCACGCCCGCCATCTGGGAGGTGATCCTGACGGGCGGCGATCCGCTCATGCTGTCGCCCCGCCGCATCGGCGAGATGACGCGGCGGCTCGGAGCGATCCCGCATGTGCGGGTGCTGCGCTGGCATACTCGGGTGCCGGCGGTGGAGCCGGCGCGGGTCACGCCGGAGCTCGTCGCAGCGCTCAGGTCGCGAGACCTGGCCGTCTACGTCGCGCTGCACGCCAACCATCCCCGCGAGATGACGGAGTCCGCGCGTGCCGCCTGCGCGCGCCTCGTCGACGGCGGCATCCCCATGCTCAGCCAGAGCGTGCTGCTCAAAGGCGTCAATGACGATGCGGAGACGCTGGCCGCTCTCATGCGCGGGTTCGTGGAGGCGCGCGTCAAGCCCTACTATCTGCACCACCTCGATGCGGCGCCCGGCACCAGCCACTTCCGCACGACCCTTGCCGAGGGCCAGGCCCTGATGCGGGCGTTGCGCGGGCGGCTGTCGGGGCTGGCGCAGCCGACCTACGTGCTCGACATCCCCGGCGGGCACGGCAAGGTGCCCGTGGGTCCAGGCTATCTGGCGGAGGACGGCGGCAGCGTCGCCGACCCGGCTGGCTTCTTTCACGACTACCCGGAGCGCGGGTGAGTACGGCGGCATGCCGCGTGGTCTCGACGAACCGTCCGTCCACGACACCGTTGACCTCGAGCGGCAGAGCGGCTGGGATGGCAGCATGAGCAAACGTGACGCCAATGCCGCAGCAGGCCGCAAGGCGCGCCGCAAGCGGGTGCCATCCCAGCCCAAGCGAAGCAGGACGCCTGTCAGCGGGGCCCGCCGCACATCGCCCGGCACCAGGCAGGTCATGGCGCTGGTCCGCGAGGCCGAGGCGGAGGAGCGCGCGACCAACGATTTCATGCAGGGCTACGCGGCGCGGCAACGGCTCGAGCAGCGCCTGTCGGCCCTCGCGGAGCGCATCGCCGATCGGCCCCATCCCTCCCGCGACGATCTGCTGGCCTTGGCACTGGCGGGCTGGTACGCGGGCGGGGCGCGACAGGCGCTCGTGCGCACGCTGCTTCGCGCGGGCGGCATTGACCCGCGTGAGCCGCGCCTAACGATGCGCCGCCGCTCGCAACTGCCCGGCCGCATCCTCCCGCAGTGACGTCACCGCGGCGCCGCCGAGCGGCCGAGCTCGGGAGGCTCGTTCATCCAGCTGTATCCGGCGCGTGCGAGCGCCTCGCCGACGTCGAAGAGGTCGCGCATGTAGACGCGGTCGAAGGGCTCCTTGGGCTGCGCGCGGAAGTCTTCGGGGATGGCAGCGAGGTTGAAACGGGCGCCGTCCCGCTTCGCCGTCGTGTAGATGCGCAGGATGTCGCCCTGGCTCTGGTTCATGATGAGCGTCGAGATGGTCTGGACGCTGATCGCCAGCGCTCCCGCCTTTGCGGGCTGGTAGTCGGGCGCGAGCTTGGCATTGCGGATGATGTAGATGTAGCGGATGGGCGGCTTGTCGTAGAAGCCGTCGAAGTCCTTGAGCCGCAGTTGCGACGGAGCGAGGAAGACTTGGCGCGTGGGGCCGCCGTCGATGTGCATCTCCTCGAACTGCTTGCCGCCGGCCTCGACCGTGATCTGCACCGGCGGGAACACGCCTGGGATCGACGCGGAGGCCAGGATCACCTTGCGGAACAGCTCGAGCGCGTCGGGGTGGCCGCTGGCGGCGATCTCGCCCATGTTCCAGATCACGGGCCGCTGGGCGTCTAGGTTGGTGGTGCCGATCAGGAGCATGCGGCCCTGGCGGTACTCGCGGGCGACCTCGGCGAGGATGCGATCGTCGACGTAGCGGGCGATGAGCCGGGCGAGCGGGGCGCTGTCGGCGAGCGCGTTGCCGCCGAACAGGCCGGCGAGTACCTGCGATTCCAGGAGATCCTCGGTCGCGTACTGGGTGAACACCTCCTTCAGGCTGCGGTCGTAGCGCGGCCCGAGGTAGGCGAAGACGGCGATGATGGCACCGGTGCTCACGCCGGTGACGAACTCGAAGCGCGGCCGCGTGCCCGCCTGCGACCAGCCCACCAGAAGCCCCGCGCCGAAAGCGCCGTCGCCGCCGCCGCCCGAGAGGGCCAGGTGGTTGACGACGGGGCGGCCCTTCTCGCGGTTGGGGGCGACGGCCACGGCTTTCATGTTCGGCAGCATGGCCTGCACGTCGGCGGCGGAGCCCGACTTCGGGACCTCGTCGCCCCAGAAGCGCGCAGCCTTCATGCCCGGCACATCGACCCGCTCGATGAGCCCGTACGGAACGGCCATGCGATCGAGGGAAGCGCCGCAGCCGCAAAGCAATATGGACGCGAGGAGCACGGCGAGCCGGCGCGCGGAGCGACTCCGCCCGCCAACGCCGCCAATCGCTCGCTTTCGTGCCGTACGCCGCACCTGGGCCGCGCCCCCAATCGATCCGCTACGTGCAACTGCCGGCGGACCGGACCCCAAAACTGGCCTGCACCGATACGCCGTCGGCGACCGGGGCGCCAGAGGTTTAGTCGGTTGGCGCGTACGCCTGATCGAGGCGTGCCCTGGGTCCCGACCTTCGTCGGAATGACGTTTGTGGCAGGGAACGCGCCAACCAATGCGCACCGTCATGCCGACGCAGGTCGGCACCCATGCACTGTGAGGCTCATCCAGCGATCAGGCCGCCGTCGACGAGGACCTCGGACCCGGTGGTGAAGGAGGAGGCCCCCGACAGCAGCCACACCACGGTGTTGGCCACCTCCTGCGGCTCGCCGAGGCGGCCGATGGGCACCTGGGCGATCAGCTTGGAGCGGGCCTTGGCCGGATCGGGCCGGCCCTTGATCATGGAGTCGACCATGTCGCCCTCGATGAAAGCGGGATGCACCGAGTTGCATCTGACCGGCGGTCGCTTGCGCGCGCCCGACAGCGCCACGGATTTGGTGAGCAGCCGCACGGCGCCCTTCGACGCGTTGTAGGCGGCGAGGTTGGCGCCGCCGACGATGCCAGAGGCCGAGGAGATGTTGACGATGGAGGGTGCCTTGGACTTGGCGAGCAGCGGCATGGCGTACTTGCAGCCGAGGAACACGCCGTCGGCGTTGATCGACATGACGCGCCGCCACTCCGCGAAGGTCGTCTGCTCGACGTCGCCGGGCGTACCGACGCCGGCGTTGTTGACGAGGCCGTCGAGGCGACCGTGCGTCTTGCCGATCTCGCCGGCGGTCGCCTTCCAGTCCTCCTCCTTCGTCACGTCGAGGGCGATGTCGACCTTGCCGCGGGAGGCGAGATCGCTGCGGATGGCCACCCCGCCCGCGGCCTCGATCGCCTTGCACATGGCGGAGCCCAGCGTGCCCAACGCGCCGGTGACGAGCACGATATGACCTTCGAGCTGGCGAGCACTCATCGGA
>JBGGME010000408.1:0-18784 GCA_041288195.1 Hyphomicrobiaceae bacterium
ACGGCAGAAATTTGTTTCCGCGGCGGGACTTGGCGGGGGCGCGTTGCGTCAAATGCCAGGCTTTTCGTACACGCTGCTGTAGGGAGGGCCCGTCATAGTCGGGGCAACGGGACTTTCCTTCCTCCTGCGGCCCATGACCTCTCTCATCTTCCTGCTCGTTGCCGGCGCTATGTGGCTCGCGTGGAGCGGCAATCGGCGCGCCGGCGGCATCGTATTCGCGGTGGCGGCCCTGCTGTCGGTGGTCTGGCTCAATCACCACATGACCGATCCGCTGCAGCTGGGCGTTCTGACGATGGCGCGCAGGATCGACATTGCCGAATGCCTCACCGCGGCCGGGCTCGCCGGTCTGATTGCGGTGCTGGTCGTTGCCTATGCCGAGCAGTTTGCGGGCCGCGACCTGCCCTGCCCGCTCTGCCTGTTGCAGCGCGTTGCGCTGGTGGGCGTGGCGTACGGCCTGCTCCTGAACCTGCGCTACGGCCCGCAGCCCCAGGGCTACGCCATCATGCTGCTGGCGGCGCTGTTTGGCATGAGTGTCGCCGGCCGGCAGGTGCTGCTGCACATCGTGCCCGGCAGCGGCGCCTACGGGGCGCTGCTGCTGGGGCTGCACCTCTACACCTGGTCGTTCATCCTGTTCGCGCTGGTGATCCTGGGCACAGCCGTGCTGCTCGTCGTGCCGCGGGCGGACACTGGGGCGTGGACGCTGCCGGCCGGCATGAAGCATGCGCTCGCGTGGGCCATCATCGGCCTCACCGCGCTCAATGCAGTCACGACCTTCCTGCAGTGCGGCCCGATCGAGTGCCCCGACAATCCCGTGCGCTACTGGGCCTTATCAGGGACAAGGGGCTAGGGGCTAGGGACCAGGGAGTACTAACTAGTCCCTAGCCCCTGATCCCTAGCCCCTTATCTTCAAATCTTCTGATTGTACTCGCCGACCTCCGGGCACTTCGCCAGCCTCCCGTCGATGTCGGCGAATATGGCGCGCATGTTGGCCTCCGACGTCGGGCTCTCCACCACGATCACCAGCTCGGGCTTGTTGGAGGAGGCGCGCACGAGGCCCCAGGTGCCGTCCTCCAGCACGACGCGGACACCGTTGACGGTGACAAGGTCGCGCACCTTTTGCCCCGCGACGGCCGTGCCCTTCGCCGCCGCGTCCTTGTATTGGGCAGTGATCTTCTCGACGATCGAATATTTCACCTCGTCGGCGCAGTGCGGCGACATGGTGGGCGATCCCCAGGTCTTGGGCAGGTCGCGCTCCAGGTCGGCCAGCGTCTTGCCCGGCGCACGGTCGAGCATGTCGCAGACGGCGATTGCGGCCACGAGCCCGTCGTCGTAGCCGCGCCCCAGCGGCGGCTGAAAGAAGAAATGGCCGGACTTCTCGAAGCCGACGAGCGCCTTCTGCTCGTGGGTGTAGCGCTTCATGTAGGAGTGGCCGGTCTTCCAGTAGAGCGTCCTCGCACCATTCTTTGCGAGCACCGGGTCGGTCATAAACAGGCCCGTCGACTTCACGTCGGCGACGAACACCGGCTTGTCGTGCCGGCCGGAGAGATCGCGCGCCAGCATGACGCCGACCTTGTCGGCAAAGATTTCGCGCCCCTCGTTGTCGACGACGCCGCAGCGGTCGCCGTCGCCGTCGAAGCCGAAGCCGACATCGGCCCCATGCGCGCGCACCGCATCGGCGATGGCGTGCAGCATCTTCATGTCCTCGGGGTTCGGGTTGTAGCGCGGAAAGGTGTAGTCGAGGTCGCAATCGAGTGGGACGACCTCGCAACCGACGGCTTCGAGCACCTTTGGCGCATAAGTGCCCGCCGTTCCGTTGCCGCAGGCGGCGATCACCTTGAGCTTGCGCTTCCATCTGGGCCGGTCGCTCAGCGCCGCCATGTAGCGCTCGGCCATGTCGGGCACGAACACGTAGCGACCGCCGGGCGCCGTATCGACCTCGCCCTCGAGCACGATCTGCTTGAGCGCCGCCATCTCGTCGGGCCCGAAGGTCAGCGGGCGGTGGAACCCCATCTTGATGCCGGTCCAGCCGTTGTCGTTGTGGCTCGCCGTCACCATGGCCACGCCTGCGACGTCGAGCGCGAACTGGGCAAAGTAGGCCATCGGCGACAGGGCGAGGCCGATGTCGTGCACCTCCGCACCGCCGGCCAGCAGCCCCATCATGACGGCCTGCTTCACGGCGGCCGAATAGGAGCGGTAGTCGTGGCCGACCACGAAGCGCTTTGGCACCCCGCGCCGCCCCGCCAGGGTGGCGATACCCAGGCCGATGGCATTGAGCCCCATCAGGTTGATCTCCTGGGGGTAGAGCCAGCGCGCATCGTACTCGCGAAAGCCCGTCGGCTTCACGAGCGGAAGCCGCTCGAACTCGGCCGTATTGGGCTTCAAGTCGGCGCGCGGCTTGGGCAGCATGGATGAGACCCCCTGGGAAGCTCTGCTGGGCAGACCATTAACGGCGAAGGCCCGGCGCCGGTTCACTTGCAAATGCGCCCGGGCCGGTCAACGCCACGCTGGAAACTGACTTACTCCTGAAGAACCAGGACGCCGTTGCGCATATCGACGCGCTGCAACCGCCCCAGGAAGGACATCCCGAGGAGCGAGGTCGAGAGCTTGCCGGGCTCCATCACGGCTGCCTGAACATTGCGCACCGTGATGTCGCCGATGCTGACACGATCGAGCAACGCGGGCGCAATGCGGGCGAGCCCGTTGGCCGTATTGACGTGCTGGGTGTAGTCGCCGTCCCGGATGTAGATACCAGCGCGCTGGGCGTCCTCGAAGCTCAGGGCCACGATGGAGGCTCCCGAATCGACCATCACGTCGACCGGCCGCCCGTTGATCTCGACGCGTGCATAGTAGTGGCCGAGCGACCCGGCCTTGATCTCGACGACGCGACCTCGCGCCGAGGTGGCCACGGAAACGGAAGGACGCGCATCGCGCTTGGGCGCCGCACCATCCCGGGACGCAGCGACGGCACCGTCGAGGCCGACGAGATTGCGCGCCGTGTCCTTGATCTCCGCGAAATAGACGAGGCAGAACGCCGCCGCCGCGCCCGCCACCAGCCATCCCGCTGCCATATGCGCGGCATGCCGCGCGCCCGATGAGTACGCCATCGCTCGCTCGCCCTGGGCCCGATGCATCCCGCGCGCGGTCCCTTGGCGAATGCCGTCCTCAGCTCCGCAGCGTCAGCATGTCGGTCGTGAATTCATAGGAGCGCAGGCGACTTAAGAAACTCATACCGAGCAAATTCTCCTTCAGCGCCCCGGGCTTGGCCACGAGCGCCTCGACATCGTTGAGGGTGATGGGGCCCAACGTCAGGTTGCGCAGGCGCACATGGGCCGCGTAGGTCGTGCCGTTGGCGGTCTGGACCGGCACCGAATACCTGAGACGCTCGACGTCAATCCCTAAGCGCTGGGCATCCGCCGGCTTCAGCACGACGGTGGAGGCACCCGTGTCGACAAGCATCATCAGCGATACGCCGTTGGCCTGGGTCTTGACCACGAAGTGACCGTCGGGACGGCGCCGGATGCGCACGGAGCGCTCGCCTTCGATCTGCGACTCGCCGCGCAACGCCGTTCCGGGCGGCATCAGCTCGCCGACGACGCGGTGGCCGAGACTGAAGATCTCGTCGCGGAAGCTGTAGCCGCCCACCAGCAGCAAAGCCACCAGCGCCCATGTCAGCACGTCGCGCACGGCCTGCCCGGCCCGGCCGCGGTAGCTGCCCGCGATCGACGACCCCAGGAAGATCAGCAGCGCGATGCTGGCGACCGCAATGGCGAAATCGGAAGGATCGAAGCCCGCAATCGAGCCCGCATCGGCCCGCAGCAGCAGCACCAAGCCGGCAACCACGAGAAGCGTCAGGGCAATCCAGGCTCCCATGCTACCTCCTGGCTGCCGTTGGCGCCTGGCAGCGCCGCGCCGGCAGGTCGCGCATGATCCGCTGCCGCTCGAAGTCCGTCATGGCAGCCCAGCCGGCGATCTCGGAGAGCGAGCGGGCGCAACCCGCGCACAGGCCCGTCGCGGCATCGATCACGCATACGTTGATGCAAGGCGTCAGCATCGGCCTCGACCCGCGGCGGGGGCATGCGATTCTCGCTTTCGCCGCCTGCCGGAATGTAGGTAGCGGGCATGACAATGGCAATGTGGTCACCGTCCCGCTGTGGACGCTACGCCCGAGCCGCGCCCTGGTGTTGCCGCAATCGCCGGCGGCCGGCGGTGGCGCTCCTGCCCCAGCGGCTGCAGCGGCGGCATGGTGCGCAGCACGCGACTTCCCGGCAGGCAGACGACCGCCTCCGTGCCCTTGCGCAGCTCCGAGCGCAGCTCGAAGATGCCGCCGTGCAGCGTGACGAGGCTCTGCACGATCGGCAGACCGAGACCGGTGCCGCCCTCCGCCGTCTGGTGGGCGAGCGAGCCCTGGCCGAAGGCCTGCATGACGCGGGGTATCTCCTCCTTGGGGATGCCGGGTCCGGTATCCTTGACGATCAGCATCTGCCCGCCATCGGGCGTAGCCGAGACGCTCAAGGTGATGCGTCCGCCGCGCGGGGTGAACTTCAGCGCGTTCGACATCAGGTTGAGGCAGATCTGGCGGATGGCGCGCTCGTCTGCCCAGATCTGCTCCAGTCCTTTGGAGAACTCGAGGGCGACCTGCAGGCCTTTGCTCTCCGCGCGCAGATGCAAGAGGCGCAGGCAGTCCTCGACGATCTCGGAGAGCCGCACGGGCTCCTCGTGCAGCTCGTAGCGGCCGGCTTCGATGCGGGAGAGGTCGAGGATCTCGTTGATGAGCTGCAGGAGGTGGCGGCCGCTCTCGTGGATGTTGCCCGCGTACTCCTTGTAATGCTCGTTCTGCATCGGCCCGAGCAGCTCGCACTTCATGACCTCGGAGAAGCCGAGAATGGCGTTGAGCGGGGTCCTCAGCTCGTGGCTCATGGTGGCGAGAAACCGTGACTTGGCGACATTGGCGGCCTCCGCGCGGCGGCGCGCCTCGTCGGAGATCGACTTCTCCTCCTCGATCTCGGCGATCAATGCGTCCTTCTCGGCGCGAAACTCGAGCATGGCGAGCGCCGTGGCATTGAGCCCCTTGGCGAGGAAGATGAAGTAGACGTGCAGGCCGATCGCCATGGCCGCCATCGCCATGTAGAAGGGATGGCCTTGCATGATGAGGCGCGCCGCGACGGCAAGCGTCATCGGTATGGTGCCGACGTACAGGATCGTCATGACCGTCGACGCAAAGGTCATGCGGATCGCCAGCAGCACGATGAGGGATGTCAGGATGAAGACGTGGCTTGCCGCGTCGGCGCCCTCGAGGCCGACGACGGCCATGCCGCCCCAGGCGATGCCGCTGCCGAGCTCGAGCCAGGTGAACTTGTTGCGCCAGGTCTCGACCCTGACCTCGCCGCGCGGCTGCGCGAGGAAGCGCTGGCAGGCGGCGATCATGAAGAACTTCATGGCGATGACGGTCGCGAGCCACGCGGAGGCCTGCACCACGGGCGCCCAGAACATGGAGGCCAGCGAGAAGATCACCGCGAGCAGCGGCAGCGTGACGCGCGCGGACAGCTCGTTGCGGGCAAACATCGATAGGAGCTCGTACTCGAACTCCGGCTTCAGCTCGGTTCCCTGAGACAGGCGCGCGCGCAGCTCGCGGATGTGCGCCTGCACCGCGGCCCGTGGGTCCTTGGCGCGTTGGCGGGGGTCGGGGCCGATGCTGTCGCTATTGCTGTGCATCGTCTCCCTTGCCGGGCCGCCCGGCCGATGCGAACCCGAACGGCACCACCTCGGGCGCGCCCTTCGAGGCCCCAGAAAATCAATGGAAATCCCTAAATTCGCGTTTATCGGCTCAATCCGGGCAGCATGGGTTGCTGCCGCCACCCTCCAGCTTGCCGCCGATCACGGTCCCGGCTCGTCCTTGCACGGTCAACTTCCCTCCGTTACCACTGTTTGAA
Source organism: Hyphomicrobiaceae bacterium (assembly GCA_041288195.1). Classification (GTDB taxonomy): domain Bacteria; phylum Pseudomonadota; class Alphaproteobacteria; order Rhizobiales; family Hyphomicrobiaceae; genus AWTP1-13. Next base: position 5,931 of record JBGGME010000408.1, read on the forward strand.
CGGTGGCAAGTTTCGGAGGCCCAGATGAAGATCCTCGAGACCAGGACGGCTCCCAACCCTCGGCGTGTGCGCATCTTCCTGGCGGAGAAAGGGATCTCGGTGCCGCTCGAGGAAATGGACATGATGAAGGGGGCGCTGAAGACGCCCGAGTTCACCAAGCTCAACAAGTTCCAGCGGGTGCCGGTGCTGATCCTCGACGACGGCACCTCGATCGCCGAAACCCTGGCCATCTGCCGTTATTTCGAGGAGACCAACCCGGAGCCCGCCCTTTTCGGCAAGGGCGCCAAGCAGCGAGCCCTCGTCGAGATGTGGAACCGGCGCATGGAACTCGGGCTGCTGTTCAGCGTAGCCCAGGCGTTCCGACACCTGCATCCGGCGGCGGCGGCGCTCGAGGTGCCGCAGGTTGCCGCATGGGGAGAGGCCAACAAGCCCAGGGCGCAGGAAGTCCTGCAATTCATGGACGAGGAGCTGGGCAAGCGGCGCTTTGTCGCCGGGGATGATTACTCCGTCGCGGATATTACCGCGCTCGTGGCCGTCGATTTTGCGAGAGTGGCTCGAATCCAGCGTCCCGAGGGCGCCAAGAATCTCGACCGCTGGCACCAAGAGGTATCGGCCCGGCCGAGCGCCAAGGCCTGATGCCGATCCAATTGGTTTTGCCTGTTACCTGGGGAACAGACAGATTGGGCCGGCCACGCTCACCCCTTGAGGGATGACACAATTGCGTGCAACACGTGATGGCATGAAACTGACGGTTGTAGGTTGCGGCGACGCCTTCGGCTCGGGCGGTCGCCTGCAGACCTGCTATCATGTCGAGACGTCCGAGACCCGCTTCCTCATCGATTGCGGCGCCACGGCCCTCATTGGCCTCAACCGCCTCGGCATCGACCCCAACACGATCGCCACCATCTTCATATCGCACCTGCACGGCGACCATTATGCGGGCCTGGTGTGGTGGCTCATTCACGCCCAGCACGTGGCCAAGCGCACGCAGCCCCTGACCGTGGTCGGACCCGTCGGCGTGCAGGCGCGGTTCGAGACGGCGGCGGAAGCGCTGTTTCCGGGCTCGACAGGGATCGCGCGCCGCTACGAGCTGCGCTTCCTCGAGCTGAAGCGCGAGGAGCCTCTGGATGTCGGCTCGGTGCGGGTCACGCCGTTCGAGGTCGTGCATCCCTCGGGCGCACCGCCCTATGCGCTGCGCTTCGAGGCGGCTGGCAAGGTGCTGAGCTTCACCGGCGACAGCGAATGGACGGAGAGCCTGGTGCCGGCCGGCAAGGGCGCCGATCTCTACATCATGGAGTGCTTCCAGTTCGAGGGCGCGCCGCGCTTTCACACGAGCTGGGAGGCGATCAAGCGCAGCCTCGATCGCATCGCTCCCAAGCGCGTCATGCTCACGCACATGGCGGAGCCGATGCTCGCCCGGCGAAGCGAGGTGACCGACCCCCGCGTCCTGCTCGCCGCCGACGGTCTCGTCGTCGAGGTGTGATCGTTACTGGTGCTCGCGCGCAGTGACCGCGCCGCCAGATCACTTCGCGGGCTGCCCTCGCTCTCAGGGCGTCTTGCCTCTCTTGTCCGCCTCAGGCAGCGGCGCCTCACCGGGCCGCAAATGCTTGGTGGTGTCCTCGCCCTTTGGCGCGGGCCTCAACACCGTCTCGGCGATCACCTTGAGCTGCGTCAGCGCCTGCTCGGTATAGAGGCCGACCAGGGCGGATATGGCGAGAAAGCCAAACAGATTGACCGCATCGTCTCCATTCTTCGATGGCTGAATCAATCCAGCCCGGAACACGATGTACGTCATCGCGCCGAGCGCCGCACCGATGAACGGCTGGGCCAGGTACCAGGGCGCCCAGCTGCGTCTGAACTCGAGATTGCCGAGATACCAGGTGGCCGAGCGCATGCAGTAGATGATCGACCCGATGCCGCCTGCAATAGCCACAAGAATGAGGTGCCTCTGATCCGTCCCCAGCTCCAACCCGAACCACTTCTTGTCCCCGCCGGTCGGCGGCCAAATGCAAATCAACAGGCTCAGCGAGACCAGAACCAGGACCAGGAGATAGAGGAGGCTCACAACACCCCAGAACCGATCTCTTGCGGCGAACGGGCGACGTGGAAGCTTGTCTTTGGAGTCTTGCTTGGTGGAATCCGGCATTCGTGAAACGCTCAATCCGTTGGAGAACCAATGGTCGAACTCTCGTACCTGTACGACCCCGTCGTCAATGGAATTCGGGCGAACCCTCAGCCCTCGGTTAATCGATGCGGCTTTGATGTCGCGGGCCGGCAAGAGGCCGAATGACGGCGCTCGATCCATGAGCCGGCAGGCACAAAAGCTCGAGGCGCTGGTGGCCGAAGTCCGTGCCTGCCGCATCTGCCGCGATGAGCCGCAGCCGCCTCGCCCGCCCCTTCCCCACGAGCCGCGGCCGGTGCTTCGGCCGAGCACGACGGCGCGCATCTGCATAGCCAGCCAGGCGCCTGGCGTGCGCGTGCACGCCTCTGGCACGCCCTTCACCGATCCATCGGGCGACCGCCTGCGGGCGTGGCTGCAGCTCTCACCCGAGGAATTCTACGACCAGGCCCGCATCGCCATCGTGCCGATGGGCTTCTGCTTTCCCGGCCACGATGCCGCCGGCGGCGACCTGCCGCCGCGCCGCGAGTGTGCACGGGCCTGGCACGCGCGCCTGTTCGCGGCCATGCCGCAACTCGAGCTGATCCTCGCGGTCGGCAGCTACGCGCAACGCTGGCACCTCGGTGCCGCCGACGCCCGGAGCATGACCGACACCGTCAGGCGCTGGCGAAAGCTGCTCGATGCGAAGGGTCGGCCACGGCGGATCGCCCTGCCGCACCCGTCCTGGCGCAACAATGCCTGGCTCTCGGCCAATCCATGGTTCGAGGTGGAGCTTCTGCCGCGCCTGCGCAAGGAGATCCGCCGTCTGATGTAGGTGCGCAGGTGCGATATCTACGCGCCGACGTCGAGCGCTCGCGGGATCGGGCTGGCGTTGCCGGGATCATGCAGGTCCTCGAGCTCGTGGCGCAGCCCTTCGAGGTCGAGGCCGGCGGCGGCGAGCTTCTGCAGCACGGCATCGACGGGCTGGCCGCGCGAAGCGGCCGCGGCCCAGGCGATCGCCGACCGCAGGCCGGAGGCGCAATGCGCGAGCACCGGACCGTCGAGCTCGCCGAGCGCCGTCACGGTGCCGCCGACGACGCGCTCGGAGAATGCCTCGGCCTTGGTGACGGGGATGTGCCGGAAGCCGAGACCGGCGTCGGCTGCCAGGCGCGCCGTCTCGGCCGCCGCGGGGTAGGCCGGCAACTCGCCGTCCGGCAGGTTCGAGACGATGGACCGGAAGCCCAGTGCGGCAGCCGCCTCGAAGTCGGCCGGCTCGAGCGCACCGGTGACGGCAAAGTGCGGCGTGATGCGAACGATCCGTTTCATGAGCTCTGCTCGAGGTTGCTAGAGACGGGCACAGATGAGGCGACGTCGGGCTAACCATGAGAAAATTGCAGTGGTGGGAGGCGCCTTGACGCAATACGACTACTACCATAGGTAGCCATCTCCTGGACAAGCGGAAAAATGTTCCAACTGTCAACCGAGCCCTCCAATCGCCGTCCCGAGGCGGCTGCCCCCATGCTCGACGAGATGGACGTAAAGATCCTGAGGATCCTGCAGCAGGACTGCACCCGGTCGGTGGCCGACATCGGCAAGGAGGTGGGTCTGTCGACCACGCCGTGCTGGCGCCGCATCCAGAAGCTCGAGGAGTCGGGTGTCATCCAGCGCCGAGTTGCCATCCTCGATGCGTCCCGCGTCAACGCCGGCGTCACCGTGTTCGTGTCGATCAAGACCGACCAGCATTCGCTCGACTGGCTGGAGCGCTTCCACCGCGCTGTCATCGATTTTCCCGAGGTGGTCGAGTTCTACCGCATGAGCGGGGAGGTGGACTATCTCCTGCACGTCGTGGTGCCCGACATCGCCGCCTACGACACCTTCTACAAGAAGCTGATCTCCAGGATCGAGATCTCCAAGGTGTCCTCGGCTTTCGCCATGGAGCAGATCAAGTACACGACCGCCCTGCCGCTGGACTTTGCCCTGCCGCAGCCGGAGCAGAAGACCAGCCCGCGCAAGGCCCGGGCCTAGCGGCAGCTGGAACCTCAGTCACAGGAGCGGAGCAGGATGGAGCGAGCTACTGCCAGGATCGGCGTGCCCCCGCTCGACACCATGAAGACCATGAGCGGGCTCGACTTCCTGCGCGGCATCGTCGAGGGAACATTGCCCGCCCCGCCGATCACCGAGACGCTGGGCTTCACGCTGGCGGAGGTCACCCCAGGATTCGCGCTATTCACGATGACGCCGGCGTTCAAGCACTACAATCCGATCGGCACCGTGCATGGCGGCGTCGCCGCGACGCTGCTCGATTCCTGCATGAGCTGCGCGATCCAGACCAACTTCGCCGTCGGCACCGGCTACACGACGCTCGAGATCAAGATCAACTACGTGCGGGCCATCACGCAGGACACGGGCCCCATCCGCGCCGAGGGCCGCTCGCTCTACGTCGGCCGCCGTTCCGCCACCGCCGAAGGCAAGATCATCGATGCCAAGGGCACGCTGCTGGCGCACGGCACCACCACCTGCCTGGTGTTCGGTATCTGACGCGGGCGGCTTGCCCGCCGGGCAGGACGATCAAGGCTGGACGCCGCCAATCGGCCGGCTGACTGTGGCGCCGGCCCAACGTCCCTCCGCCAGCAGCATCAGGACGGCGACCGGCCCGACGAAGGGCCCGACCTGCGGAAGCCCGCTCATGGTGAGCCAGAGATCGACCACCGGCGACGCCCACAATAGGAGAAGCACCGCCCGCGCCGATCTGTCCAGCCGCCCATCCGCCGCGACGACCGCCAGGGCGGCGATGGCAACGACGGCCTGATCGTAGATCGCGACATAGGGAAGGGCCGCGACCGTGCCGGCCGCCAGCACGAACAGGCGGTGCGCCGGCAGCATGCCGCGCCGGAACGCGATCGCGACGGCGGCGAACGCCAGACACCCCAGCAGGGCCTGGACGATCCGCGCCGCGGTGGGGTCGAGACCGGCGATGACGAGGCGGTCGCGGATGGAATGGGCGATCGGCAGATAGCTCGAGGGGTCGGAGGTGATGGCGACCTGGGCCGGCAGCGTCACCTGCAGGAAGTCGGCCCAGGCGCCGATGCCGAACGCCAGCACGCTCAGCACGCCCATGCCCGCGACAGTCAGGCCTGCCGCCGCGAAGGCCCTCCAATGCTGCCCCGCCAGTAAGGCGACCGGCACCAGCACCCCGAACTGCGGCTTCACCGCCATCAGCGCCAGCAGCACGCCCGCAAGCGCGGGGCGCCGGTCGAGGAGCAGCACGCCCATCGTCATCAGCGCCGCGATGATCGCGCCGAACTGTCCCCACGGCAGGGTCAGCGCCAGGGCCGGCGCGGTGACGGCGATCAGGAGCGCGAGCCTGGTTGCGAGAAAGCCGCGCGTCGCCAGCAGCAGCGCCGTGGTGAAAAGGCCCACCTGCAGCAGCGACCAGAGTGCGAGCGCCACCGGATAGGGGACGAGCGCCAGCACCGCGGCAGGCAGCAGCGTGGTGGGCGGGTAGGAGAAGATCTGGGGCACATGGGGCGCGGCGGCAAACTCGGCGCGCGCGGCCGCCTTGAACAGCTCGGGGACGAACACGTCGTGGATGCGGCCTTCGAGCGCCAGCCGGCCGCCGAGCCAGATCTGCGCGAAGTCTTCGCCCACGACATTGCCGTTGCCGTTGACGAGCCCGCGGATATCCAGGGATGTCGCGACCAGAAAGTAGATGCCCGGAATGGCCGCCAGGGCGATTGCGAGGAGGCATCCGGCCGTGCACTGGGCGTTATCGCGTGCCATTCCCGCCAAATCCGCCGATCACTGCTCTGGGCGCCCTTGGGCCGGGCAGTCTTGCCTGATGCGCCCTTTCAGTCTTAGCGGGCGCGGGTAACAATGCCCTTAAGCCCCGCGGGCCACTTCCGGCCGGACCCTCAGAAACTGATGGTCACGGGGCCCAGGAAGCGGACGCCGACGGCGTCCTCGATACGGCGCACGACCTCGCACTCGACCTCGGTGCCGTCGGCCTCGATCTTCAGGCGAAAGCGCGATGGCAGCCAATGCGGATGATCGACCAGCAACAGCGCGCCGCCCTCGGACACGTCGCGCATGATGCAGGGGACGGAGGGCCGGCCGCGGGCGTGGATGCGCGCGTGCACATAGGTCTGACGGCGCCCGAACTGGCGTCGTTCCGCCCCGCGAGGAAAGCTCACCGCAAACTCCCTCCTCATCGGTTCCGCCCCCCAGCTTGCCCGTGAGATCGAGACTAGCGCCGCGACCCTTACCCAAGCCTCGGCCCGGTCTCGCAAATTTTACGGGTCATCAACTATTTGCCGCAGCAGGCGTGCGGGCTCAGGCCGGTTTCCCGCCGTCGGCCGCGAGAGCTTGGTAAATGCGCCGCAGCAGGCGCGCGCCCTCCGGCGGCTCGATCGGGGAAGATCGGCACTCGGACGCGCGCTATGGCTCAGTGGTTGTCGCGCGGGATGCCTTTGCTCTTGGCGATCCTCTGGTACTTGACCGCCGGCTTCAGCACCATGCCGTTGGAGAGCTCGTCGACAATCCCGCGCTGGATCTCCTGCCACGGCGTCTGGTGCTGCGGAAACTTGAAGCCGCCGTGGCCCTGCAGGTCGGCGCGGCGGCGGTCGTACTCCTCCTTGGATATCAGGATGTCGGCGGTGCGCTTGTTGAGGTCGATGCGCACCTTATCGCCCGTCCTGAGGATGGCGAGCCCGCCGCCGGTCGCAGCCTCCGGCGAGGCGTTGAGGATCGACGGCGACCCCGAGGTGCCGGACTGGCGGCCGTCGCCGATGCAGGGAAGCTCCGTGACGCCCTTCTTGATGAGGTAGCTGGGCGGCCGCATGTTCACGACCTCGGCGCCGCCGGGATAGCCGACGGGGCCCGTGCCGCGCATGAAGAGGAGACAGCTGTCGTCGATCTTGAGCGAGGGATCGTCGATGCGCTTGTGGTAGTCCTCCGGCCCGTCGAACACGATGGCGCGGCCCTCGAAGGCGTTGGGGTCCTTGGGGTTCGACAGGTAGCGCTTGCGGAACTCCTCGGAGATGACGCCCGTCTTCATGATGGCGCTGTCGAACAGGTTGCCCTTGAGGTTGAGGAAGCCCGCCTTGTCCTTCATCGGCTTCTTGTAGGCGCGGATGACGTCGTGGTCGCCAATGGGCCGCTGGGCGCAGTTCTCGCCGATGCTGCGGCCGTTCACGGTCAGCGCGTGCTGGTGGATCTTGCCGGCCTTCATCAGCTCGTTGACGACGGCGGGCACGCCGCCGGCGCGGTGATACTCCTCGCCCAGGTACCGGCCAGCCGGCTGCATGTCGACCAGCAGCGGGATGTTGTAGCCGACCTTCTCCCAGTCGTCGTTGTCGAGCTTGACGCCGATGTGGCGGGCGATGGCATTGAAGTGGATCGGCGCGTTGGTGGAGCCGCCGATGGCCGAGTTGACGACGATCACATTCTCGAACGCCTCGCGCGTCATGATCTTGGAGGGACGCAGGTCCTCCCACACCATGTCGACGATGCGCTTGCCGGTCTCGTAGGCGAGCTGTGCGCGCTCCTTGTGGGGGGCGGGCGGAGCCGCGCATCCCGGCAGCGACATGCCGAGCGCCTCGGCGAGCGAGTTCATCGTCGATGCCGTGCCCATGGTGTTGCAATGTCCGGGCGAGGGCGCAGAGGACGCGACGACCTCGACGAACTCCTCGTAGTTGATCTCTCCGGTCGCGAACATCTGCCGCGCCTTCCACACGATGGTGCCCGAACCCGTACGCTCGCCGCGGAACCAGCCGTTGAGCATCGGCCCGCCGGACAGCACGATCGCCGGGATGTCGACGGTGGCGGCCGCCATCAGCTGCGACGGCGTGGTCTTGTCGCAGCCGGTGGTGAGCACCACGCCGTCGAGGGGATAGCCGTACAGCACCTCGACGAGGCCGAGGTAGGCGAGGTTGCGGTCGAGCGCCGCGGTCGGCCGCTTGCCCGTCTCCTGGATCGGATGCACGGGGAACTCGAAGGCGATGCCGCCGGCCTCGCGGATGCCTTCGCGCGTGCGCTCCGCCAGCACGATGTGGTGCCGGTTGCAGGGCGACAGGTCCGAGCCCGACTGCGCGATGCCGATGATCGGCTTGCCGGAGGACAGCTCCTCGCGCGTGAGGCCGTAGTTCATGTAGCGCTCGAGGTAGAGCGCGGTCATGTCGGGGTTGTCGGGGTTGTCGAACCACTGGCGCGAGCGCAGCTTTTTGATCTGGGCTGCGCTCGGCTTCTTTCCGTTGGCCATGGGGAGTCCTCCAGATTGTCTTGGTCCCAGGCTGCGGGAGCCCGGCTGATTGGTCAAATTCGATCCTGTCATCTGAGCATGCCCCGCGCCACCGGAATTGCGCAGGTATTGCGTCATTCCGCCGGCAGCGGCTTGGGCACCGCCAGCACCGTCTCGTTGCCGAGCGTGGGATGGCGCGGCACCAGGAACGACAGGCTGAGCGACACGGTTGCCACGCAAGCCCCCATCCAGAAGATGATGGCGGGATCGATCATGCCGAGCGCCCCGAAGGCGACGGGCACCACGACGGCGGCGATGTGGTTGATGGTGAAGGCGGCCGACATGGTGGAGGCCATGTCGGCGGGGTCGGCGATCTTCTGGAAGTAGGTGCGCTGCGCCAGGGTCAGCGTGAAGAAGATGCCGTCGATCACGAACAGGCCGCCGGCCACCTGCCAGCTCGAGGTGGTGGCATAGCCCGCAAACACCAGGATCAGCACGATGTTCTCGAGCATGATGGTGCGGCGCTCGCCCGCCCGCATCACCAGCGCGCCGAGCCGCGGCGCGAGCGCCGTGTTGAGCAGCGTCGTCACCAGCATCAGCAGCGCCATGTCGGTGACCGAGTAGCCGAACTTCTTGACCAGCAGGAAGCCGCCGAAGGCGAAGAACAGCTGCCGGCGCGCGCCGGTCATGAAGGTCAGCGCGTAGTAGAGCCAGTAGCGCCGCTTGAGCACGATGTGCTTCTTCTGCGGCACCGGGCCCTCGAACCGGGGGAAGAAGGCCATTGCCGCAATCACCAGCGCGGCGCAGGCGAGCCCGAGGACGAGATAGAGCTGCTCGTAGGACCGCCAGCCCAGCCACCACGCGAGCGCCAGCCCGCCGTATGCCACGAACGAGGCCGCCGCACCCGCCGCGGCTATGTACCCCATCAGTCGCGGCGCCTCGGCCTTTGGGAGCAGCTGCATCTGCAGCGAAGCGTTGGCGGTCTCGAAGTAGTGGAAGCCGACCGACATGACGAAGGTGGTGATCAGCACGCCCGTCAGCGTCGGAAACTGGCCGGTGAGCGCCACGCCGAGCCCCAGGATGAAAAGCGCGGCATAGGCCAGCACCTGCTCGCGCATGAAGGCGAGCCAGAAGATGGCCGTGAAGGCGAGGAAGCCCGGAATCTCGCGCACGCTCTGGGTCAGGCCGGTATCGGCCCAGTCGAAAGCCGCGCGCTCGACCGTGAAGTTGTAAAGCAGCGCCGACCACCCGGCGAAGCCCAGGTAGTTGATGAAGCTCAGCGCCATCATGAAGGCGATGGGGCGGCCTGCGAGATTTGCAATCATGGAAGTCCAACCGCCGCCCAATTGTCATCCCGGCCGGAGCGCATCAGCGCGCAGAGCCGGGACCCAGCCGCAAGTCACCTCCCGGCTGCCCCGGGGTGACCACTGGCTACTTCTTCTTCGCATCCAGCGCGGCGAAGGTGCCCCCCTCGGCTGCGAGCTTCTCGATCAGCGGCGCGATCTTCCAGCGGGCGCCGTACTTGGCCTCGTAGGCCTTGATGCGCTCGGCGGCCTTCTTCATGCCGATGACGTTGTCGACCTGCCACATGGGCCCGCCGCGCCAGGCCGGGAAACCGTAGCCGTTGAGGTACATGGTGTCACAGTCGCTGGCGCGCAGCGCGATCCCCTCCTCGAGGATCTTGGCGCCCTCGTTGGCGAGCCGCAGCAGGCAGCGCTCGACGATCTCGTCCGCGGGGATGGTGCGCTGCTTGATCTGCAGGGCCTCGGCCTCCGCGCGGATCAGCGCCTCGATCTCGGGATCGACCATGCGCTTGCGGTTGGCGTCGTACTTGTAATAGCCCGCCCCCGTCTTCTGGCCGTGCCGGCCCATCTCCACGATCTTGTCGGGGATGCGCGCGAACTGCGCCGCCTCGCCGGTGAGCTTCCTCTCCTTGCGGATGCGGTAGCCGACATCGAGGCCGGCGAGGTCGCTCCCGGCGAGCGGCCCCATGGCCATGCCCCAGCCTTCCAGCGCGCCGTCGATCTCCTGCGGCATGGCGCCCTCGATGTTCATGGCCTGCACCTCGCCGCCGTAGGCGGCGAGCATGCGGTTGCCCACGAAGACGTCGCACACGCCGGCCTGCACGCCGACCTTGTTGATCTTCTTGGCGATCGACATGGCGGTCGCCATCACGTCGTTGGCGGTCTTCTCGGCACGCACGATCTCGAGCAGCCGCATGATGTTGGCGGGCGAGAAGAAATGCAGGCCCAGCACGTCCTGCGGCCGCTTGGTGACCGCGGCGATCTCGTCGACGTCGAGTGTGGAGGTGTTGCTGGCGATGATCGCTCCCGATTTGGCGATTCTGTCGAGCTTCTGGAAGATCTCCTTCTTGAGCGCCATGTTCTCGAACACGGCCTCGATGATGAGGTCGACCTTGCCGAGGTCCGCCATCTCCAGCGACGGCGTGAGCTTGGCGATCCGGTCCGCCGCCTGGGATTCGGTGATGCGCCCGCGCTTGGCATTGGCCGAGAGCGTGTCCTTGATGCGGTCGACGCCACGGTCGAGCGCATCCTGGGTGGTCTCCACGATCGTCACGGGGAAGCCGCCGTTGAGGAAGGCGAGGCCGATGCCGGTGCCCATGGTGCCGGCACCGAGAATCCCGACCGTCTTGATGTCGCGCAGCTTGGTGTCGGGGCCGATGCCCGGCAGGTTGGCGGCCTGGCGCTCGGCGAAGAATGCGTACTGCAGGGCGCGCGCGAAGGGGCTGGCCGCCGCCTCGCGGAACACCGCCCGCTCGCGGGCCTGGCCCTCGTCGATGGGCAGCGTGGTGGCGGCCTCCACCGCATCGATGGCGGCCTTGGGCGCGACCGGCCCGCTCGGATGGCGGCCGAGCGAGGCGCGCGCCTTCTCGAACAGCCCGGCGGGGAACGAGGCCTTGTCGATCTTCTTCTCGCCGATGCGGCGCGGCGGCTTGCCCACCTGCGCTTGAGCGAAGGCAACGGCCGCAGCGACCACGTCGCCATCGGCAAGCTTGTCGATCAGGCCGGCCGCGGCCCCCTTCTGCGCGTCGATGAACGTCCCTGTCATGATGAGCTGCAGGGCCTGCTCGACGCCGATGGCGCGCGGCAGGCGCTGGGTGCCGCCGGCGCCCGGGATGATGCCGAGCTTGATCTCGGGGAGGCCCAGCTGGCGCACGTCCTTGGTGGCGACGCGGTAGTGGCAGCCCAGCGCCAGCTCGAGCCCGCCGCCCAGCGCGGTGCCATTGACGGCCGCGACGACCGGCTTGGCGGACGCCTCGATGCGGTCGATGAGCTGCGGCAGGTAGGGCTCCTTCATCTCCGAGCGGAACTCGGTGATGTCGGCGCCGGCCGAGAAGAAGCGCCCCGTACCGGTGAGCACGATGGCCTTCACGCCCGGATCGGCGTTGGCCTCGTTGAAGGCCTTCTCCAGCCCGACCCGCAGGGCATGGCCCAGCGCGTTGACCGGCGGGTTGTCCATGCGGATGACAGCGACGTCGCCCTGCTTTTGCGTCTCGACTACGGCCACGATGGATGCTCCTCTTTCCCCGGCATCTGCCAGCACCTTGCCTAGCGCCGGCTTACGGGGGAAGTTACTCTTTCACAACGATGCATACCAGGGAGATACGCCGATGCTGCGCGGGCTCATGATGGATCGGCCGCTGCTGGTCTCGAGCGTGATCGACTTCGCGGCCGAGGTCTACCCTTCCGTGCAGGTGGTCTCACAGACCGTGGAGGGCGGCCTGCACCGCTACGGCTACGCGGAGGCCAGAGAGCGCATCGGCCGGCTCGCCAATGCCCTGGTCGGGCTCGGCGTCAAGCCCGGCGACCGGGTGGCGACGCTGGCCTGGAACGGCTACCGCCACTTCGAGCTGTACTATGCGATCTCCGGCATCGGCGCCGTCTGCCACACCATCAACCCGCGGCTGTTCCCCGAGCAGATCACCTACATCGCCAACCATGCCGGCGACACGGCGCTGTTCTTCGATCTGACTTTCCTGCCGCTGGTCGAGAAGCTGGCGCCCGGCCTAAAGACCATCCGCACCTACGCGCTGATGACCGACCGCGCGCACATGCCGCCCAAGACCACCCTGCCGGGGTTGCTTTGCTACGAGGGGCTGCTCGCCGAGATGGACTGGGCCTTCACCTGGCCCGAGTTCGACGAGCATGCGGCCTCCGCCCTCTGCTACACCTCCGGCACGACAGGCGAGCCCAAGGGCGTGCTCTATTCCAACCGCTCGACGCTCCTGCACACGCTGTTCCTGATCGCCACGCGGCCCGATCTGTTCGCGGGCAATCGCAAGATCCTGCCCGTCGTGCCGCTGTTTCACGCCAACGCCTGGGGCCTGCCCTACATCACGCCGCTGACGGGGTGTCCCTTCATATTTCCGGGCGCCAAGCTCGACGGGCCGTCGATGTGGGAGCTGATGGAGGGCGAGGGGGTCGAGGCCGGCTGGGGCGTGCCCACCGTCTGGCTCGGCCTGCTCGACGAGTTCGAGAAGCGCGGCCGCAAGCCCAAGGC
>JBGGME010000409.1:0-7671 GCA_041288195.1 Hyphomicrobiaceae bacterium
CACAACCATGACCGACCATCCGAGATTCCAGAGCTGCGAGGACCCGCCTGCCATCGCGCATCGCGCCTATCACGGCGGACCGCTGGTCGATCTCGTCTTCCGGCTGGTCGACTGGTGGTGGCCGGAGACGCCTGGAGGCCGTCAGCGGGCTGGTATACGCCAGGCTGCCAAGCGCACGATCGATGCGCAGGAGCCGCAGCAGGCTGCAGCGCGTCTGAGCTACCTGCGACGCGTCGGCGGACTGCGCGCATGAGGCAAAGCACTTTTTCGATTGCGTCTTACGCATCCCATCTCGGCCGCCGCGTCGCGACTCGCCTTGCACGTTCGCCAATTCCAGGGCATTCTTATGTTGCGGCTGGCGTTTCTACGCTTGTCTGCAAGACGCTGTGTGTACAGATATTTCGGTCGTTGTCCGCGGCCGCTAGGCATTTCGGGCTGGGTTTGGGCTGATGTCGAATTTCGCGCGCAATGAGTATGGGCTTGGCAAGGCCGTCACCTTCAATGTGATCACGCCGATGTCGCGGGCCGGGACGCGGCTCGTCAAGGTGCTGTTGACGATCTTCGACTGGCGCAAGCAGACGCAGAAGACCGCCAAGGAGCTCTCGTTCCTGCCGTTCGTGCACTGGGTGGTGATCAAGCGCGACGAGTTTCCCCACCTCGTGCCCGAGCAGCCCAAAGAGGAGCTCAACTACGACTACCTGTTCTTCCTCAGCACCTTCAACGGTCCGTGGGGACCCTACATCGACGCCTTCGCCGACGTTCTGTACGAGCCGCTCGACACCGTCTGGTTCTGGAGCCACGGTTACCCGTTCGCGCGGCCGGTCTCGCGCCTGAAAGCCTACATCGACCACAACCAGGTCGAGTCGGATCACGCCTATAGCGCTTATCCCGGCGCCTCCGTGCGCGACGTGCGCGCGGCGCTCGCTCTCTACAAGCAGCTCAACGAATTCGCCGCGCAGACCAAGAATCTGGACGAGGCGCAATTCGACCGTGAATACAACCGCCTGCTCATTCGCACGCAAAACATGCTCGGCACGTTTGGAACGCATCCCGAGACCGACTGAGAGCCGGACTCGATCTTGGAGCGCCGCATGGCCAATACCAATGGCGACAAGTATGCGCTGACCGCCCTGTTCCCGATCAGGGGCGGCGATGAGAACCACTACGAGCAGTTGAGATCCTACCTGCGGAATCTGGACAAGGACCCGCTCGGCTCTCCGCTCTCCCGGGTCAGCATCGTGCACATGGCGCGGTTCGCCATCATCGACAACCTCATCTACCAGGGGCTGCCCGCCAAGCGCGATCGGCTCAAGTCGCGCTACCTGCTGTTCATGTGCGACTTCGACGGGACCGGCCTCGATCCCCTGATCGGTGCCATGAGCTCGCAGATGGGGGACGTCGTCGACAAGGTCTGGGAGCACTGCGTGGCCTATCCGGGCCGGGCCAAGCGCGATCTGCTGACGGCGTACTTCGAGCGCTGCCAGCTCACGACCACACTCTTCTTCTGCGATCAGCCGGAAGCCGAGGTCTCCAAGATTCTACGGGGTCTCATGGCCAAGAGGGCTTTCGCACAGTTCGTCGAGGACAATCAGCGTCAACCTCGTGCCGGCCTCAAGCAGCGGTTCGAGGCCCTTTGGCAAGACTTGTGCGATCGCCCGGCGCCGAAGCCGGGAAGCATGTGAGCTGGTATTGGTATGCTGGATTTCAAGGATATTCAGGGCAACATCCTGCTTGGCTATCGCTCCTTCTGGAAGGCGCGCTTTCTTTATTTCAAGTTCAAGACCGGTCCCGAGGGTGCCAAGCTCGGCAGGAACTTCCTGACGGCGCTTCTCGACCAGCGCCTCATCACCCCGGCGGACTGGGGCAAGAACAAGCCGGATGCCGCCACCAACGTCGCCATCAGCATAGCCGGTTTGCGAGCACTCCAGCTCAACAGCGAGACGCTCGCGAGCTTCCCGGGCGATTTTCAGGAGGGCATGCGGGCCCGGGCGGACGACTTGGGCGACATCGGCGAGTCCCACCCGGAGAAATGGGACCAGCCGTGGCGCAGCAACGACGTCCACCTGCTCCTCATGTGCTACAGCGGCGAGCCAAACATACTGAATTCCAGATGCAAGGATCTCGAGGATCTGGCCGCAGGCATGCTCGACCAGCTGCAACCCTCCCAGGACGCCGGCAAGCTCGTGATCGGCAAACAGGCCGTGCCCAGCCCTAAGGAGCATTTCGGCTTCGACGATGGGCTCAGCAATCCTGATGTCGAGAATGCCCGCGACGGGACCAGCGACGCCGATGTCGGCAACCTCGACAGCAAAGGGAACTTCCGTGAGGTGCCGGTCGGCGAGTTCCTCCTGGGCCACCGCGGCGAGGGTGGGGAGGTCGCGCCCATGCCCAAACCGCCCCTGCTCGTTCACAACGGCACCTTCCTGGTCATGCGCAAGCTGCAGCAGGAGGTGGTGCGCTTCAGGCAATACCTGAAGGAGGAGGCCGAGCGCATGATGAAAGTGCCCGGCTGCCTGCCCGACAAGGTAGCCGGCGATGTCTGCAAGGTGCAGGAGTATCTGGCAGCCAAGATGATGGGCCGCTGGAAGGATGGATCTCCGGTGGACCTCTATCCCGACGCTCCCGCGGGACACCAGACGAATGCATTCTCCTACCACGGCGACGAAGATGGCGCCCGCTGCCCCCTGGGCGCCCATGTACGCCGCGCCAATCCGCGCGATTCACTCGGTTTTGCCGGCCAAATCGTCAATCGGCGCCGGATGCTCCGCCGCGGCATCACCTACGGCGAGTTCCTGCCAGAAGACGCCTCTCCCACCTCGCAGGAGGCCCAGGCCGAGCGCGGGATCATGTTCCTCTCTCTCAATGCCAGCATCGAGCGCCAGTTCGAGTTCATCCAGAAGCAGTGGATGAATTTCGGCGAGGAGTTCAAGCAAGGCGACGACGGAGATCCGATTACCGGCACGCGCTTTGGCGACGGCCATATGGTCGGCGCCGTGGGCCCCAAGCGTGGCGCGTGCGACGCCAAGGGACGCATGGTGATCCAGGGCGACCAGCGGACGGGGCGCATCCCCTACGTGTGCTCGCAGCTCCCGAATTTCGTCATCACCAAGGGTGGCGAGTACTTCTTCATGCCGAGTATGACTGGGCTGGTGCTGCTGGCTTCCGGCAAGGTCAGCACCAAATGACGGTCGAGCCTGCACCCGAGAGGCCCGCGATCCCCGACCTGAAGCCGGGGCTGGAGGTCAAGGAAAAGCTCGTCGTGCGCGCCTTCCGCCGACTACGCTGGCTCTCCCGTTTCCGGCAGTGGTTCGCTTCCGTCTGGGCCGGCCTCGCCCGGGCTGCCAACGAGCAGTTGGCCAACACGCTGGCCGGCCGTCAACCGCCGGAGGAGGACCCGACCCTTCGCCCCGAGCACTATGCGCCGATCCTCGACTTTCCCGAGCAGCCCGATCGGCCGAAGTTGTCGCGGTTCGAGAGGACCTCGGCCGATGAGGCCATCTCGATCGAGCGCGTTGCCCGCTTCGTCTCGGCGTCGGTCGTCCGCAGCTATACCGACTTGCGCAAGGCCGACGTCGCCGCCAAGGCGACGCGCGCCCAGCATGCCAAGCACCACGGTTGCGTGCAGGCGAGTTTCATCGTCCACCAGAACCTGGCGCCAGAGCATGCCATCGGTGTATTCCGGCCTGGCGCCAAATATTCGGCCGTAATTCGCTTCTCCAACTCCAAGGGCCTGCGCGAAAGCGACAAGTCGAAGGACGGTCGCGGCATGGCCATCAAGTTGCGCAATGTGCCCGGAAAAAACATCCTGTCGGACCAGATTCCGCAGGCGGGGCTGGCGGAGCAGGACTTCCTGATCTCGGGCCACCCGGTGTTCTTCTGCCGCGATGCTGCCGACTACACCGTGTTCATGGCCATGCTCGACAGTCCGCGGACGACGCGCGGGGAGAACCTGCGCTTCTTGGTCGAGTTCGCGAAGTTCTTCCTGACCCGGCCGCCGCGTGTCGTCATCGCCTTCGCCAAGACCGCGCTGCGCAAGGTCACGAGCCCCCTCGAATCCGACTACCACAGCATGACGCCGTACCTGCTCGGCCCTGACAGGGTCGTTCGCTACGTGGCAACCCCGCTGTCGAAGCCGAGCCGCCCGAAGCGACCTGGCGAACTCGGTGAGAACTACCTGCACGATGCCCTCGCCACCGCGCTCAACCCAGGGACGCATCCCAAAGACGCGGTCGTGGCGTTCGATTTCCTGGTGCAGATCAAGCACGAGCCAAGGCCCGTCGATGTGGAGGATGCGAGCCTCGAATGGAAGGGGCGCCGGGACGTGAAGGTCTCCCTCGGCCGGATCGAGATCCCCATGCAGAATTTCGACATGGCAAATCAGGATTGCACTTGCCAGGACGTAGCCTTCAATCCCTGGAACTGCCTCCCCGAGCATCAACCCCTAGGCAGCCTCAATAGAATGCGCCTGGCCGTCTACACGGCCTCCGCCCGCGCACGCCATCGCCTCAACGGGGTCTGATACGCTAGTATGACGGGTTGTTGGCCGATCGAGCGACGCCCGCCATGCAGAAGCAGAGCCCCCCAGGGCCGCCTCAACTGCCGCCTCCCGAGCGGCGGCAGATGACCGTCGTCTTCATCGATATCGCCGACTCCACCTCGCTGAGCGAGCGCCTCGACCCGGAAGAGTTCTTCTCCGTCCTGCGCGAGTATCGCGATATCTGCGACCGCTTGATCCAGCGCTACGGCGGCGTGATTGCCAGGACCGTCGGCGACGGGCTCCTGGCCTACTTCGGGCTGCCGCAGGCGCACGCGGACGATCCCGAGAATGCCGCGCTCGCCGGGCTGGCGATCACCGCGGCGATGCGCAAGCACGAGTTTGCAACCACGGAGATCGGCCCCGTACGGCTCGGCGTGCGCATCGGCATCAACACCGGTTTGGTGGTGGTCGGCAGCCTCACGGGCGAGCCGGGCATCGAGCGCCGGGACGTGTTCGGGACGCCTGCCAACATCGCTGCGAGACTGCAGGGCACCGCGCCGCTCAACGGCGTGATCATCGGGCCCGCGACGCACGACCTGGTCAAAGGCGCGTTCCGCTGCACGCGCCTGGGCGAGCAGCAGATCAAGGGCGTCAAGAAGCCGATCGCGGTGTGGCGGGTCGACGGCATCGCCCGCACGGAGGGCCGGTTCGAGAAATCCAGGACGGCGCCGCTGACGCCGATGATCGGCCGCGCAGCCGAATGCTCGAGGCTCGTCGACCTGTGGCAACAGGCGGTGGCTGGCTCGGGCAGCGTCGTCGTCGTCTCCGGCGGCAGGGGGATCGGGAAGTCGCGCCTGATCCAGGCTCTGCGCGTGGCGGTGGCGGGCGTCGAGAAGGAGACGCTGCACTTTCAATGCTCGCCGCTGCAAGTGAACACGCCGCTCGCCCCGCTGATCGAGCGCGACCGCCAGCAGGCCGGCATCGAGCAGGACGACAGCCCCGAGGAGATGGTCGCCAAGCTGCAGGCCATCCTCGCCGTTGCGACCGCCGACACGCAGACGCCGATTTCCTACTATGGGGCACTGCACTCGATCCCCGCCTGCACGGGCTACACGCCTGCGAACCTGAGCAAGCCCAAGGAGCTCGAGCGGGCCCTGCAGGTGATCACCGACGTCGTTACCAGCCTGTCGCGGCGGCGGCCGGTGCTGATCATCATCGAGGACGTGCAGTGGATCGACCCAACCAGCGTCTCGCTGCTCGAGCGCCTGATGGCCAGGATCGACCGCGAGCGCCTGCTGCTGGTCATCAGCCACAACGAGGAGATCGACCCTTACTGGCTGGCCGAGCGCAAGTCGCTGTCGATCCCGCTCGCCAAGCTCGAGCCGCGCGAGTGCGAAAGGATGGTTCAGGCCGTGGCGGGCGAGGTCGTGCTCCCCCGAGGCGTCGTGCGCAGCATCCTGGATCGCGCCGATGGCGTGCCGCTCTATATCGAGGCCTGCACCCGTTCGGTCCTGGTGACGGCGGCACAGCAGGGCCCTGGCGGCCGCCGCGTTTCGAGCGCCCTGCTCAAGGAGCCGGTCGTGCCGCCGAGCCTGCACGATGCCATCATGGAGCGGCTCGACCACCTCGGCGAGGCAAGGCGGATCGCCCAGGTCGCCTCCATCTTCGGCCGCCAGTTCGACTTCATGGGCCTGCGGCACATCGCGGACATGCCCAAGCGCAGCCTCGCCGCGGCCTTGCAGAGCCTCGAGAAGGCGGGCCTCCTCACCCGGCAGCGCAAGTCGCCGGGCAACGTCTTCATCTTCAAGCACGCCATGATCCAGGAGGTCGCGTACGGCTCCCTCCTCAAGGAAACGCGCACCGAGCTGCACGCCCGTGCCGTTGCCCGCCTTCGCCAGGTCGATGTCGGAAGCGGCGGCAGCCGCCTCGCCGTGCTCGGCTATCACTACTCGCGCGCGGGGCTCCTCGCGGAGGCCGTTGGCGCCTGGCTCGATGCAGGCAAGGACGCGCTGTCCCGCTCGGCCCACAGGGAGGCGATCGCCAACCTGTGGGAAGGCTTGGAGCTGGTGGCGAAACTGCCGAGCGCCGAGGCTCGCCATCAGCTGGAGCTCGTGCTGCAGGCGCACCTGGGCATGGCCTATACCGCGATGGTCGGCTGGGCCGGCCCACAGGTGGACCAGCCCTACAACCGCGCGCTCGAGCTGTGCCGGAGCTACGGCACGGCGCGAGAGAAGGCGATCGTGCTGTGGGGCGTGACGATTGCCGCGCTCGTCAACAGTCAGCTGCAAAAGGCGCTCGAGTTCGCCAACGAGTTCGTCGGGCTCGCCGAGCAATGGGACGACGAGGAAGCGCTGCTGATGGCCAATGCCACGGCCGTGCTCGCCAATTTCTTTTGCGGGCGCCTGGAGCCGGCGAGGATGGCGGCGCGGCTCGTCTGCGAGCGCTATGACAAGGACGTCCACGGCAGCCTGGTGCAGAAGTGCCAGCACGATCCCAAGGTCGTCGCCCTCGTCTATCTCGGACACATCGAGTGGCTGCTCGGCAATCCGCACGAGGCCAAGGCTGCCTGCGAGGCCGCCCGCCAATTGGCACGGGAGCTCGGCCATCCCTTCATGCTGGCGTTCGCGCTGATCCTCGGAGCCTGCGACCACCTCTACGAGCGCGATCACACGGCGAACCTGGCGAGCGTGGAGGAGGGCGTGCAGCTCGCCAAGGATCACGGCCTCACCCTCTACGGCTCATTCGGCCCACTGTGGGCGATCCCGGCGCTGGCCGCCAAGGATGCGTCCGCACTCGACAACCTCTCCGGGTTGCTGAAGACGTTGCTCGACAACCACTACTATCTGCAGGCACCGCTGTATCAGATCCTCCTGGCGGCCGAGCTCGGGCGCACGGGCCAGGTGGCGAAGGGGCGCTCGCTCGCGCAGGCGGCGCTGGCACTGATGCAGCGCACGGGAGAGCGATGGTTCGAGCCGGAGATCTTCCGCATCAGCGGCGTCCTCGCGTCATTCCCGCCCGATGCCGATCCGGTCGGCGCCGCTCGCTTCTTCCAGCGCTCGCTCGACTCCGCGCGCAGCCTCGGAACCGCCGGCTGGGAGCTGCGAGCGGCCATCAGCTTCGCGCGCTTTCTCAGGCAGCGCGGTCAGGTGGACAAGGCCCGCAGCCTTCTGACAGAGGTCAAGGCCAAGTTCCCC
>JBGGME010000410.1:0-3005 GCA_041288195.1 Hyphomicrobiaceae bacterium
AATTGTTGTGTTTTAATGCCGCATCCGCGACAGGGTGCCGCGTGGCACCGAACGGTGAATCCGGCGTTTCTTTCGTGGCCGGCGACGCACGAACCGCAACGAGACGCTCGTTCGTAACGCGCCGGTTGGCCGCCGCGATGCTTGCACACAGCGCGCATCGACGGGCCGGCGGCCATCGAAGCAGGAGCATTTGAAACGGGGCGAGGGAGTAATGCGTATCAGTCGATCTGTAGTCCGCGTTCTCGCGGCTGGTTTTGTCGTGGCTGCCATTGACGCACCGGCGGCAATAGCCGCCAGCGGAGACGGCGAGACCCCGATCCCCATCAGGGATCGCGTGTTCTTCAACAGGGATGCCCTGGGGTCCGATCTCAGCGATCTGCTGACGCCGGTGGTCGCCAGTGCGCCTGCAATCGTGGCAGTGCCGGACGACGGTGCGCGGGAGGACGAAAGCCGCAGAGGAACACAGAGGGTGGGCAGCGCCATCGTGATGGCATCGCTCAGCCTGTCCAAGGGCGCAGACAGCGGCCCGCGCCTGTGGGGCGAGGCGAGCCCGCTGCCCTGGGCGCCGACGCCTGCGGTGCCGCCGCTGTTGTCCAAGCCCGTGCCGAAGATTGCCAAGCACGTCGCGCCTGCGGCGAAGCTTCCCGTTCTCGAGGAGCCGGTGATCGGGCCATCGACCAGCGAACCGGCTATCCACATCCTCGAGGAGGCGGTCGAGAAGCGCGCCCGCGACAACGCGCGCCCGAACCTTCTCGAGGTGCACAGAGCCCAGAGCGAGCGCGGACAGCCGGCGCTGTCAAAGCTCCCGCTGAAACGGATGTCGATGCCATGGGCCGACCCTCTGGGCTCCATGGAGGTGGATGAGGACAGGCCCGCGGCCGAGTTCATCATGCCGTTCGCTAACGGGCGAGTGACGAGCCTCTACAACCAGGGCAGGCGCCATCCCGCGATCGACCTTGCCGGCTCGCTGGGCTCCCCCGTGGTGGCAACGACGTCGCGCCAGACGGTGATCTACGCGGCATGGAGAGGCGGCTATGGCAATGCGGTGATCACCCGCGACACGTACGGCTGGATTCATCTCTACGGCCATTTGAGGAGCATCACCGCCAGGGTGGGACAGGTACTCGATCAGGGCGACCAGCTTGGCCACCTCGGCAGCACCGGCTACTCGACCGGCCCGCACGTGCACTACGAGGTGCGCGATGCCAGGGGCGCGCACGTCAACCCGGTGACGCTGCTGTTCCCGGACCGGAGCGTCCGCGCAGGCCTCGCTTGGACGGACGTCGGCGAGTTCAGGGCCTCTCCGCAGCTCGGGAGCCGCACCGTGAGCCCCGATCGCGTGGCGAGCGCCGAAGTCGTTGCGCAGGCAACACCACGCTTCAGCGCGAAGCGCAAGCCCTACAAGGCTTCTTACAGGGCGACATACAAGAAGCGCACGGCGACCAAGAAGATCAGATACGCGCAGCGCGTGCGCCGAGCAGCGGCCGGCGAGGACGATTGAGGCTCCGCGCCTTCGAATCCCCTCGCCGCCGTGCAGCGGCCCGGCCCCACATCGGGCAGCCGGGCCCCTGTTGCGTTGCCCCCGCGTAACCAAAGTCGGCTGTACATCTGGAATAGAGCGACCGGTAAGCTATATTTAAGTTTGGGGAGCTAGACGGGAACCATAGCCTCTCGAGCCCGATTTTTCCGGGCGAGCGTAGGAGAACCCGCATGCACCCCAAGGGTCTGTACGAGCCAGAGCTGGTGAAGCGTTGGCGCGAGCGTCTTCGCCGCTTCGAGCTGAGCGAACTGCTGCGCGGCCGGGGCCCCAAGGGTCCCAAGAAGCCAGCCGCCGACAAGGCTCCCACCGGCAAGGCGAAGGATCGGGCCAAGACCCTGGTCGACGCCTAGCCCATAGCCGGCGCCGAGCGATCATCCCCTCGGTCTCCGTCGCGGGGAAGCGCTCGGGCTGTGCATGCGACGTAGGCGTCCGACGGGTCAGTGGGCGCCGAGGCCGGAGCCGTTCTTTCGCAGCATGCGAAACAGTCCTCGGCCGCCCTTGTTGCTCGGCCCCTGCAACAGCTTCGTCTTGACGGTCTTGAGGATTTCTTCGATCGGATAGACCCGCCGCGAGTCTCTCGGGTTCTCCTCGGTGCCGCCTTCGTAGATGTGGCTCAGCCGCGGAAAGTCAGATGCGAAGCCGTGCGAATAATTCTTCAGACCTAAGTTGGCTTCGTAGTGGGGATGCCCCTTCTTGACCAGGATCAGATTGTTGAGAGCGAATTTCTTCCTGTGGAGCCCGAGGCTGCGATATTTGTCGGTGATGGGCATATCGGGGCGCAGGTTCTCATCGGCCATGCCGCAGAACAGTGAGGCGAAGCCGAACTTGTTGAGCACCTCCATCAGGTCCTCGGTGGAGCCGTGTGCGGGAAAGCCCGTGCATTGGATGAGGAAGATGCCGTCGTCCTTCATCGCCCGCGAGAAGATGGTGAGGTACTCGTAGAGTGCATTGCGGGTGAATTCGTTGAGGTTGGCATTCGAGGTGACGACGTCGTACTTGCCGATGCCATCGTGCAGCATGCCCAGCGTCCACCAGGGATAATGGAAGCAGCGGTAGGCCGGGACTTCCTCGTCCCCCAGGACGACCGGCTGCTCGAGGTCGCGATGGATGTGCAGGGCGCGATCGGCGGCGGCCGTGACCGCAAGATCGCAGAACTCGTGCCCGAACAGGTACGAGTTGACCATGCTCTGCAGCACATAGAAGCTCTCGCAGGCCTCGACCTGGCTGTAGTCCTTGAGCGTCTCGTGCCCGGCCAGGAAATGGGAGAGGTAGCCGCAGCCCGGACCGACCTCCAGCACCGACCCCACATCGGGCTTGAAGCCGACGATCTTCTTGTAGAGGGTCAGCGACGAGATCATGGTGGAGAATGGGATGCACGGATTGCGCCGGGGCAAATGCGCCATCTGGAATTTCACGGCGCTGACCAAGGCATCCGTCAGCCTGGCGACGACGGCCACCGCTGCCG
>JBGGME010000411.1:0-2520 GCA_041288195.1 Hyphomicrobiaceae bacterium
TGGCCAGCGGCAGCTTCAGCGCCGCCTGCGCCCGCACGATCGCCGGCGCGCCCAGCATCGCCACTCCGGCTCCCACGCCGGCCTTCAAGGCATCCCTGCGTCCCAACGTCATCGAAGTCCCCTTTCGCTCGTGATAGCCCAAGCTCCCCGGCCGCGACCGTAATCCGGCCGCCCGCGCGTTGCAATTCGCAGGCCAGGGCGCCTAGAGCATTATGGGTTCGGCTGCAAATCAGCCGAACCCATCATGCCCTTCTGTAACGGGCCTTGGTAAGTCAATCCCTCTTTGCACGGTCCGTTTCGCCGAGTACTCGCTTCTGTCCGGGGTCGGCTGACGAGGCCGCCACCTGATGGTGTCCTGATGGGATGGGCCGACCAATCTGTGGAGCGTGGTTGCAAGCCACTGGGCATGATGCGGTCTGACCCGATCACCGTCCCGGCGAAGGGACTGTGCTTCAGAAAGGGTGGTGCATAGCCCTCCCTGAATCTGTTGTCCTCCTGTTCCTTCAGGCTGCCGCAGCGCTGGCGTTGAACGGCGTGCCGTCGGCCAGCATGCGATGCATGATGACGGCAAGCTTGCGAGCCAGGGCCACCTTGGCCTTCTTCTGGCCGGCTCGCTTGGCCAGCCTGGCCGCCCAGCTCTTGAGAGCCGAGCCCTTGACCGCTCTGGTGAGGATGACGTGGGCTGCCTCGTACAGCGCGACGCGCACTGAACTGTCGCCGATCTTGCTGATGCGGCCCATGTAGTCGGTCTCCCCTGACTGGTACTTCTTCGGCGTCAGGCCAAAGTGCGCTCCTACCATCTTCGAGGACTTGAAGCGCCCCGTGTCGTCGACGGCCGACGCGTAGGTGAGCCCCACGATCGCGCCGACACCGGGGATCGACATCAACAGCCTCACCCGCTCATCCGAGCGTGCCGCCTGGCGCACCCGCTTCTCAAAGCCGGCGAACTCGCGCAGCAACACGGCGTGGACCGCCAACAGCGCGGCGGCTATCTCTTGGAGAGTGGTATGGCCGCTCACCAGCTCCTCGATCCGCTGGCCAAAGCGCTTCGGTGTGGTCGGCCCAACCTTCAGCCCGAAGCCGCGCAATATCCCGCGCAGGCTCCCCTCGATGTCGAACAGCTTGGACTGTACCTGCTTGCGGGCCGTCAGCTGGGCCCGCATCTCCTGGGCCGCCAGCGACTTGCAGTGCACCGGGCGGAACCAGCCGACCCGCATCAACTCTGCAATCCCCCGCGCGTCGTTGCGATCGCTCTTTACCGGCATTGTCTTGAAGGCCGCGCGCACGTGCCGCGTCTCCAGCAACTCCACCGCCAGACCCGCCTGCCTCATCCCCGCGTATAGCCATTGCGACAACGGGCCGGCTTCCAGGCCAATCCGTGTCAGCGGCAAGCCGCTCGAGGCAAACCAGCTGGCCAGCGCCTGCGGGTTGCTCGCCACCTTGGCCTCAACCTTGATCTTGCCGCTCACGTCCACCACACAAATGCTCGACTGTTCCAAAGACACGTCGATGCCGGCATAATGCTCCATGGTCGTCTCTCCTTGATGCTTGGAGCGGGCTTGTCCCGACTCCGTTCACACCATCATTGTGAGGGACGACCACCCGCTCACCAAACCTGCCGGCTTGGGACGGCCCGTTACGCCATCTGTGGAACCGCGATCTCCAGTGCCCGAATGGGATGGGATGGAACCGCGTACGGTTCCATCTCATCCCATTCCGCTCTATGGTCGCCCCGTGACGGCCACGGCCCCGACATTGCGGGCGCGCATCTACGCCCTGCTGCGCTATTCCGACCCTACGCCGGCCGCCCGGCAGTGGCGGGCAGCCAATCTGATGGTGCTCGGCATCGGCTTGCTGGCCGTGATCCTGCTGTCGATCGACGAGATGGATGGGCAGGTTCGGCGCATCCTGCGCATCGTCATCTGGTGTGTCACGATTGTCTTCTTCGTCGAGTACCTGTTGCGCCTGTGGGTCGCCCCGGAGACGCCGCGCTATGATCAGGACACGCCGACCATGGCCCGCCTGCGCTGGTCGGGGTCGATTCCCGGGCTGATCGCCCTGCTCGCAATCCTGCCGGCGATCATGTTCGCCGGCGGCTACGGCATCACCGGCGCCGACACGGCGTCGGTCTTCTGCGTCCTCTGGATCCTCAAGGTCGGCCTGCATGCGCCAGCCTTCAGCACGCTCGCGCGCGTCGTGTCCAACGAGCGCGCGCCGATTGCCAGCGTGCTGATCCTGTTCGCCATCCTCCTGATGATCGCCGCCACCGCCGCGCACATGTTCGAGCGCGTGCGCCAGCCCGAGCAATTCGGCACGCTGCCGGGGGCGATGTGGTGGGCGGTGGTCACGCTCACCACCACAGGCTATGGCGACGTGGTGCCGCTCACCCTCGGCGGCCGCATGGTTGGCGCCATGCTGATGATCGCCGGCATCGCCGTGCTGGCGCTGATGACCGGCGTGCTCGCCTCGAGCTTCGCCGAGGAGGAGAAGCGCCGCGAGTACATCCGCGTCTGGGAACAG
>JBGGME010000412.1:0-4882 GCA_041288195.1 Hyphomicrobiaceae bacterium
GCAAACAAGCGCGATGCCTTGGTGTTCCAGCGGCGCGCAGTCCAGGTGCGGTCGAGGACGTAGGCGGGGCCATCGATTGCATCGACACAGGCAAGCACGATATCGGGTGGGGCGTCGTCGGTGCTCGCCCGGTCCGGATCACGCTTGGCGGCAAGCTCGAACAGATGGCTTCGCTCTGCCCGCGACAGGCGCAGGCCGCCAGCCAGGCGAGCCAGCGTCGCAGGCGAAACGGACACCTCGCGGCCCTGCTCGATCCACGTGTACCAGGTCGCGCTCAACCCGCAGATCTGGGCCACCTCCTCGCGCCTGAGGCCAGGGGTGCGCCGCCTGGGCCCGGAGACGAGCCCGTGCGCGGCCGGTGTCTGGCGCTCCCTCAGCGAACGCAGGAATGCACCTAGCGACAGCGCTGGATCGTCCGGGACGTGTCCTTTCATGGTGGCGTTTATACCAGGATAATCTGCACCATTACACTGGTACCCGGGGAGTGGTAGCCTTGGCGGTCCACTTCGATAGGCAAGGAAGGGTCGGCATGGGCAAGCAGTTCGCGAAGATCGAACCGCAGCATAGGGCCTTCATCGAGCGACAGAGGATCTTCTTCGTCGCCAGCGCCCCGCCGAAGGGACGCGTCAACGTCTCGCCCAAGGGGCTGTCGTCATTCCGCGTCCTTGGCGAAAACGAAGTCGCCTACCTCGATTGCACCGGTAGCGGCAGCGAGACCCGCGCCCACCTGATGGCGTCGGACGACAAGCGGCTGACCATCATGTTCTGTGCATTCGAGGGCGATCCCGTGATCCTCCGCCTCTACGGTCAAGGCCAATCGCTGATGCGCGGCACCCCGGAGTATGCCGCCTTGCTTCCGAGTTTCGATGAGGTTGCGGGGGCACGACAGATCGTGCGCCTCGCCGTCGATCTCGTGCAGACGTCGTGCGGCATGGGCGTGCCTCTTTTCGACTACAAGGAGGAGCGAGGCAGCCTCGTTCGCTATTGGACGGCACAGGGCCTGGACAATCTTCGGAAATACTGGGGCCTCAAGAACGCAAAAAGTATCGACGGTCTGCAGACGGGATTTTCTCCCGATCGCATGGCCACGCCGCGTTGATGGTATCTGGGCTTGTGCCTCCAAGCGGTCACCGAGTTTGGTGGCTGCGTCCGCATCTCCCCTAATGTGATTCAGATCGAGGAGTTCGTTTCGCAACCTAGCCCAAAGCGAGGTAGCGGACATTTCGATCACGCTCGCGGACCTACCGCTTGCAGCCCGCCAGCATCTGCTCGCGCTTCTGCGCTGCGGCCTTCCAGCGGTCCGGCGTCTGCGTCCCGCACCAGCCCAGATGCGTCTGACGGCTGAGGCTCCATTCCGGCCCCGTGAAGCCGCACTTCTGATGCTCGTTGCGCTGCTGCTGCTTGAGCGAGGTCTCCGCGTACCAGTCGCAGTTTGCCGACTGTGCCAGCGCAGCCCCTGGCGCCGCCGCAGCGAGAGCCGCCAGCAGGGCGAAAGCGGCGAGAGGTCTCAACTCGATCGACATGGGTCCAGCTCGTTCTGTCTCCGGCGCAGCGCCCGCCCGGGCGGCATCAACGCCGCATCAATGACAATGAATGCGGCCTCAATGCGCCGTCTGGCAAGCCGGCATTTCGGCTCATGCCGCCGCCGGTCGATGGGCGAGCCCGCAAGCCGACCCGGCACAGGATTTTTGGCTTGACCCCTCAACCCCGCCCGCGAGACGCTTTCGCACGGGCGAAGCGGACAGGACAGGGAACGACACCATGCGCATCGCAGTGATCGGCGCCGGCGGCGTTGGCGGGGCCTTCGGTGCGGCGCTGGCCACGGCCGGCGCGGACGTGACCTTCCTCGCGCGCGGCGCGCACCTGGCCGCCATGCGCTCCAAGGGCCTGAGCGTGCTGGGCCCCCGCGGCGACATCCACCTCGTCCCCACCAAGGCCACCGACGACCCAGCCTCCATCGGCCCCGTCGACGTCGTCCTGTTCTGCGTCAAGCTGTGGGACGTGGAGAGCGCCGGCGCAGCCATCCGCCCCATCGTTGGCCCCGGCACCGCCGTCATCCCCCTGCAGAACGGCATCGACGCCAGCGAGCGCCTCGCCCCCATCCTCGGCACGGAGGCGGTCATGGGCGGCGTCGCCCAGATCAGCGCCACCATCGCCGAGCCCGGCGTCATCCGCCAGACCGGCACCTTCATGCGCCTCGTGTTCGGCGAGCTCGACGGCCGCCCGAGCCAGCGCGGCGCCGCGTTCCATGTGCTGTGCCAGAAGGCCGGCTTCGACTCGGTCGACAGCAACCAGGTCCTGGTCGCGCTGTGGGAGAAGTTCGTGCTCCTCGCCACCAACAGCTCCGTCGTCGCGCTGACGCGCCTGCCCTTCGGCAAACTGCGCAACGACCCGCAAGTGTTTGCCCTGTTCGAGAAGGGCGTGGCCGAATGCGCCGCCGTCGGCCGCGCCCGCGGCGTTCCCCTGCGCGCCGATCTCGAGGCGGGGCTGCTCAACACCACGCGCAACTTCCCGCCGGAGATGATGCCGTCCATGGCGGTCGACCTGCTGCGCGGCAATCGCCTGGAGCTGCCCTGGCTCGCCGGCAAGGTGGTGGCGCTCGGCCGCGAGCTCGGCGTGCCCACCCCCACCTTCGACGTGATGTACGCGGCGCTGAAGCCCTACGCCAACGGCGCGCCCGCCTGACGCACGCGTTCCGGGCCTGCCGGCGCCTGCGCCGGCTCGGGAAGCTTGCCGCGGCGCACCAGTAGCAGGGCGATCAGCAGCGTCGGCACCAGGATCGCGAGGGCGAGCGATATCATCTGCCATTCGGATAGCGGAACGATGCCGCCACCGGGCGTCGCCAGCACCAGGCCGCCGATGACCAGCAGCACGCGCAGCGGCCATTCCAGCACTCCGGCCCGCCGCAGGTCGCCGATGCCGGACTGGTAGCCCTGGATGCCGCCGCAGATGAAGAGCGTGCCGATGCCGATGAGCAGGGTGAGGCCGAGCGCCGGCAGCCAGGGACTGGGCCCCTGCAGCACCAGCGCCGGATTGAGCACGAAGAAGAACGGCAGGAAGTAGATGATGCTGCCGACCCACATGCTCTCCCAGCCGGTCCTCATGGCCGGCGCGCCGGCGATGCCGGCTGCCGCGAACGAGGCGATGGCGACCGGCGGCGTGATGGCCGACAGCATGCCCCAGTAGAAGATGAACATGTGCACGGCCATCTTGTTGAGGCCCAGCTTCTCGAGCGCGGGCGCCACCAGGATGGCGAGGAAGATGTAGCACGCCGTTGTCGTGAGCCCGAGGCCCAGCACCAGGCTGGTGATGGCGCACATGGCGAGCAGCAGGAAGGCGTTCTCGCCGGCGATGCGCAGCAGGTCGTTGGCGAGGCTGGAGACGACGCCGGTCATGGAGAAGGCGCCGATCAGCAGCCCGCAGCCGGCCAGGATGCCGGCCAGCTCCACGAACGTGCGTCCGTTGACCTCCAGGAAGTTGACGATGGTCTTGAGGCCCCAGCGCTGGTCCTTGGAGAATAGCTGGTTCAGCACCAGCAGCAGCGCGGTCGCATAGAACGGAGCGTGGCTCTCGCGCTTGAAGTGGAGAAGCATGACGATCAGCAGCGCCACCACCAGCAGGTAGTACCAGCCCTCCTTGATCGTCAGCCAGGCGCTCGGCAGCTCGCGGCGCGGCAGGCCCTTGAGGCCGTTGCGGGCGGCGTAGGCATCGACCTGGGTGAAGAGGGCGAGGTAGTAGAGCGCGGCCGGGATGATGGCGGCCAGCGCCACCTCGCCGTAACTGATGTTGAGGAACTGCGCGATGACGAAGGCGGTTGCGCCCATCACGGGCGGAGCGAGCACCGCGCCGGTCGACGCGCAGGCCTCGATGGCGGCAGCGTAGGAGGCCCTGAAGCCCGTCCGCTTCATGGTCGGTATCGTCATGGTGCCGGCGGTCAGCACATTGGAGACGACGCTGCCCGACATCATGCCGAGCAGCCCGCTGGCGAAGATGCCGACCTTGGCCGCGCCGCCGCGGAACGTGCCGCACAGGGCGAAGGCGAGATTGATGAAGAACTTGCCGGCCCCCGTCAGCATCAGGGCGGTGCCGAACACAAGGAACCCGATCACGGTCTCGGCGAACGCCTGGATCGGGATGCCGAGCAGGCTCTCGCTGGAGAGAACGTGATAGGCCGTGGCCTGCTCCAGCGTCGACTGATTGCCCTTGAGCGGTCCGAGCCAGCTCGCCTCCGCAAACAGCGGGTACACGGTAAAGGGGAACACGCTCATCAGCAGGCTCCAGCCGCCGGTGCGGCGCAGCGCCTCCATCAGCAGGGCCCACATCACGAGGCCCGCGGCGATGACGTTGAACGGCGCGCCGCCGAACTCCCAGCCGAGTTCCGCGGCCTTGCGCACGTTGAGCATCAAATAGAAGGCGCTGGCGATGGTCGCGAGGAACAGCACCACGTCGTACCAGGGAACCCGGTCGAGCGGCGCCCTCGTACTCCCCGGGAAGATCACGAACGTGAAGGGCAGCATGCACAGGATGAGGAGGTAGTAGTACTCGGTGTTGAGCTGCGTGTAGCCGATGAAGAACCGCAGCGTGAACTGCTGGTTGATGCACAGCAGGATGGTGGCGGCGGTGGCGAATACCAGCAGCCAGCGCCAGCCGCCGGCGAGCTTGCGCACGCGCGTCGCCTCGCTTTCGGACGACGCGGACGTGGCGGCGTGCGGATCGGCGAATTCGACCCTAGCCGGTCCCGGCTGGGCCTTGTCGGAGGCAAGCGACACGGGCCCTCCTGAATGCTCGCGTGTCCCTCTCCGGTTTGTCCCGGAGATGGCCTGGCGCCGACCTTGCGGGTCGGCGCCATTCTTGACGGAAAGCTATCGCGCTGGGCATGCCC
>JBGGME010000413.1:0-2666 GCA_041288195.1 Hyphomicrobiaceae bacterium
AAGGGCTTCTTCTCGCGGCTCCAGACTTCCGCGTGCAGGCCTGCTTGCGAGAGCTTCGCCTTCAGCGCGGCGATGATCTCCTCGACGAGGCCGACGTTCTTGCGGTGGATGTCGGCGAGCTTGCCGACGACGGTGTCGTAGGCGTCGGGATAGCCCCACTTGAAGGCCAGCTGCTCGAGCTCCTCGCGCATGGTCTGCATGCCCATGCGGCCGGCCAGCGGCGCATAGATCTCGAGCGTCTCCTCCGACACGCGCCGCCGGCTCTCGGGCTTCATGTGCTCGAGCGTGCGCATGTTGTGCAGCCGGTCCGCGAGCTTGATCAGCAGCACGCGGATGTCGGTCGAGATCGCAACCAGCAGCTTGCGGAAGTTCTCGGCCTGCTCCGCCTTCCTGGTGACGAGGTCGAGTTTCTTGATCTTGGTCAGACCCTCGACGAGGTCGCCGATCTCCTTGCCGAACTTCTGGTCGATCTCGGCGCGGGTGACGTCGGTGTCCTCGATCACGTCGTGCAGCAGCGCGGCGGCGATGGTGGCGTCGTCGAGCTTGAACTCGGTCAGGATGGCGGCAACTTCGAGGGGGTGGGAGAAGAAGGGATCGCCCGAGGCCCGCTTCTGGTGGCCGTGCGCCTGCATGGCGTAGACGTAGGCGCGATTGAGCAGCGCCTCGTTGGCGCTCGGGTCATACTTTTGGACCCGCTCCACCAGCTCGTATTGGCGCATCATGCTACGCCTCGCGCAGTCTCGCTCGCGCCGATCTCAACGCTACAAGGCAATTCCCACAAGACGACAGGCAGAGCCGACGGGTGCACCCGCATCGCAGCGGGCACTCGAGCCAAGTGGCCGGCGCGCCTCAGCCGTTGCGGCCGGAGCCGCCGCCGTTGGCGGAGGGCTCGGTCGGCGTCAGGCTTTCCATGCCCCTCAGCAGCTGCTCCTCGGTGATCACGTCGACGACCGTGTCGCTCGACTGATCGTCGCGCCCCAGCACCGGACGGCGTTCGATCGGCAGGCTCGGCGCCGCCGCCGCCTCCGGCTCGTCCACCTCTACGTTGCGCTGGATCGAGTGAATGAGCCCCTCTCGCATGTCGTCGGGGGGAATGGTCTTCTCCGCGATCTCCCGCAACGCTACCACCGGGTTCTTGTCGTTCTCGGGATCGATCGTGATATTCGAGCCGTTGGCGATCGCCCGCGCACGGTGCGCCGCCAGCAGCACCAGCTCGAAGCGATTGGGAACCTTGTCGACGCAGTCTTCGACCGTCACACGCGCCATGCGTTCACCCTCTTAGATAGCTGGAGCAAACAAAATCGGCTCCGGAAGCCTCCTTCCGAAGCGCGCTCTCATGTTGCTTTCTTGTCGCACGCCGGGGCCGCAGAATCAAGGGTTTGCAGGACGCCAGCGCGCTTGCGAGGGTCGATGCGGACGAGCAACGTGCGGCCGGCCACGCCAAGCACCGGATGCCGCCAGTGCGGGGCTATCTCCAGCAGCGGCACGAGCACGAAGGCGCGGCTGTGCAATTCGGGATGCGGCAGAACCAGCCGCCCGCGCTCGCGCCGCCGGGAGGGTCTGCCGACCCGCCTGCCGGAGTAGTCGAGGACATCGATATCGAGGCAGCGTGGACCCCAACGCGGCGCGAACCGCCGCCCAGCGCGCCGCTCGAGGCCCTTGAGGAGGCGCAGCAGGGCCGCTGGCGCTAGGTGTGATTCGAGCATCAAGACCGCGTTGAGATAGGGCGCCTGCCGGCCTGGTCCGAGCGGGGTCGTGGCGTAGATGTGGGACGCGGCCATCAGACGCAGGCCAGCATTTGCCAGCTCCACCACTACACGGCGTAGTGCGGTGAGTGGATCCCCCCAACGTCCAGGAAGATTCGCGCCTAGCGCGAGAAGAACATGGCCCGCACCCGACTGCACCACAACTGTCAGTCCTTTAGATGAGTCTCTGCGGAAGTGGCACACAGCTTAAAGCTGCACACAGTCTGTGGCGCAAAATTGAAGTTGTGTGTGCGTATTTGCATCTTGGCTTTTGGGTCGCCCCATACCAAATTGCGGTCCACATGGGCAACTCTATCAGCCTCCTTTTTTAATCAAGGGGGCTATAGGCATTACCGAGGACATAGGATGCATTTTTACCCGAACGAGCGCCTTGCGCTCTTCATTGATGGCGCCAACCTGTACGCAACCGCCAAGGCTCTCGGCTTCGATATCGACTACAAGCGCCTGTTGTCCCTCTTCCGTGGCAAGGGTCAGCTTGTGCGCGCGCTCTACTATACGGCGCTGGCTGAGGACCAGGAATACTCTTCGATCAGGCCATTGGTCGACTGGCTCGACTACAATGGCTACACCATGGTCACCAAGCCGACGAAGGAGTTCACCGACGCGCTTGGCCGCCGCAAGATCAAGGGCAACATGGACATCGAGCTCACCGTCGATGCCATGCGCCTGGTCGAGCATCTCGATCACGTCATTCTCTTCACAGGCGACGGCGATTTCCGTGCTCTGGTCGGTGCCATGCAGCAGCGCGGCCGCCGCGTCAGCGTCGTGTCGACGCTGCAAACGCAACCGCCGATGGTGGCCGATGAGCTGCGCCGGCAGGCCGACCAGTTCGTAGACCTGGCCGACCTCGAAGAGCAGATCTGCCGCGACCCGGCGACCCGTCCGGTGCGCGAGCCTGGC
>JBGGME010000414.1:0-14143 GCA_041288195.1 Hyphomicrobiaceae bacterium
GCCTTGGCGGAAGGCGCGGTCCGCGGGTAGCCGGCAATGCGAGCGAGCACGACCTTGAGCGGGTCCTCCACCCAGGCATTGCTCACGAAGTCGCGGTGCACGACCTCGTCGGGGCTGCCGACGAACGCGACGGTCCCCGGCGTCAGCTTCGCCGGCAGGCTGGTCGTGAAGTGGATGCCGCGCTCGGTCAGGATGCGTTGGAAGTCGGCATTCTCCTCGCGCGAGGAGCGCGAGTGGGCGCTCAGGAAGAACGCGGCCTCGTGGCCTGCGATCCAGTCCGCGAATTTGTCGAGGTCGCCGTAAAGCCCGTCCATGATGATGACCCCGCGCAGACGATCGCCGAGCCCGCCCTGGCGCAGCACCCAGGCGGCCGGGTAGTAGCCGCCGCTATAGGCGACGATGACCACGGGGAGCGCGTCGATGGCCTTGGCGGCGCGGCGGTCGCCGTGGAGCCTGGCGAGCTGTATCGCCGCCGCCTCCACGAAGCGGCGGAAGTGGCCAGCCTCGTGGAACTTGCCGGCGGTGGAATCCAGCGCATCGACGGCAAGTTGCGGTACCACCAGCACCGCATTGAGCCCCGACTGCGCCAGCTGGCGCGGCACCTGCTGGCGGGCCACGACGTCACGCTCGAGTATCGTCTGGTTGCCGTGCAGGAACACGAGCATCAGTCCCGGCCGCGCGGGATCGAAGCCCGCGGGGATATAGAGGAGCACGCGCCGGTCGCTGTAGGTGGCATCCTCCCAGTAGACGGTGCCGCCGCGTGCGGAGGTCCGCCCCCGCCGGCCGTCCTTCTCGACGTCGAAGAACGGCTTGTCCTGCCCCGGCAGCGGCCGCCCGTCGAAAGGGAAGGGAGAGGCGTCGAACGCCACCAGCGCCGTCTTGGGCTTCGCCGTTGGCGCCGCCGCCGCGGGAGCGGGCATCCCCAGGCACAGGCCTCCAAGCCCGGCGGCCAGCATCATCGACCCCAGCAGGCGAAGCGATGTCGGCCTTCTCACGTGCGGCGGCTCTCTGTCCTTGCGGGTGCGGTGAGCGGCAACAGTATCGCGAAGAACCCCAGCATCGCCAGCAGGTAGGCGCAGCCGCTGACAACGAGCACGGCAGCGAGCCCGAACGATACCGCGATCACGGGCACCAGCGCGGCCCCTACCACCGCGAAGCAGCCGTTGATGCTCCACGCCCATAAGAACATGTGGTCCTTGCCGAGCCGCGACAGCCACGCCATCGCGATCGGCATCGGCAAGCCCATCAGGAACGCGGGCGGCAGGATCAGCACGAAGCAGACGACGAGGCGCAAGGCGTAGGGCAGGGCGCCGATCCACTCGAGCGCACGGTCGAGGGCCAAACCGTAGCCGATCAGCATCGCGCCGATGGCGAGGAACAGCTTGGGCATGATGGTGCGCGCGCCGTCGAGGTAGCGCTCGGAGGCGAGGCTGCCGAGACCGGAGAACACGAGCATGCCGGTGATCAGCACCGAGGCGGAGATGGTGGCGTTGCCGAGCGCCTTGCTGAACTGGGCGATGAGCCCCACCTCGACCATCACGTAGCCGGCGCCGAGGCAGGCGAAGTAGCCGATGGTACGGAGTTTGCCGGGGTTGCGGGAGAGGATCGTGCGCCAGCCGTAGACGAGCGGCAGCACGACGAGTGAGAGCGCGGCGATGCTGGCGACGGCAAGGATCGACCAGGCCAATACCCGGCTCCACTCTGCCCGCATCGGCTCCGGCGCGTCCGCAGCAATCGGTGCCGGCGATCCCGCCAGCGGCCCCGCCGCATAGAGGCCGATCGAGGCCACGGCGACAAGGCCGATCCAGGCGACCGCGCGCACCCGACCCGTCGCCCAGAACCACAAGGCGCCGCCCGCCAGCCACAGCAGCAGCGGCACGATCAGAAGGCTCTGCGGTGCGATGACGGACATCGCACCCAGGATCAGGAGGCCGCACAGCCCCGACCCCGTGAGGTCGGCAAAGTACACACGGCCGAACACCCGCCGCGCCTTCAGGAAGACGATGCCGAGGAACAGCGCGCCGGCCAGGAAGGGCAGCATGTAGAGGATGAAGCTCGCAAACAGCCGCCACTTCAGTGCCGGATCGGAGGCGAGGAACATGGCCTCGACCGGAATCTGCCGCGCCAGCAGGTGGGCCGAGACGATCAGCGGGCCAAACAGCATCAGGGCGAGGGCGGCAGCCCATTGCCAGTTGCGCTCGAACCAACCCTTGGCCGTGCACATCACGGCGCCCGTCAGGCCGAAGCCCAGCATGGCGAGGCTCACCACCAGCGACCCCACGTGCGCCCAGTTGCCGATCGCAAATACACGCATGACCGCGATCTGCAGGGCCACCACCGCGCCGGCCACCAGCCCTACCGAGAGATAGATGGCGGGCGTAGGCCGCAGGCCATCGCTCGCAGACGTCCACTGCGGGACTACGCCGTCGAGGCGCAGGGACGGGGCGCGGAGCGCCGTCTCAGGCCTGATTGTGCGCTGGGTCGCCGACATCGCCGTTTGGGGTCATGGCATGGACGGTGGCAGGAACGCGACAGACCCCTCGGCCAGGGGCTGCGAACCCCGGGGCGGAACGGCAAGGAGAAGCCGCAGGACGGATCGTGAGCTTCGGCGTCGCAACCGCGCACCCCGAGTTGTGGTGGAGACGGCCGGGGCCGAATCTTCTCGCAATGTAATTCGAGGCGATGTGTAACGCTGTAGCCCGCGGATCACGGGGCCGAAAAAGCGTCCTGCACGGAACGCCGGCTGATCCTGGCCAGATCGGGACGCACCGGTCAGGCCGCGTCCGCCTTCGCCTCGACCCGGCGCCGCAGCATGCCCTGCAGCTCCGCCAGCGGCCGGGGCGGGCTGAAGAAGTAGCCCTGCATCTCGGTGCAACCTTCCGCGCGCACCCTCTCGAGCTGCTCCCTGGTCTCCACGCCCTCGGCCGTGGTGGCGATGCCGAGGCTGGTGCCGAGCCCGGCGACCGCGCGCAGGATCGCCAGCGCATCCTCGCGCGCCCCCGAAAGGTCGGAGACAAAGCAGCGATCGATCTTGATCTTGTCGAAGGGAAAGCTGCGCAGGTAGCTCAGCGATGAGTATCCGGTGCCGAAGTCATCGAGCGCGATCCGTGCGCCGAGCCCGCGCAGCCTGTGCAGGATATCGAGCGTCGCAGCGTTATTCTTGAGCAGCACGGACTCGGTGATCTCGAGCTCCAGCCGGGAGGCTGTCAGGCCGGAGGCAGCAAGTGCCGAGAACACCGTGTCGACGAGGTGCGGGCTGTTGAACTGGATGGCCGAGAGATTGATCGCGATCTTGATGTGCTGGGGCCAATGGGCGGCAGCCGCGCAGGCCTGTCGCATTGCCCACTCGCCGAGCGGCACGATCAGCCCGGTTTCCTCCGCCAGGGGAATGAACTCCCCCGGCGAGACGAACCCGCGCTGGGGATGGCGCCAGCGCAGCAGGGCCTCGAAGCCGCAGATCTCGTCGCGCTCGAGGTTGACGAGCGGCTGGTAGTAGAGCTCGAACTCGCCGTTGACCAATGCCTTGCGCAGGTCGAGCTGCAACTTGCTGCGCGCCTGCATGTCGGCGTCCATGTCCTGCTCGAAGAAGCGATGGCTGCCGCGCGCGTCGCTCTTGGCCCTGGAGAGGGCGAGGTCGGAATTCCTGAGAAGCTCGTCGGTATCGGTGCCGTCGCCCGGGGATACGGCGATGCCGATGCTGGCGCCGATCGTGACCTGATGGCCGGCAAGCTCGAAGGGCTCGCCGATCGTCTCGGCAATGCGTGTTGCGAGCGCCGTGGCGGCGACCGGTTGCTCGGGCACCATCTGCACGATGCAGAACTCGTCGCCGCCGAGCCGTGCCAGCGTGTCACCCTCCGCGATGCAGCTCTGCAGCCGCTCCGAGACGGCCTTGAGCAGCGAATCCCCGATGGGATGGCCGAGCGTGTCGTTGACGTCCTTGAAGCGGTCGATGTCGAGGCTGAGCACCGCCAGGCTCCTGCCCTTCTCGGGGCCGTCGAGCGCTTGCTCCAGCTGCTCGCGCAGCAGCATGCGGTTGGGCAGCTCGGTGAGCACGTCGTGGTGCGCCATATGGGTGATGCGCGCCTCGATGCGCCGATACTCCGTCACGTCCTCGTGCGTCGACACCCAGCCGCCATCCGGCATCGGCTGATGTTTGATGGCGACGACGCGCCCGTCGCTGAGCTGGCGCACATTGGTGACCGGCCGCTGCGAGGCGACGACGCCGCGCACGTCGCGCAGATAGTCCTCGGGCGTCTGCTCGATGTGCAGGCCCTTTGCCAGCCGGAAGCGGATGATCTCCTCGAACGCCGTCCCCGGTTGGGCAAGCTCCAGCGGCAGTCCATACATGCGCATGTAGGGCACATTGCAGACGACGAGCTTGTGCTCGGCATCGCACATGCACAGGCCCTGGGACATGTTGTTGAGGGCGGCATCGAAGCGCAGGTTCTGCACCTCGAGCTGGTGCTTCTGCGACAGGAGCTCGGACTGCTTGGCGTCGAGCAGCCTCTGTGCGTTGTCCAGCCCCGCCAGCGGCAGGCGGCGGAAGCAGTAGTAGGCCAGCAGCCCGAGCAGGAAGAAGCCGAGCAGGACGTAGAGGGTGCCGATGAAGACCTCGCGCGTGCTGAGCGCGATATGGAACTGCCCGCTGAATTGCGGCGTGTGGATCGCTCTTGCGACCTCGATCTCGGGCCACGTGGACGGCACGCCCTGGAACATCACCACGGTGCCGTCATTGGCGGTGACCCAGCTCGCAACCACGACGCCGTGGGATCGGCGGGTGGCGTGCAGAACCGAGATGGAGACCTGATTGAGCCAGTCCACGGCGCTCCGCCGCGGCAGCTGCACCTCGATGTGGCGTGCGCCCAGCGTCGCCTGCTCCTCGGCGCGCTGGTAGAGCTGAAGCGTGCTGAATACCGCATAGGTGAGAGGCGGCGCCAACATGGTCACGGCAGTCGTCACGAGGCCGAGATAGCCGATGAGCACTCGCGGGGAACCGGCCCGTCGCGTCAGTCGCACGTTGATGTGCGAGACGCGGCTGCGGACCTTCTCGCCGGCTGCCGCAACTCTCGCTCGGAGTCGCGCAACGGCGTCTGTCAGTGAGACGGGCAGGCGCATACGCTTCTCTCCCCCAAAGCGTACGCAGAGGCTAGATTTGAAACATAAAAAAAGAGACAAATGCAGTTTTTCCGAGAACGGTATGACTGCCCCAAGACGATACGCTCGGCGGTTGTTTTCCTTCCGGATGCGCGGACGTCCACAACCTGTGGGATGGGACCATCCCGGCGCGTATCGCAAATGGCGAGAAAAGCCGTGCCGAATGGGCTATGGTTTTGGCGTGGGAGCCGCAACTTGCCGAGCAAGGAGAACGCCTGTGACCATCACGACGCCGAATGCCAAGACCCATGAGAGCTTGTCGGCCCTGGCCTCGCGCTACGTCGACGTGGCCTCGCTGCCGTGGGTGCCGACCCGGTTCAAGGGCGTGGATCTCAAGGTCCTGATGGAGGACAAGGAGACCGGGCTGATGACGGCGCTCACGCGCTTTGCGCCGGGCGCCAAGCTGCCCGATCACGAGCATACCGAGCTCGAGCAGACCTGGGTCCTGGAAGGCTCGCTCGCCGACCACGAGGGCGTGGCCACCGCCGGCAACTACGTCTGGCGTCCGGCCGGCAGCCGGCACGACGCCCACTCGCCCAACGGCTGCATCACCCTGTCCTTCTTCCTCAAGCCCAACAAGTTCTTCGACATGGGCGGCGGCCACATCAAGTAAGGCCTCCCTGGTGCACGATCATTCGCACGACCATTCCGGCGGGGCCCCCGACCGGCGGGCCCTGCTGCGCAGCGGGCTGGCGGCGGGGATGGCCGCCTCCCTTCCGGGCCTGAGCTGGGCCGCGGCACCGCAGCTGAGCCGCGGCATGGCGCGCGCCGCCTCGGCGTGGCTGGCGCAGCTCGATGAGGGCCAGCGGCGCGAGGCCCGGCTCGAATGGTCGGGCCGCCAGCGCGAGAATTGGCACTACGTGCCGCGCGGCCGGCCGGGCGTGGCCCTACGCGCCATGAGCGAGCGCCAGACGGCGACCGCCTGGGACCTGCTCGGGTCCCTGCTCAGCGCCCGCGGCCTCGATCAGGTGCGTGGGCTCATCAAGATCGAGCGCATCCTGGGCGAGCTCACCGGCAGCCCCGGATTCCGCGATCCCGGCAACTACGCCCTTGCCATCTTCGGCGACCCCGCGGGCAATGGTCCCTGGGCCTGGCGCTTTGAGGGTCATCATCTCTCCCTGAGCGTGCTGGTCGCGCCCGGGCACGGCGTCTCCGTGACGCCGGTGTTCTTCGGCGCCAATCCGGCGCGCGTGCCCGGCAGCCATGCGCACGGCGGGTTCCGGCTGGTCGGCGCGGAGGAGGACGCCGCCTTCTCGCTCCTGCAGTCCCTGGAGGGCGGCGTTCGCTCCCAGGCCGTGATTGCGGACAGGTCGCTCGGCGACATCGTCTCGGGTCCGGGGCGAGAGGTCAGTCTCCAGCGCTTCGAGGGGGTGCCACTGGCCCGGCTCAACGAAGCGCAGAGGGGCGGCGTGATGCGCATCCTCGAGCTCTACGCCGGCACCATGCGGGAGGAGATTGCGGGCCCTGCACTCGCCAAGGTGCGCGAGGCCGGCGTCGAGGCCCTGCATTTTGCCTGGGCCGGCAGCCTGGCACGCGGCCGGCCGCATTACTTCCGCGTACATGGCCCCACGGCGCTCGTCGAGTACGACAACACGCAGGACGGCGCCAACCACGTGCATTCCGTGTGGATCGACCCCGTCGGCCTGTTCGGCCGCGACCTCCTCAAGGCGCACTACCAGGGGGCGCATTGATTTCCCTCTCCCCGCATGCGGGAGAGGGAGCCGAGTGGCCGGAAGCCGGCCTTGGCGCGCGCCTCGCCGGTTGTTTCAGAGCTGAGGAGCGCGGCGAGGCGCGCGGCCTCGGCGGGCAGCGCCGCCTTCGTGCAGACGCCGACGGTGTAGACGGTGGCGAGCTCGTAGCCTTCGGGCAGTGGGCCTACGAGGGTCACGCCCGGCGTCGCCAGAATCTCGGTGACCTGCGTGCAGCCGATGGGGCGTGCGGCCCCCGACTGCGCCAGCGCGCGCATTGCGGTTGCGCCA
The DNA here is from genome assembly GCA_041288195.1 of Hyphomicrobiaceae bacterium. Taxonomy (GTDB): domain Bacteria; phylum Pseudomonadota; class Alphaproteobacteria; order Rhizobiales; family Hyphomicrobiaceae; genus AWTP1-13. The sequence goes on from JBGGME010000414.1 coordinate 7,134, forward strand.
TTGGGATGGGGTTGGAGGCGGGGGGCCACATCCCTGCCGATGCCCAGCCGTTCGAGCGCCTTGGCGAAGTGTATGCCGGCCGTCGCCTGCTTCGGGTCGGGGAAGTAGATGGCGTCTGCCGCGAGCAGGGCGGCGCGCAGCTCATCAGCGTTGCCGACCGCAGGTGCTGGATCGCCGGCGCGCGTGGCGACGCCGGTCTCCACGACGCCGACGTCGACGACAGAGCCGGCGACCACATGACCCGAGCGCGCGAGCTCGGCAATGAGGGCGGAGGTCAGAATCAGCAGGTCGGCGCGGGCACCGGCGAGGAGCTTCTCACGCATGGCGCCGACGGCGCCGAAAGTGCCGGCGATGTCGCAGCCGGTCTCGGCCTTGAATTGCGCCTCGAGCGCGGCGACAAGCCCCTGCGCCGCCCCGCCGCTCAAGACCTCGACCCGCATCGTTTCCCACGCCGTCCGCTCGTGCGTCACGCATTCACGCCATGGCGGCGACGATGCGCTCGCGGGTGATGGGCAGGTCGCGGACGCGCACGCCGAGGGCGGCGAAGATAGCATTGCCAATGGCCGCCGCCGTGGGCCCATGCGCCGCCTCGCCCGCGCCGAGGAATTTCTCCGTCGGCCGCGAGACGATCTCGACGTCGACCGCCGGCACTTCCGAAAAGCGCAGGATCGGATAGGTCTCCCAGGTGTCGCTGGTTATGCGCGAGGCATCGAAGCGCGCGGCCTCCTTCAGCGTCCAGCTGGTGGCCTGGATCGCACCGCCCTCCATCTGGTTGGCGACGCCGTCCGGATTGACCACCTCGCCCACGTCGACCGCGACCACCACACGGCGCACGCGGATGTCGGCCGCACCCTCCACCTCGGCGACGACCGCGCAATAGGCGCCGAAGTTCTTGTAGCGCGCCCATGCGATGCCGTGGCCGGTTCCTTCCTTCCTCACGCGCGTGCTCCAGCCGGCCCGCTTGGCCGCGGCCTCCAGCACCGCGCGGGCCCGCGAGTCCTTCAGTTGACGCAGGCGAAACGCCAGCGGGTCCTCGCCGCGCTCCGCCGCCAGCTCGTCCATGAACGATTCGATGGCGAACACGTTGGCGAAGGCCCCGAGCGTGCGCAGCGCCGAGGTGCGGATCGGCATCACGAGGAGCCGGTTGCAGACGATGCTCCAGGCCGGGAAATCGTAGGCCGGTACCAGGTTGCGCTCCGCCCCGCCGCCGTTTGCCATCGGCGGGTTGAAGGCGATGAAGCGCTCGAACGGTTGCGCCAGCTGCGAGGCCGCGAGCACGGTCGGGATCGGCGCACGGCCGGCGCGAGAGACATGACCGTTGCTCCACACCTCGCCGCGCCAGCCGACGATCTCGCCGCGCGCATCGAGGTTGGCCTCGAGGTCCACCGCCATGGCTGCGCCCATCGGCGACCAGGCGAGCTCGTCCTCGCGCGACCATTGCAGACGCACGGGACGCCCATTCGCGGCACGCGCCAGCAGGACAGCATCGAAGGCGACATCATCGGCGCCGTTGTGGCCGTAGCAGCCGGCCCCCTCGACGTGCTGAACGGTGATGTTCTCCTCCGGCAGCTTCAGCGCCAGCGTCAGGTCGGCGCGCAGATTGTAGACGCCCTGGCAGTGCGACCAGATGTGCACCTTGTCTGGTGCCGTCCATTGCGCGATGGCGCAGGAGGGCGCCATCGACGCGTGCGCGATGAAGGGCCGCGAGTATTGCCGGCGGATGGTCTTGGCGACTTGCGGCGGCGTGGAAGCCTTGCGCTCGTCGACGGTCGTGGTCTCGACGGGCTGGCTCTTGAGCCAGGCGGAGAGCTTGGTCTCATCGGGCAGGCCCGCCCCGGCATCCCATGCTGCGCCCTTGCGCAGGGCCGCCAGGCCGGCGTCGGCGGCAACCTCCGTCTCGGCGACGACGCCGATGAAGTTGCCGTCGCGAACGACTGCGACGATGCCAGGGACCGCGCGCGCGGGCTTGTCGTCGAGCGAAGTGAGCTTGGCGCCAACGGCCGCGGGCTTCAGGGCGCGCCCGTGCAGCATGTCCGGCAAGGCCAGCTGGTGAATGAACCGCGGCCGCCCGAACACCTTGTCCGGCAAGTCGAGGCGAGCAGCCGGCGTGCCGGCCAGGCGGCGCGCACCAGGCGCCTTGGCGGCAATACCGGGCGTGGCGTCGCGGGCCAGCAGGGAATCGTCAGCGAGCTCCCAGTAGCTGGTGCGCAAGTTGCCTGGGCCGACGATGGTGCCGTCCTCGACGCTGAGGCTCTCGGGCGCCACGCCAAGACGCTGGGCGGCGGCCGATAGGTAGATCGACCGCGCCTGCGCCGCCGCATAGCGCACGGACGTGCCGGACTGCTCGACCGAAAGGCTCCCCGAGGTCGTGCCCTCGTTGGGGCTGGTCGGGGTGCCGGTCGCCACCATGCGAATTCGGGCGATGTCGACGTCGAGCTCGTCGGCCGCGATCTGCGCCAGCGCGGTGACGATGCCCTGCCCGATCTCGACCTTGCCGGGGCTCAGTTGCACGAAGCCGTCGCGGCTGAACTTGAGCCAGCCCGAGAGCCGCGGGTTGGCGGCAAGCGTGGGCGGCAGCGCGGCCGCCTTGGTCGCGGTCATGTCCGGGCCTCCCTCGCCGCGCGCAGCACCGCGCGCACGATTCGGTTGTGCGCCCCGCACCTACAGAGGTTGCGGTCGAGCGCCGCGCGCACGTCCGCGTCGCTCGGATCGGGATTGCGCCGCAGCAGGGCGGCGGCCGAGATCAGGATACCGGGCAGGCAGTAGCCGCACTGGCCCGCCTGCTCGGCGAGGAAGGCCAGCTGCAGCGGATGCGGCTGCTCCGGCGTGCCGAGGCCTTCGACCGTAACGATGTCCTTGCCCGTTGCCGCCCACAGCGGCGTGTCGCAGGAGGCGACAGCCGCCCCGTCGATCAGCACGTGGCAGGCGCCGCACTGATTGGCGCCGCATCCGAAGTTGGTGCCGGTGAGGCCGAGCTGTCCTCGCAGCACGCCGAGCAGCGACGCTGCCGGATCGGCCTCCACGGAGCGATCGGCTCCATTCACGCGCAACTTGATCGGCTCGACCATCTCTTCTCTCACTGCACCTTGATGCCGGCGGTCTGGATGACTTTCGCCCACTTCTCGATGTCGCCGTGCAGGTATTTCTCGAACTCGGCCGGCGTCATGATCAGCGGCACGGCGCCCTGCTTCTCCCAGGCGGCCTGCACGTCGGGCTTCGCCAGCACCTTGTTCACCTCGGCGTTGAGCTTGTCGACGATCGGCTTGGGCGTTCCCGCCGGCGCCATCAGGCCGAGCCAGATGGTAGCCTCGTAGCCGGGCACGCCGGCCTCGGCGATGGTCGGCACGTCGGGCATCAGCTTGGAGCGCGTCTTGCCGGTCGTGCCCAGCGCCCGCACCTGCCCGCCCTGCACGGTGGGCGCGGTGGTGGTGATGGCGTCGATCATCATCTGCACGTGGCCGCCGATCACGGCGTTGCGCGCCTCGCCGCTCGCCTTGTGCGGCACGTGCACGATGTCGCTGCCGCTCATGGCTTTGAACAGCTCGGAGGCCATGTGATAGGGCGTGCCCGGCCCCGAGGAGGCGTAGTTCATGGCGCCAGGCTTCGACTTCATGAGGGCGAGGAACTCCTTGAGGTCCTTGGCCGGCACCGACGGATGGATCACCATGATCAGGTCGGAGTAGTTGACCGGCGCGATCGGCACGAAGTCGCGCATCAGCTGGAACGGCTTGTTGGGGCGCAGCGTCTCGTTGGTGGTGTGGGTGTTGGACATCATCAGCAGCGTGTAGCCGTCGGGCGCCGCCTTCGCGACCTCGCCGGTACCGATGATGGAGCCGGCGCCGGGCCGGTCCTCGATCACGAACGACTGCTTGAGAGCCTCCTGCAGGTGCTGGCCGATGAAGCGCGCGTAGATGTCAGCCGGTCCGCCGGCGCCGAACGGAACGATGATTTTCACGGGACGGTTGGGATAGTCCTGCGCCGCAGCGGGCGCCCCAATGGCGGCGGCCAGCATCGCGGCAGCGGCGAGCTTCAGCAGGCGTGACATCGTTTCCTCCCACTCTGCTTTGTTTTTTCCGGGGCTACCCCAGCGACGGGCTCATTGGTAGCTTAGTTGGCAGCAATCCTCCAGACCGAGCAATGCCCTTGCAGCCCACCATCCGCTCCTTCGACCTCGCACACCTGGCGCACGTCGAGCTGCTGACGCCGAAGCCCGAGGAGAGCTTGCGGTTTTTCGTCGACGTCATGGGCATGACCGAAAGCGGGCGGCGCGGGGACTCCGTCTATCTGCGCGGCTGGGACGACTACGAGCGCCACTCGCTGAAGCTGACCGCGTCGAAGGTCGCCGGCATGGGCCACTTCGCCTATCGCGCAACCAGCCCCGAGGCGCTCCGGCATCGCGCGGCGGTCATCGAGAAGGCCGGGCGCGGCAAGGGCTGGACGGAGGGCGACCTGGGCCACGGGCCGGCCTACGCCTTCACCACGTCCGACGGCCACAACATGGAGATCTACTACGAGACCGAGTGGTACCAGCCGCCGCCGGAGCTCAGGCCCTCGCTCAAGAACCAGGCGCAACGGTTCCCCGCGCGCGGCGTCAACGCGCGCCGCCTCGACCACATGAACCTGCTGACCTCGGACGTCGCCGAGCTGCGGCAGTTCCTCGAGGACGTGCTGGGGCTGCGCACGACAGAGAAGATCGTGCTCGACAGCGGCAAGGAGGCCGGCGCCTGGGTCACGACCAACAACAAGACCTACGACCTCGCCTTCACGCTCGATCACTATGGCGCCAAGGGCCGCTTCCACCACGTCACCTTCGCGCTCGACTCGCGCGAGGAGATCCTGCGGGCGGCCGACATCTTCCTCGAGGCGGGCGTACACATCGAGACCGGCCCGCACAAGCACGCGATACAGCAGACCTTCTTTCTCTACGTCTACGAGCCCGGCGGCAATCGCGTCGAGGTCGCCAATGCGGGCGCGCGGCTGATGCTGGCGCCGGACTGGCAGCCGGTGGTGTGGACCGAGACCGAGCGCAGGAAGGGCCAGGCGTGGGGCCTCAAGACGATCGAGAGCTTCCACACCCACGGCACGCCGCCGATCGAGCAGTACGAAGGACCGCGCAAGAAGTGATCACGCCTCCCGGCGATGCCTAGGCCGCGGGCGGGTCAAAGAGTGAGGATCGCACGATGCAAAGCTTGATACCGCTTGCCGAGGCCATCGGCGCCCGCCTGAAGGAGCGCGGCGAGACGGTCGCCGTCTCGGAGTCCTCGACCGGCGGGCTCATCTCCGCCGCGCTGCTCGCCGTGCCCGGCGCCTCCGCGTATTTTCTCGGCGGCGCGGTGGTCTACACACGCCAGGCGCGCAAGGCGCTGCTCGGCATCGGCGACAAGGAGATGGTCGCCGCCGGCATCCGCTCGGCGAGCGAGCCCTATGCGGCGCTCGGGGCACGCACGATACGCGAGCGCCATGGCGCCACCTGGGGCATCGCCGAGACGGGCGCGACCGGCCCCAGCGGCAACCGCTACGGCGATCCCGCCGGCCACACCTGCATCGCCATTGCCGGACCGGTGGAGCGCACGCTGATGCTGCGCACCGGCAGCGCCGACCGTCAGGCCAATATGCGGGCCTTCGCGCAGAAGGCGCTCGAGACGTTCCTGGAGGCGCTCAAATGAAGATGGTCGGCCACGGCTACACCTGGCAGGACCTCGAGGTCGGCCTGAAGTTCCGCACGCACAATCGCACCATCACCGAGACCGACCTCGTCGGCTTCGTCAATGCCACCGGCATGCTGGAGATGATCTTCATCGACCAGACCTACGAGCACGCCGGCGGCATCAAGGGCGGCCGCGTCGTGCCGGCGGCCCTGCCCTACACGCTGATGGAGGGCCTGCTGTGCCAGACGGTGCAGCAGATGACCGGACTGGCGCTGCTCGAGATCGAGAAGAAGGTGCTCAAACCCACGTTCGTCGGCGACACCGTGCACATCGAGGTCGAGGTTCTCGCCATCAAGCCGACCAGCAAAGGCAACCGTGCGGTCGTCACCACCAGGAACGATATCGTCAACCAGAAGGGCGAGACCGTCATCACCTACAAGGCCGTGCGCATGATGGCGGGACGGACGTAGTGCATTCCCGGAGGGCGCGCTCCGCGCCCGTCCGGGAACTTGTCCATCGAATGAACGCAATCCGGCAAGGCCCCGGCTCTGCGCGCCTTGGACTGCGTCCCGCGGCGCTTGGCCGGGGACGCACGCGCATCACTTCCTCTCGCGCAGGCTCAGGATGTAGGCGATGAGGTCGTCCATGTCGTTGGGGTCGATGACGAGGTTGGGCATCGTCGGGTGGGTGGTGCGCGACCACACGGTGAGCGCCGTGACCGACATGCCCGGCGTGTCGGCGATCCGCTTGAACGGCGGCGCCTGCCGATGAGGCGAGGGCAATTCGTTGCGCAGAACATTGTGGCAGGTCGCGCACACCTTGCGCGCGTAGGCGAGCCCCTTGCCGGCATCGCCCAGGTCCTCCCCGTCGGCGATGGGCTTGGGCCGCTTGGCCGCCTCGGCGGTCCGCTTCACCGTCGTCGTCCAGTCCGCACCGACGCCCAGGCTGTTGATGTAGGCAACGATGGTGTCAATCTCGGGCCCGGAGAGGGCGAACTTCGGCATCTCGTCGTGCGGCGCGGCGATGCCCCGCGACAGCGGCTCGCGGAGCGCGAGGCTCGGGTGGCGGGCGGCGAGATTGCGGAACTCGGGGGCCTTGGCGTTCGGGCTCGCGCCCTTGGCGCCCACGGCGTGGCAGGCGGCGCAATTCTTCTCGACCAGCGCCTTGCCCGCCGCCACCCGCCGCTCGCTCTCGGTGAACCACACGGCCGGCGCGCCCAGACGCTTCAAGCCCTCCTTGGCGCCGATCAGCGAGGGATCGAGCAGGACAGCGGCCTGGAAATCGGCGATCGCCGCGTCCTTGCGGCCCTGCGCCTCGCGAGCATAGCCGCGGTTGTTGTAGGCGAGCGCGTAGATCGGGTTG
>JBGGME010000415.1:0-10745 GCA_041288195.1 Hyphomicrobiaceae bacterium
TTTTGTTAAGTCTTCTCGCGGCGGGGCAGGAGCAAAAGCTTTGTTAACCCGGCAGACCTACAAACGGCGGGAGCCATCCTTTCGAAAGCCTGCCGACCCATGCTCGGGAAGATCAAGCGTAGTGCCGGCGCGATCCTGGCCATGGCGCTCAGCGCCGGCCTCGGTGGGTGCGAGCTGCTTCCCTTCGACCTCGGCCCGCCGCTGGCCATCGTGCAGGGCCCTCCTCCGGGCGTCGCGCATGGACCTCCACCGGGGGCCCCACCGGGTGTTGCCGTCGCGGGCTGGGGGCAGACGGTCGTCGCCTTCGGATCGACGGGGGAAGGAGAGGTCGATGGCCCCTACCTCCTCGATGCAGGCGACCGCCTGCGCATCTTCGTCTACGGCCACCCGAACCTCTCGAGGCTCTACACCGTGGACCAGCAGGGCATGGTGTCGGTGCCGCTGATCGGCGACGTGCCCGCGCGTGGGCGCACCACCCGGAGTCTCGGCAAGGCGGTCGCCGCACGACTCGCGGCGCGATACGTGCGCGATCCACAGGTCACGGTCGACGTCGCCCAGAACCGGCCGTTCTTCATTCTGGGTGAGGTGCGCAATGCCGGCCAGTACCCGTACGTGAGCGGCTTGACGGCGAAGGCGGCAGTGGCGGTCGCCGGGGGATTCGCCGACCGCGCCGACGAGCGCCGCATCCAGATCACCCGCCGTCGCTTCGACGGCCTCATCGAAAAGATGGATGTTCCACCGGACTACGTTGTCCAGCCCGGCGACACGCTCTACGTCTACGAGCGCTGGCTCTGAGCGTCCCGTCGCCAAGGCTCCTGCGCGGGAGCGGTTCCGCATCCTGCATTGCCTGCGCGCGCCGGTGGGCGGGCTCTTCCGCCATGTCTGCGACCTGAGCCTGGAGCAGGCCCGGCGCGGCCACGGGGTCAGCGTCGTGTGCGATGCGGCCACCGCCGACGCTCTCACCGAGGATCGCCTCGAACGGCTGGCGCCGCACCTGGCTCTTGGTCTTCTGCGGGTGCCCATGAGTCGCGAGCTCGGCCTGCGCGACGTCACCGCCCTGCGCGCCGTCACGGAGCGGGCGCTCAAGTTCGACTTCGACGTCGTCCACGGCCACGGCGCCAAGGGCGGCGCCTACTCGCGCCTCGCTGCCCGCGCCATGAGGCGCGCCGGCGAGCCGGTCGTGAGCTGCTACACGCCGCACGGCGGCAGCCTCCACTATCACCCCTCGACTGCGACGGGACGCATCTACATGGGCCTCGAGCGGCAGCTCGCGCGCTACACCGATGCGATCGTGTTCGAGAGCAGCTATGCAGCCGCGCGCTATTCGGCCCAGGTCGGCGCGCCGGCCTGCGCAACGAGCGTCATCCCGAACGGCCTGGCACCCGAGGAGTTCGCGCAGGCCGAGCCCGCTCCGGGCGCGGCGGATTTCCTGTTCGTGGGAGAGTTGCGGCACCTCAAGGGTGTCGACGTGCTGCTGCGCGCGCTGGCGCAGGTGCGCGCTCGCCGAATGGTGAGCGCGGTCATCGTCGGCGCGGGACCCGACGCGGCGAAGTACACGCGCGAGGCGGCCAAGAACGGTCTCGACGGCGTCGCGAGGTTCATCGGCCCCATGCCCGCGCGCGAGGCCTTCCGCCTGGGTCGCACCCTCGTCGTGCCGTCGCGCGCCGAGAGCCTGCCCTACATCGTCCTCGAGGCGGCCGCGGCCGGCCTGCCGCTGCTTGCGAGCGATGTCGGCGGCATCCCCGAGATCGTCGCCGGCACCGATACGGACCTGCTTCCGCCGGGAGATGCCGATGCGCTCGCGCACGCCATGATGGGAGTCCTCGACAACCCTGTTGCCGCGCGCAGCAGAGCCGAGCGCCTGCGCGAGACCGTCGCCGAGCGCTTCACCATCGAAGCAATGACCGACGGCGTCCTGGATCTCTACGCTCAGGTGCGCGCCTCGCTCGCGCAGCGCTAGTCGAAGCGGTGAGATGGTGAGTGGTGAGGTGGTGAGGTCGCGGGCGTGCCGTGTGGCACCGGGGGGCTTCTTTCGTACGAAGTTGCTCCACCCTCAATCTCACCACTCACCATCTCACCCAACACAAATCGCCTTGCGGGCCGCAGCCCCGAAGCGGGAAAACCGGCGCGGCAGCGCCCAGCGCGCGACTGCGCGCCGCGACGAGTCGCGGCCATCAGATGGCGCCAACGCCCATGCGCCTGGCACGCGCTTGCCGCGCATGTCAGTGACAATAGAAGGACGGGGCGCTTAGCCGCCGGACCGTATTTAGAGGCCTGAGCACTCGGCTCTTGCGCCCCGTTTGCCGCGATGGATGCTGCTTGACCGATCCGATCACCTAGCCCCAAGCGCACGGGTTCGAACCGTGTCGCCTTTACGCGGCCCCTCGGCTGCCTTCTGACGCATCCCCGCTGCAGCGGCGCGCATCCAACCGAGTTGCGCAGCAGTATGGCACGGCCGGCGAGCCCGGGGATAACGTGGTCCAGCGTTAATCTGTGCCGAGCGCGGCATCGTCCGCCGTCATTTCCCGCGAGCGCGAAGCGCGCCAGCGGGAATCTAGTGCCAGGTCCTGCCGGGCGAGTCTGCGGGTGGATTCCCGCTCTGCGCTTCCCTTGGCGGGAACGACGGCGGCTACGTCAGTAGAGCAGGTACTTTGCGCGCAGCTCCATGAAGGCGCGCAAGCCCGGCTGCCAGCGCCGCTCGATTGCCGCCGGGTCCTCGCCGGCCTCGATGGCGGCAAGGATCTCGCGCGAGGCGAGCAGTCGGAACATGTCGCGCACCGCGAAGCGGTCGGGATGCAGCTTGCGCAGCGCCACGGCGAGCTCGATGCCGAGGCGGGAGGCGTCGAGCGCGGCGCGGTCCGTCAGCTCGATGCGGATGCCGTTGCAGCGCCGTCCGGCGTAGCGGCTGGCTGTCGGCGTGAAGGCGGCGCTCGCAAATCGCACGCCGGCAATCCCGCGCCTCTGCAGCGCGGCGGCGAGCGCTGGCCCGTCCATCCAGGGCGCGCCGATAACCTCGAAGGGCGTGGGCGTGCCGCGCCCGACGCTGACGTTGGTGTCCTCGATCAGGCCGACGCCCGGATAGAGCGTTGTCCCCGCGAGCGAACGCAGGTTGGGCGACGGCGCCACCCATGCGAGGCCGGTCTCGTCGTACCAGGACGCGCGGGCGTAGCCCTGCATGGCGATCACGGTCAGGTCGGCGCCGATGCGCCGCTCCGCATTGAACAAGCGGCCCAGCTCACCGAGCGTCATGCCGTGCTGGACGGGCAAGCGGAAATAGTTGGTGAAGGATTTGACGTCCGGATCGGGCAGCGGCCCCCGCACGCCTGCCGCACCGATGGGGTTGGGCCGGTCGAGGACGAATACCTTGAGTTTCCGCTTCGCCGCCGCCTCCAGGATGTAGGCCATGGTGGTGGCGTAGGTGTAGAAGCGCACGCCCACGTCCTGCAGGTCGATGACGACGGCGTCGAGGCCTGCGAGCATGAAGCCGAGCGGACGCCGTGTGGTGCCGTAGAGACTGTGAACGGGCAGTCCGGTGCGCGCATCGCGCCGCGATTCGATATCGCCCTCGCGGTCCCCGTCGAGGCCATGCTCGGGGCTGAACAACGCGGCGAGCGTAACGCCCGGTGCGCCCGCCAGCGCGTCGATGGTGCTCTGCCCGGACCTGGTGCGACCGGCAGGGTTCGTCAGGAGGCCGACGCGCAATCCCTTCAACGGTGCAAAGCCGGAGGCGGCCAGCACGTCGATGCCGGTCAGGACCTTGCCTGCCTCCGTCATGGCCGGCTGCACATTCGCCGCCTTAGGCGACTCCGCGGGTGTCGATTGCGCATGCGCCGTTGCTCCCAGCAGGCCGCTCGCGATCATACCCGCCGCCAGGGCCGCCAGCAGGCGCGCGACGGCTCGCGTCATTGCGGGCGCTTCTTGATGAGGTAGCGCTGCAGCCCCTCCATAACCAGCTCGCGCTTCTGGTTGTGGATGGTCGAGGCAAGCGTCAGCACGCCGGTGGTGCGCTGCGGCTTGAGCTCGGCGACCACGAGGCGCGGGTAGAGCGTGTCGCCGGCATAGACGGGCTTCAGAAAGCGTGAGGACTGCTCGATGAAACCCAGCAGCGAGTCCTCGACCAGGAACGGAAACTGCCCTGCGCCAGCCGCCGTCTGGATCAGCACCTGATAGCCGTGCGCGAGCAGGTCGGCGTGGCCGTGCCGGCGGCAGTACTCGCGGTCGTAGTGGATCGGATGGTTGTCGCCGGAGGCCGCCTGGAAGGCCAGGAACTGCGCCTCTGTCACCGTACGCGACGGGATGTAGAAGGCCTCGCCCAGCTTGAAGTCCTCGAAGTAGCGGGATGGGCCCAGGCGATGGGCGATGGGGTCGAAGACTTCGCTGGTCATGGCGCGGCCCTGGTGGTTTCGTCTGCCACCAAGGCTAGTCCGGTCAGCTCCGCGATGCCAACGCACAGCGTTTCTGGAAGCCGGATGCGCTCTAGATCAATGATTTCGGGACACGACCCGGTCGGTCACTTGCGGACGAGCCGTACGACGACGTCGATGTGGGCGACCCTGAGATGCTCCGGCGGCTCGGGGACGCCGTCGACCCGGATCGAGGTGCCGGGGATGTCCACGAGGTGCCCCTCGGCCTCGACGAAGAAATGGTTGTGGTTGGAGGTGTTGGTGTCGAAGTAGGCGCGCTGCCCGCCGATGGCGATCTCGCGCAGCAGGCCCGCGCGCTGGAACTGGTGCAGGGTGTTGTAGACGGTCGCCAGCGACACGCGCTGGCCGGCTTTCACGGCCTCGTCGTGCAGGATTTCCGCCGTCACATGCCGGTCGCCGTTGCCAAACAGCAGCTCCGCAAGCGCGACACGCTGGCGTGTCGGCCGCAGGCTGGCCCGCCGCAAAAGCCTCGAAATTTCAGTCCCCGTCAGGGGCGCCATAGTCGGATTGCCCATCGACATTCACGAGCACAACGCGCTTAGCCGCTGAGATTACTCGGCAAAGCGCCACACGACGTCCACACTCGCCATGCAAACAAGTATAGGCCGGTCGTGAATCGCCCGCAATGCCGCTCGTGCGGGCAATCTGCAGGGGGGAGCCGCAGGGCTGATGGGCGTCCATTGCATGCTTTTGAGCGCTCTGCGAGTGTGATAGGAAAACGCCACTGTTGTCGAAAGGCGCAGGGATCCCGTGGTTTCTCAGGAATACGCGAGAGGGAGTGAGACGAACAGGGTAATGGCCCAGCGTCCGACGAGCTACGAATACGAGGATCTGCTGACCTGCGGCCGTGGCGAGCTGTTCGGCCCGGGCAATGCCCAGCTGCCGCTGCCGCCCATGCTCATGTTCGAGCGCATCTCCAGCATCAGCGAGACCGGCGGCGCCCACGGCAAGGGGCAGATCGTGGCGGAGCTCAAGATAGCGGGCAACCCGGCGATGGACTGGCTGTGGGCCTGCCACTTCAAGGGTGATCCCGTCATGCCCGGGTGCCTCGGGCTCGATGCGCTGTGGCAGATGACGGGCTTCTTCCTGGGCTGGCTCGGCGCGCCGGGCAGAGGGCGCGCGATCGGCGTGGGCGAGGTCAAGCTGACCGGCATGGTCTTTCCCACCACCAAGACCCTGCAGTACGTCGTCGATCTGAAGCGGGTGATTCTCCGCAAGCTCAAGCTCGCGATCGCCGATGGAACCATAACGGCGGACGGCCAGATCGTTTATACGGCAACGGACCTGCGGGTCGGGCTGTTCGAGACCGGCGAGCAGCCGGCAAGCGCATAACTCGAGATTGAGGCGGCGGGCGCCGGAGCCTCGAGGCTTCGTGCCCAGGGCGGGATGGCACAGCGAGGCGAGGAAGGATTTTGGCGATGAGACGCGTGGTCGTGACCGGTATGGGGGTCGTGTCCTCGATCGGGAACAACACCCAGGAGGTGCTTGCCTCGCTGCGGGAGGCCAAGTCCGGGATCGTGCGGGCGGAGAAGTACGCGGAGCTGGGCTTCCGCTGCCAGGTGCACGGCGAGCCGCAGCTCGAGTGGGAGAGCATGATCCCGCGCAAGGCAAAGCGCTTCATGGAGGCGGGCGTCGGCTGGAACTACATCGCCATGGATCAGGCGATCCGTGACGCCGGCCTCGAGCCCACCGACGTCGTCAACGAGCGCACCGGCATCATCATGGGCGCCGGCGGCCCCTCCACCCGCGCCCTGGTGCGCGCGGCCGACGTGACGCGCGAAAAGGACCCAAAGAAGGTCGGCCCCTTCGAGGTGCCCAAGGGCATGTGCTCGGGTCCCTCCGCCGCGCTGGCGACCGCCTTCCAGATCAAGGGCACCAACTATTCCATCTCGTCCGCCTGCGCCACCTCGGCGCACTGCATCGGCAACGCGGCAGAGCTCATCCAGTGGGGCAAGCAGGACGTCATGTTCGCCGGCGGCTGCGAGGAGCTCGACTGGACGCTGTCGGTGCTGTTCGACGCCATGGGCGCCATGTCCACACACTTCAACGACACGCCCGCCAAGGCCAGCCGGGCCTACGACAAGGCCCGCGACGGCTTCGTGATCGCCGGCGGGGCCGGCGTGCTGGTGCTGGAGGAGCTGGAGAGGGCCAAGGCCCGCGGCGCCAAGATCTACGGCGAGGTTGCGGGCTACGGCGCGACGTCCGACGGCTTCGACATGGTGGCGCCGTCCGGCGAGGGCGCGGTGCGTTGCATGCGCATGGCCATGGCCGGCCTCGACGGCAAGGGCGTGGGCAAGATCGGCTACATCAATCCGCACGGCACCGGCACGCCGGTCGGCGACCAGCGCGAGATCGAGGCCATCCGCGAGGTGTTCGGCAAGGACATACCGCCGATCTCGGCCACCAAATCGCTGACCGGACATTCGCTCGGCGCCGTGGGCGTGCAGGAAGCGATCTTCTCCCTGCTGATGATGAACAACGGCTTCATTTGCGAGAGCGCCAACATCGAGGAGCTCGATCCCGAGTTCGCGGATATGCCCATCGTCCGCAGCCGCCAGGACAATGCAGACCTTAACTGTGTCATGTCGAATAGCTTCGGCTTCGGTGGCACGAATGCGACTTTGGTAATGAAACGATGCGAAGCGTGAGGCTCAACCCGCGCCGCTCGACGGTGCGCGGCCATGGGCCGCCCACCGGCATTTCCGGAGTCCCTGAGCTTGTCGAGACAACCGAGGCTTTCGAGCTGGGCGCGCGCCGCCCGCGCGCAGCATGATTGGAAGAAGGCGATGACGGAGAAAGACTTTGCCAAGCCGGGTCCGCTGATGGCGGGCAAGCGCGGTCTCATCATGGGGGTTGCCAACGAGCGCTCGATCGCGTGGGGCATCGCCAGGATGCTGGCCAGCCAGGGCGCCGAGCTCGCCTTCACCTACCAGGGCGACGCCTTCGCCAGGCGTGCGACCCCGCTCGCCAAGTCGGTGGGCTCAAACATCATCCTCAACTGCGACGTCACCGACATCAAGACCGTCGACAATACCTTCGCCGAGCTCAAGAAGGAGTGGGGCACCCTCGACTTCGTGGTGCATGCGCTGGCCTTCTCGGACAAGCGCGAGCTGTCGGGGCGCTATCTCGATACGACGCGGGAGAACTTCATCAACAGCATGGTGATCTCCTGCTTCTCCTTCACCGAGGTCGCCAAGCGCGCCGTGCCGATGATGCCTAACGGCGGCTCGCTGCTGACGCTCACCTTCTCAGGAGCGACGCGCTGGGTGCCCTACTACAACGTCATGGGGGTGGCGAAGGCGGCGCTGGAGGCGTCCGTGCGCTATCTCGCCTCCGATCTGGGCCCGCTGGGCATCCGCGTCAACGCGCTCTCGGCCGGGCCGATGCGCACGCTCGCCGGCGCGGGCATCTCAGATGCGAGGGTGCTCTTCAACTATCAGCGCGACCATGCGCCGCTGCGGCGCACGCCGACGCTCGACGAGGTCGGCGGCGCCGGGCTCTACCTGCTGTCCAGCCTCGGGGGCGCGGTGACGGGCGAGGTGCACTTCGTCGACTGCGGCTACAACACCGTAGCGATGCCGGCGATGGAGTCCCTCAAGATGATCGAGCAGGACGCCATCGCTGCCGGCCGCACGCAAAAGGCCGAGTAGCCTACCCCACCACGAGCGCAAGCACGTGAATTGCACGAAACCGCGGGGCGTGGCATCTCAAGCCCATGATCGGGGTATTTGATTCCGGCCACGGCGGCCTCACCGTATTCCGCACGCTCGTGCGCCGCTTTCCCGGCCTACCCTTCCTCTATCTGGGCGACCACCACCACGTTCCCTACGGCAACAAACCCTCGCACGAGATCGTGACGCTCACGCGCATGGGCGTCGAGGCGCTGTTCCGGCGCGGCTGCAAGCTGGTGCTGCTCGGCTGCAACACGGCGACCTGCGTGGCCGCGCGCACGCTGCAGAAGGATTGGCTGCCGGTGAGCGGCTGGAGCGGCCGCAACCTGCTCGGCATCGTCGCCCCGACGGTGGAGGCGGCCACGCAAACGCCGTGGGCAGTGACGTCGCCGCAGTATCCGCAGAAGTACAACACCGATGTGGTCGCCGTGTTCGGCACCACGCGCACGATCACCTCGCACGCCTACCCCGAGGAGATCCGCAAGCGCTGCCCGAAGGTGACGGTGGTGCAGCAGGCCTGCGCCGATCTCGTCGGTGCCATCGAGCGGGGCGCGCCGGAGACGGAGCTCGATGCCATGGTCGCAGCCAACGTTGCTGCGCTACTGGCGCAGACGGCGGGTTCGCCACCGCACAGGGCCATCCTGGGCTGCACACACTTTCCGCTGGTCGAGCCCCTGTTCCGTCGCTATCTGCCCCCTTTCACGCGGCTGCTGTCGCAGCCCGAGGTGGTGGCTGACAGCCTGGAGGACTATCTCAACCGCCATCCGCACTTTCGCGGCGAGCCTGATGGCAATGCCGGCGCGCCCGTGCTGCTGACGACCGGCGAGCCGGCCCAGGTCAACCGCGTCGCGCGCATCTTCTGGCCCGACGCACCCGCCTTCCGGCACCTGGCGGTGTAGCTACCGCTGGCTGCGGGTGAGGACGTCCATCAGCTCCGCCACCTTCTTGCGCTGCTCGCCGGCGTTGCCGCTGGCAATGGCGTGCTCGACGCAATGGGCGACGTGGTCGCGCAGGACCTCCTGCTCGACGCGGGCGAGCGCCGCGCGCACGGCGGAGATCTGCGTGACGACATCGATGCAGTAACGGTCCTCCTCGACCATGCGGGCGAGACCGCGCACCTGGCCCTCGATGCGGCTCAGGCGCTTGCGACAGGATGACTTGGCTGCGGCGTTCATGCTTGACCCATACCCCTGGAGGGTATACGAGGTCAACCCTATATACCCCGACGGGGTATCATCAGCTCGAACGGCCATGACGCACGATCATTCGCACCATCACCCGTCCGCGACGCAGGGCGAGGCCACCGCCGTCGATCCCGTCTGCGGCATGACGGTGAAGATCGCGACGGCCAGGCACACGCACGAGCACGAGGGCGTGCGCCACTACTTCTGCAATCCGCGCTGCCGCGAGAAGTTCATCGCCGACCCTGCGAGCTATCTGCAGCCGGCGGGCAATGACCGCGCCGCGCCTGCCAAGGCAGAGCCCGAGGGGACGCTCTACACCTGCCCGATGCATCCCGAGATCGTGCAGGTGGGACCGGGCACCTGCCCGATCTGTGGCATGGCGCTCGAGCCCAAGGGGGTGCCGGCGGCCGACGCGGGACCGAACCCTGAGCTCGTCGATTTCACGCGCCGCCTGAAGATCGGCGCCGCCCTGGTACTGCCGCTGCTCGTGCTTTCCATGGGCCCCGACGTTGGCCTCCCCGTCTACAGCTGGATCTCGCCGCAGGCCGCAGGCTGGGTCGAGCTGGTGCTTGCTACACCCGTGGTCGTATGGTGCGGCCGGCCGTTCTTCGAGCGGGGCTGGGCGTCGATCGTCAACCGCAGCCCCAACATGTGGACGCTGATCTCGATCGGCGTGCTGGCGGCCTACGCCTACAGCGTCATCGCCGTACTGGCGCCGGGCATCTTCCCGCACGACTTCCACATGCACGGCCGCGGCGTCGGCCGCTACTTCGAAGCCGCCGCCGTCATCATCGTGCTGGTGCTGCTGGGGCAGGTGCTGGAGCTGCGGGCGCGCGAGAAGACCGGCAACGCCATCCGCGCGCTTCTGAACCTGGCGCCGAAGACCGCGCGTCGGATCGCCGCCGATGGCAGCGAGACCGAGGTGCCGCTCGATACCGTCCAAGTCGGCGACAGGCTGCGCGTGCGCCCGGGCGAGTCCGTTCCGGTGGACGGCATGGTGCTCGAGGGCCAGTCCACCGTCGACGAGTCGCTGCTGACGGGCGAGCCGGTGCCGGTGGAGAAGACCGCGGGCGCGACCGTGACCGGCGGCACGCTCAACAGGAGCGGCAGCTTCGTGATGCAGGCGCGCAAGGTCGGCGCCGAGACCATGCTTGCGCGCATCGTCGCCATGGTGGCCGAGGCGCAGAGGAGCCGCGCCCCGATCCAGGGTCTTGCCGACGCGGTGGCGGCCTGGTTCGTGCCGGCTGTGGTGCTGATCGCCGTGCTCGCATTCTTGGCCTGGCTGGCGCTGGGTCCCAGTCCATCGCTCGCCTATGCGGTGGTCTCGGCCGTATCCGTGCTCATCATCGCCTGTCCCTGCGCCTTGGGGCTGGCGACACCCATATCGATCATGGTGGCGACGGGCCGCGGGGCGCGCGAGGGCGTGCTAATCCGCAACGCCGAGGCGCTGGAGCGGCTCGCGTCCG